>NZ_JEOG01000026.1:0-40109 GCF_006408715.1 Bifidobacterium sp. UTCIF-39 | reverse complement strand
GTGTGCGCGACCTCCTCGGTCATCGCCGCGGCCTTCACCGCGCCCTCCGCGTCCCTGCCGATCGTGAACGGGCCATGGTTCTGCATCAGCACCGCCGGCGACTTCGGATACTTCCTCAGCGTCTCGACCACGCCCTCGCCGATCGCCTCCGAACCGATCAGACGGAACGGGCCCACCGGCACCGGGCCACCGAACTCGTCACCCATCATCGTCAGCCCGCACGGGATGTTCTGACCCGTCGCCGCCCACGCCGTCGCATACGTCGAATGCGTGTGCACCACACCATACACGTCCGGCATATGACGGTAGATGTACGCATGCGACGCCGTATCCGAGCTGGGCGCCTCGGTGCCGTCGACCACGTTGCCGTCCAGATCCACCACGACCATCGAGTTCGGCGTCAGGTTCTCATAGCGCACGCCCGACGGCTTGATCACGAACAGATCCGCCGTATGCAGACGCTGCGACACGTTACCCGCCGTCCACACCACCAGATTCCACTTGATCAACTGCTGATGCAACACGGACACCACCTCACGCACCTGCTTGACCTCGGCACGCACCTCAGGACCAAAATCAGCCAAAGTAGCCATAACTCGTAACCTATCCTTTCAATTGCTGGCTAGTGTTTTCGTGTATTCTACGATCGTAGTGATCAGGCGGCACGGCTCAGGATGGGTTCCTGAACGATGCCGATCTTGTCGAACAGTCCGTCGAAGTAGGCCTTGGCCTTCTTGACTTCGGCGATGGGATCGTCGGCCTTGCTGGTCCACATCTCCACGGTGTAGCTGCCGTTGTAGCCGAGCCGGTGGAAGAGTCGCAGCACGGCTTCGAAGTCGACGGCGCCGTCGCCGAAGGGCACTTCCTTGAACTGGCCCGGGAAGTTGGCGGTTACGGGCTTGGTGTCCTTGAGGTGCACGGCCACGATGTTGTCGATGTTGGATTCGATTTCGTGGGCCACGTCGTTTTCGGGCCAGGCGGTGAGGTTGCCGACGTCGGGGTAGGCCTGCAGGAACGGGCTGTGGATCTGGGTCTTGAGATAGTCGACCTTGCTCAGCGAGTTGAGGAAGGGGTCGTCCATGGTCTCGATGGAGAGCATCACCATCTTCTTGGCGGCCATTTCCACGCAGGTCTTCAGGTTTTCGATGAACCATTCGCGGCTGGATTCGGTCTTCGGCTCGTAATAGACGTCATAGCCGGCCATCTGAATGTTGCGCACGCCGAGATCGACGGCCAGATCGATGGCCTTGGCCATCATGTCCAGTGCCTTGGCGCGGATGGCGGGATCGGCGGAACCGAGCGGGAAGCGACGGTGTCCGGAGAGCATGAGCGTGTTGATGCGGCTGCCGGTCTTCCACATGGCGTTGCGGAATTCCTCACGTTCGCGCTCGGTCCATTCGAGGCGGGCAAGACGTTCGTCGCTTTCGTCGATCGAGAATTCGAGGAAGTTGAATCCGAGATCGTGGACGAGATCGAAGGTCTCCTCCCATGTCAGTCCGGTTGGCAGGGCCTTTTCGTAAATGCCGACGGCGTTGACGGTCATGATTGTTGTCCTTGACTGTTGATGTGTGTGCTTGGAATTGGAATTACAGGGATTCGAGGTCCTTGCCCTTCGTCTCCTGCGCGAACAGGTAGATGATCGCGCCGATGACGAGGCAGACACCGAAGAAGGTGAAGGCGGTGGTGATGACGGAGATGTCGATGTTCTGGGAGACGAAGTCGCCGCCGACGAGCACGCCCATGAAGGCGGGGCCGATGATCTTTGCGGTGGCACCAATGCCGTAGCCAAGACCAAGACCTGTGGATCGCACATCGTTCGGGAACTGTTCGCCGCCGAACGCGTTGAGGATGCCGAACACGCCATCGGCGAACGTCATGATGATGAGCACGGCGATGTAGAACTGCCAGCCAGAGTTGTGGAAGAACGCAGCGTAGAAGCAGCCTGCAGCGCCGATGATGCCGAAGATGAACATGGTCCAGCGACGGCCGATCACGTCGGCGAGCCATGCGGAGCCAAAGCGGCCGATGCAGTCGGCGACGGATACGCCCATGAACAGATAGGCGACCATCTGAGTGGAGAAGCCGAAGGCGTCCTTCATAAGGGTCTGTCCCCAGGACTGGATGGCGAAACCGCCCATGATGAAGCAGAATGAACCGACGCTGACGATGATCAGAGAGCGCAGATGCTTGCTGAACAGCACCGAGTAGCTGACCTTCTGCTGCTGTTCGACTTCAGGCAGGGCACCGACTTCGTCCACCGGAATTTCCATGGCCCAAGCGAGTGCCTCACGGGCTTTGTCGTCCTGTCCCTTGGTCTGGTAGAAGCGCGGGGATTCGGGGACGACGCGCAGCCAGAAGAGCAGCAACACCGGGACTGCCCCGAGGGCGAGGAGGATTCGCCAGTGCTCGCCGATGGCGCTTTGCGCAACGGAGCCGAGCAACAGGCCGAGCGGGATGAACACGGAGGCGAGGCCGGAGAGCATGCCGCGGTGCTTGGTCGGCACGAATTCCTGCACGTAGGGGATGGAGGTGATATTGAGTCCGCCTACGCCGATACCGACACCAACGCGAAGAATGGCGAGCAGAATCCATGCACGATCAGGCAGGAACACGGAAAGGATGGTGAATACCACGAAGCAGATCACACACCATTGGAAGGCGTGCTTTCGGCCGAACCTGTCGGCGAGACGACCCCACATGATCGAGCCGATGACGGTGCCGAGTCCCGAGCAGGCCAGAATGACGCCGGCTTCCATGCCGGTGAGGTGCCATGCGCTGGTAAGCAGAGAGACGACGAATCCGACGAGGAACATATCGAAGAATTCAGAAATGTTACCTGCGATGACCAGTCCGATGATGCTTTTCTGGTGACCGCTCAGCGGGCGGGAATCGATCTGTTCGTATGCGGTCAGGCCTGCGGACTTAGTTGAAGCTGCCATTGTGCTGGACATGATGCGTGTTCCTTCCGTATCACTCAGCGGTCGATGTCGGTGCCCAGCGGGATGTCGAGTTCGCCGGGGCGGACGCGGGTCAGGTCGCCCTTGTGCGTGAGGGCCACCTTGGAGGCGTACTGTCCCCACTTGACGCCTTCGCGGATGTCGCCGGACAGGTAGCCGTGGATGGTGGCGGAGACGAACGAGTCGCCGGCGCCCGGTCTGTCGACGACGTTCACCGGGGTGGTGCGGTAGGGGTAGAAGCCTTCGCGGCCGCGCAGGTAGGGGCCGTCGGTGTGGTTGGTGGAGACGATGTACTTGCAGCCGAAGCGGTTCTGCAGTTCGGCGGTGACCTCTTCGGGGGTGCCGGTGATGCCGAATACCTTTTCGGCGTCGGCGATGGAGCAGAACAGCACGGTGGCTTCCTTGGCGATGGGCTCGAGCACTTCGCGGGCCTTTTCGCCGCTCCACAGCTTGCGGCGGAAGTTCACGTCCAGGATCACTTCGACGCCGCGGCGTACGGCTTCGTCGGCGGCGTAGCGCACGACTTCGGCGGTGGTGTCGGTCAGGGCGGCGGTGATGCCGGTGAGGAAGATGACCTTGGTGTTGAGGATCTCATCCCAGTCGTAGTCGTCGATGCCGGTGGCGCGGAAGGTGGTCCATTCGCGGTCGTAGATGACGTTGGCGGGCATCGGGTATTCGCCGGGCTCCATGAAGTACAGTGCGGTACGGCCGCCGGGGCGACGGACCATGGTGTCCATGTGCACGCCGACGGAACGGTATTCGGCGAGGATGTAGTCGCCGAGGTCGCCTTCGGGCAGGGAGCTGGTCCACAGGGTCTGGCGGCCGAGCTGGCTGAGCAGACCGGCGACGTTGGCTTCGGAGCAGGCGGGGTTCATGTGGACGGAGCGGGTGAACATCAGTCGTTCGCCGCGTTCGACGGTGAATCGGATCTGGCCTTCGCCGATGGTCGACAGATCGTACTTGGGTTCGGTGGCAGTCATGGCGCACTTCCTTGTGACTATAATCGTGGTGAAAATTCTTTGGATAAGGGTTTTCTGGTATGGGGCGCTCCGGGCAGGGAGCACCCCATTTTTTGTTGTGTTTGTTCGAAGTTGTTACGCGGACGATTGGGGCGGAGCCGGTCCCTTCGTCGATGATCGGCTCCGCGTTGTCTGTCCGGTGTTGGCTGATCGGGTGTGATCGGTTGGCATCCGGTCGGTTTATTCGGGCCAGACGGTCCTGATGGTGTTCTTCAGTTCGGTGGCCGCCGCGAGCGGGTCCTCCGCTTTGACGATGCCGCGTCCGGAGATGATCACGCCGACGGGTGCGCCTTCGAAGAAGGGGATGTCCTTGACGTTCACGCCGCCGGTGACGGTGACGGTGAAGCCCATGGCATGGAGTTCCTTGATGCGGGCGATGTCATCTTCGCCCCACTTGAGGGTTCCGGCGACTTCGGCGTCACGCGAGCGGTGGACAATGACGTGCTTGGCACCAAGTTCCTTCCACTTGCGGGCCTTGTCGGCGTCGTAGTCCTCGCCGAGTTCGATCTGCACTTCGCCGCCGAATTCGTCGGCGACCTTGACGACCTGTTCCACCGTGGTGAGCGACGCGCCTGCGACGACGGAGACCCAGTTGGCGCCGGCTTCGAAGCAGTTGCGGGCGATGAGGGCTCCGGCTTCGGCGATACGCACGTCGGCCAGAATGGTCTTGTTCGGGTACAGGGCGCGGATCTCACGGACGGCCTTGAGGCCTTCGGCGATGATGAGGATGGTGCCGCATTCGATGACGTCGATCTGATCGATGGCCTGGTTGAGCGGGCGCAGGGCGCTCGGCATATCGGTGGTGTCGAGCGCGATCTGCAGGCGCGGCTGGGCGAGTTTCTCTGCCATCGTGGATCAGCCTTCCTTCTTGAAGGTGAAGAACTCCTGGGCGTTCTTCATGAGCAGCTTCTCGATGTATTCGCGGTCGAAGCCCTCGTCGACCATGCGCGGTCCGTCGACGGCCGGGTTGTAGTCCACGCCGGAGGTGGCGCCGTAGGCCTTCTGGTAGCCGCGCTTGCCGGAATCGGTGCCGAGCAGGATGCGGTCGGCGAAGCCGTCCTCGTAGAACGCCTTGAGCTCCATCATGCGGTTGGAGTCGGGCTGGTACTTGATGCGGTTGGTACCGTCAATCTCCAGGTACACGCCGAGCTTGAGGATCTGCTCGAGGTAGTACACGTCGGCGTTGCGCTGGATGTGGCCGATGGCGATCTGGTTGGCCGGCACGCCCAGCTCAAGGAAGCCCTCGGCCTGCTCGAGGCCGCAGGTGCCGTACGTGGTGTGCGTGTTGATCGGGCAGCCGGTCTCGATGGCGGCGATGGCGGCGGCCTCCATGCACTTGCGCTCGAACTTGGTGATCTTGCCGTAGGCGGTGCCGACCTTGATCACGCCGGCCTTGTACGGGGTGCGCTCGACGATCGGTCCGGAGTAGTCGTTCTTGTCGATGCCTTCGCGGATGTCGGCGATGACCAGTTCGGCCACCTTGTCCACGCTGTAGCGGTTGATCCAGTGGGACTGGGTCTCCAGGTAGACGTGCTCGCGGTGGAAGCCGGTGGCGGCGATCACCTGCAGGCCGTCCACGGCCTTGGTGACTTCGGCCAGCTTGTTGAGGTCACGGCCGCAGTTGATCGGGCACATGTCGACGACGGTGCCGCCGTTGGGGCTCCACTTCTTGGAGGCCTCGGCGAAGTAGCCGCCTTCCTCGATGGCCTTCTCGACCGAGTCGAGCTGGTGGTCGCCGTCGATGTAGACCTCGCCCGCGCCGACGCGGATCAGGTGGTCGTGGCAGTCCACCACGCCAAGGGTGCTGGGGTCGACGTCGCCGAAGATCGTACGTGCGAATGCCATGTTGTACTCCTTTGTCTGGGTCCGTCATCCGTGACGGGCTGGTTGTTCGTCAGGCCTCGGGGTCGTTCCCGTGGTCGTTGTCGTTGACGATTCACAATCTATGCGGCATCCGCGCAGCGTCACATCACGTTGATGAACATATGTGCATACGCACGATCGTTCGTGATGTCGAAGAGCCCTAAATCGCTGATTTTTCAGTACTGACAAACGATTGATGACTATTGCGTGTTTTGAATAAACGGAGATAACATAAACATATGTTCAACGATGAATCGATTCTGGCTACATCCACATCCCGTCGACACGTCGATCTGATGCTGCGGGTGGCACGCTCCTACTATCTCGAAGACAAGACCCAGGCCGAGATCGCCAAGGAGATCGGATACTCACGGCCGACGGTGTCCCGCCTGCTCAAGGAATCACGGGACATGGGCATCGTGCACATCAGCATCGGCCATGTACTGGAGCGTATGCGCACGCTGGAGGAGGGGCTGAAGAAGAAGTACGGGCTCAAGCACGCCCGCGTGGCCGAAGTGAAACACGGAGAGGATCCGAAGGTCATCGTGCCGCGGTACTCGGCGGCCCTGTTCACGGAGATCTGCGCGCCCGACTCGCTGATCACCGTTTCGAACGGCGGTGCGGTGGTCGCCACAGTACGGGAGATCCCCGTTCTCGACTGGCCGAAATCGAACGTCGCCCAGATGATCGGCACGCTGAGCCCCGACAATCCCATGACCGATTCCCCCGACATCTGCCGTATGCTGGCGCAACGGCTCGGCGGCACGTTCACACTGCTGCCGGTGCCGATGATCTTGTCGAACGCCGAACTCGCCACCGCCATGCGCAAGGAACCGCAGATCGCCACGGCACTGGCACTGGGCGGCGGTGCCGACGTGGCCATCGTGGGCGTCGGTGCCGTCACCCGCGAGCGCTCCGGACACATCTTCGACGCATACATCGATCAGCGCAAGGCGGGAGAACTCTTGCGTCACGGCGTCGTCGGACACATCTGCGGACACCATATCGACAAGGACGGCAACCACATGCACACCGAACTGTGCGACCGAACGATATCGATCGACATCGAACGGCTGAAGCGCATCCCCTGGTCATCGGCGTGGCATGGGGAGATCCGAAGATCCCAGCGATCCGCGCCTGCATGAAGGGCGGACTCATCTCCGCACTGGTCACCGACGACTACACCGCGGAGAAGCTGTTAACAGATGTTCACTGACCCACGGGCGTGGCAGGTCGTCCGATGATACGCTGATGCCCGTTCATCCGATCTCCGTCGATCGGGTGAACGCCATTACCGCTCAACCTCAACCACAAAGGCGAATCATGAAGAAACTGGAAATGCTCTACCAAGGCAAGGCCAAGAAAATGTACGCGACCGACGAGCCGGACGTACTCTGGGTCGAATACATGAACCAGGCCACCGCGTTCAACGGGGAAAAGAAGGAACAGATCGCCGGCAAAGGCAGCCTGAACAATCGCATCACCGCAGTGCTGTTCGACCTACTGCGGGCGCGCGGCGTGGACAGCCACTTCATCCGCAGGATCTCCGACACCGAACAGCTGGTCCGGAAGATGGACATGTTCCCGCTCGAGATCATCATGCGCAACACCGCCGCCGGATCCTTCGCCAAACGCTACGGCGTCGAGGAAGGCACTCCGCTGAAGAAGCCGATCCTCGAATTCTGCGTGAAATCCGACGACCTGGGCGATCCGTTCATCAACAACGACGGACTCGTGGCGCTCGGCATCGTCACCGAAGACGAACTCGTCGAAATCTCCCGCATCGCCCACGCGGTGAACGACGCGCTGACGGACATTTTCTCCAAGATCGACGTACGACTGGTCGATTTCAAGATCGAGGAGGGACGAACCGCCGACGGCGTCATCCTGCTGGCCGACGAAATCACCCCCGACACCTGCCGACTGTGGGATCTCAAGGACGGCAGTGGACAGATCGAACACCTCGACAAGGACCTGTTCCGCCGCGGGCTCGGCAGCATCATCCCCGCCTACGAGGAGATCTACGGACGTCTGACCGCTCTGGCGGACGAGGAGCAGATCGACCGCGCGGAGTAGGCGGTTGCGGGACGCTTAGTCAGGCGTCGACGCCGTTTTCGATGGCGGTTTTCAGCCAGCGCTCGCTGACGATGGGAATGCCGTAGTCACGGGCCTTGCGCGCCTTGGTGGATTCCGAATCCACGTCGGCGGCCACCACCAGACGCACCTTTTTGGTGACCGACGGCCAGACGACGATCCCCACCGCGGACAGGTCGTCGATCCAGTCGGATCGGCGTTGCGACATCGAGCCGGTCAGCGCGATGCGGTCGCCTTCGCGCAGTCGCGGCGGGGGAGTGGGCGTGGTCTGGGTATGGGCTGTTCCCGCGGGACCGACGCTGGAACGGTTTCCGGTACTCTCAACTCTCCCGGCGATCTGGCGTTCCGTAATGGGAATGGGTCCGTCGGCAAACGGGTTGTCGGCAAACGGGTTGTCGGCAAACGGGTTGTCGGTGAACGGGTTGTCGACAAACGTGCTTCCCGCGTCGGTATGCGTCGGGCGGGGCATCCATCGGACCATGTCCTCGCCGATCCGCGGCCAGACCGCATGTTCGGCGGCGTCGAGGTGGGCGTTCCATCCCGGCCAATCCGGAATCATGCGCATGTATTCACGCAGCAGCAGTGCAGTGGCATGGGCGTCGCTCAGCGCACTGTGCGCATCCGGATTGCCGATGCCGAACCGATTGCAGCACGCGGCGAGTGAACGCACGCCGAGCAGTTTGCCGCCGAGACGCATGGTGCACAACGTGGTGGAGGAGTGCGTGATGGATCGGCGTGCGGAGGAATTGCGTGGCGATGCTGACGGTGCTGATAGTGCTGACGGTGCTGATAGTGCTGACGAAGCTGACGATGTTCCGCGAACGGGAATGTCGTACCCCAGTCGGGCATATTCGCTACGCAGCACACGCGAATCGAACGCCGCATTATGCGCCACGAAGACACGACCTGCCAGATAGTCGCGCAATTGCCGGGCGATGCCGTCGAACTCCGGCGCATGGCGCAGATCCGCCGCGCGAATATGATGCACATGCTGCGGGCCCAGATCGCGACTGACGTGGATCAGCGTCTCGTCCTCATGTTCGATGGTGCCATCGGGGGCGAGCAGCGTCACACCGATCTCAATGGCCCGGTCGCCACGCTCCGGCACCAGTCCCGTGGTCTCGAAATCGACCACTGCGAATCCTCGCGCTCCCGACTGTGGCATGACTCTCCTTGTGATCGATGTTCCCGACGCCGGCGTCCGTCAGTGGAGCGCGGCGTGCTGATGTCTGCTGATGCATACTGGATGCATACTGATGGTATGACGAACAGGACGACTACGCCCAATATGGGCAAGAACAAGGGCGGCTGGAACGCAGGCTGGGGGAATGCCGGCAAGATTCGCGGACGCAACGGCGGATTCCCGTCGGGCGGGCGTCGCGGCGGAGTGCCGTTCAAAGCTACCGGCCACAAAGGTGGCATCAGCCGTCAGGGCTGAATGAAGGACGAATGGGCGACGAATGAGCGTGTACCGGACGGTTGGTCGTTCTGATCGTGCTGGCTGTTGCGGTCGCTCGACTGTTCTGATGGTTTGATGATTCCGATGATTCTGGCCGCTCGACGGCTTCGGCAGACGAGGTCGGTGGGATCGCGACTTGGCGCTCGCCGACGAGAAGATCTCCGCAACGATATCGAGTAGCATCGAGCCGATCGAATACCTCGGCAATCTGATTCGTCATCTCGCCGCGGCGGCATATACGACCTGAATATGCGCACGCGCCGCACAAGTCGCGCCACGCCGAAACCTGAATCAGTGAATCAGTATGAATCGATGAATCAGCGAATCGGTATGAATCAGTAGCAGTCCCACTGATAGAAGGCCTGGCTGAAGTCGGTGTCGTGCAACGCGGCGGAGGGGATGAAAATGTGTCCGATGCCGTTGTCGCCGAACATCATCTTGAATTCGATGCTGTTGATCTGCGCCACCATGACCAGATCCGCAGCATCGTCCTCATCCATGTACGTACGTGGATCGTCCTGGGTGAATAACGGGTAGCCTCCCAGACGGTGGCCATCCCCGCTGATTCTCTGGAAGAGCAGATTCTCCATGTCGGCGTATTCGTCATCGAACAGTTCGCGATCCCCGTCATCGAGCTGATCCAGACACGATTCCAACAGATCCTCATAGCGATAATCGGTCACGCCCATGGGGCTTGTGGTGAGTTCGCCGTGCAACTTGAACTGCATGTTCTCGTCGTCGAATGGCACCTGCGTCGGTTTCACGCAGCCGTGGCGAAGCTGCCAGTGCGGCGTGATCACCTGTGCGGCGTGTGGGGCATCGGTCGACAGCAGATTGGCGGGAATGTAACGGATCTTCCACGACTCCCACGCCTTGTCGTTCTCGCTGTCGTCGTTGCCGTCGTCGGTGGTTTGCGTGAAATCCTGATCGGGATCATCGTCGGTGGCGTCCACGAAGCATTGCAAGAGGCCATTCTGCGGAAAGCCCTCCAGACGGGGGAGCCGTTCGAAGTTCCATTGCGCGAGCAGTACCATCGGCACGCCGTTACCGGGGTTGACCGGGAGCTCGTAGTCGTCGGGAAGCAGGAACGGTCCACCGTACTTGGTGTCCAACAGGTCCGGCACGGCCAGCGCGTCCATGCCGCAGTCGCGGAGTCTCTGACCCTCGATTGCAGTGCCGTCCGCAGCCTCCACGTGGAGTTCGATCGCCGGTTTGCTGGTTTGTGTGCGGATCATGTCGACGATCCGATCGGCGAGCCGTTCCGTTTCCGACGGCAGCGGCGATTGGGTTGACGATTGTGCCGGTGATTGCGATGACGGTGATTGCGATGACGGTGTGATGTCGGGCATCATGATGTTCACGCTTTCCTACGACTCCTGCGATTCCTACGACTACGACGAATGATCGCAACGGCATCATCACCGTTCCAATCATCGTTTCCATCACCAGCGTAGATCGTCAATGTGAACGTATGCGGAACGTGGAATGTATGGGGAATATATATGGGGATGTGTGCAGATATATGGGGATGTGTACGGAACGTGTGCGGAACGGGCGCGGGATGTGTCGGAACGTGTGCGAGATATGTGCGGAACACGTGGGGTGCATGGGTTCGTATGGGAACGGATACGGGATGTGTGCGGAACGTGTTACAGCGCATACAGCACAACAGAAGGTGCGGTGAATCTTGGGCATCACTAGGCCATGTGATGCCGTCAGTGTTTCTGGAGTACTTCGTGTTCTGTACGGATCGCAATGGGGGTGTTTCGGTAAGTGTGGGGAGTGCCCTAGCAAATGTGTAACTGGTCTTGGCTGCTGCCGGTCGTGGTGCCGTCGGAGGGGGTGTCTCGTTACATGTCGCAACCGTCGTTTTCCAGTGCTTCAATCGGTATTCATCACAGCTTCCTCCGGCCGATCTCGTGGGCCGGTAGCCAAGACCAGCTACACGTTTACCGAGACAGTCACCCACGCCTACCGAGACACTCCTGTCGATCACCGGCAGAGGTTACACACATAAAGGACAGTCTCAGACAGTCTCAGCGTGTAACTGGTCTTGGTCGCATGCGTGCGTCGGATACGCACTGAATCGGGTTTCCCACTGCGGGTTCGTCCCGGATGTCCGTCGGATACGCAGTGAAGCACGCCCTTCGGTGCGGGTTTGTCGTATATGGATGCCGAACCCGCACTGAAGCGTGTCCCCTAGTGCGGGTTCGTCACAAACGTGCGTCGAACAAGCACTGAAGCGTGTTCCTGGCTGCGGGTTCGTCACAAACGTGCGTCGAACAAGCACCGAGCCGTGTCCCCGGTGCTTGTTCGACGTCTCTGTGCGTCATATGTGCATCGGGGCGTGCGTCCGATGCTTGTTCGTCACAAGCGCGCGTCGGATACGCACCGAGGCGGGAACCGTCTTTCTCCATGTCGTCACTGCTTCGATCGGCGCGGCTCTCAGCGGGAGCCCCTTCCCGCCGGCCTCACGACCGGTGGCAGCCAAGACCAGTCACACACCTGTCGAGACAATCCCCAATTACCGAGACGCTCCTGTCAATCACCAGCGATCAGGGGTTATGCACATAAAGAGACAGTCTCGCGGAATGCGATTTGGACGTGAGGAAGGGGATCTGGACTCGGGGAGATGATTGAACGTAGCGAGCGTCTGGTTGCGCTTCTGGGAGGGGGCTTAGGGGGGGGCAGCGATTGTGGTGGCAGGGAATGAGGTATGAGCGGTTGTTGGCATTCTCTGCCAAAGGGTGTGGCAGAGAATGACGATATGAGGTTTTCCGTCATTCTCTGCCGCGGAATTCCGTCCTATTCGTGCGTAAATCCGGTGGATATGGTGTGAAATTCGTGATTTTCTCGGTCCTAGGCGTGATGGCGGGGTGATGGTCGTGGCAGGGAATGCCGTTGGAACCGGTTTCGTGTGTTCTCTGCCAGACGATCGTGGCAGGGAATGTGCAAAACGCTCTGCTGATTATTGTGTGGCAGGAAATCGTGGCAGGGAACGTCGATTTGGGTGATTTTGGCATTCTCTGCCATGACCTTTGGCAGGGAATGCGTAAAACGCTCTGCTGATTATTGTGTGGCGGCAAATCGTGGCAGGGAATGCGGATTTGGGTGTTCTCGCTGTTCTCTGCCATGACCCGTGGCAGAGAATACTCCGTGCGGGGATTTCGCCGTTCTGTGCCATAGCTTGTGGCAGGGAATATGTCGATCCGTTATTTGTCCGTTCTGTGCCACTTTGGTTGTCCGCCACTTGGTTGTCCGCCACTTGATTGTCTGTCACGTGGTTGTCCGCTGTGCCGTCTGGCTGTTCGTTCCCATCATCCGACTGTCTGCGGTTGTCCGCTCTGTGACATGGCTGACATGAAGTGTCATCAGGGTGTTGTCCCGTGCCAATCGTTGCTGGACGTCGGAGTTGGTTGAGGAGGGTTGTGCCCAAATACGACGTGACTGGGGGGATGGGGAATAGATGGGAAACAAAGGACCAGATGCCAACAGGCGAGATGAGCAGCAGGGGTATGTGCTTCCGATCTGGTTATTGCCGGGTAGGGCAGAGGCGGCAATAGGGGTGCTGGTGACATGGTTATACCAAGATCCGGTCGCCATGGCGAAGATGGATGATGCCTCTTGTGTGTGCCTGGCAGGGAAAATACCGGACGGTAACCACAACTGTCAGCCGGTTGGAGCGTCATGCGTCGAACCGAAAAGAAGTAGTGACGGAATCCGGAGCCCTGACTTGAAGGAATACAAGAGAGGCTGGATGGAAGAGAAAACGGAATGAGCAACGGAAGATGCGTGGGGTGACAAAGTCCAAGAAGTATACACACCGAGTTGCGCGACACGCGAGAGTGTGCTAATCTTTTGACGATTAGCGACGTGTGTCATATAGCGGGCATACATCAACTGGGGAAACGCCCGCGACGATTGTATACCACGATTGCGCGGAGTCCGTTTCCTGGCCGTTGGAATAACAGCGAACGAGAAGGACTATCCCATCTTGGCTGCCGAAAGCACACAAACCAATACCACCAAAGTCTACGCTCGTGCGGATGAGCATGACATCAAGCTGCACAAGGCCTCGCCGCGCGTGAACTTCGGTTCCATCAAGGAACCCATCGACGTCCCGTACCTGCTGGGCGTTCAGACCGACAGCTTCGACTGGCTGATCGGCAATGAGCGCTGGAAGAAGCGCGTCGAGGAAGACCTGGCGAATGGCACCAACACCGTGCCGCACACCTCCGGTCTTGAGGAGGTCTTCGAGGAGATCTCCCCGATCGAGAACTTCGCCCAGACCATGAGCCTCACGTTCTCCAACCCCTACTTCGAAGAGCCGCGTCACACCGTGCAGGAGTGCAAGGAGAAGGATTACACCTACTCCGCGCCGCTGTACGTGAACGCTGAGTTCTGCAACAACGACACCGGCGAGATCAAGAGCCAGACGGTGTTCATGGGCGACTTCCCGCTCCAGACCCCGCACGGCACCTTCATCATCGGCGGCACCGAGCGAGTGATCGTCTCCCAGCTCGTGCGCTCCCCGGGCGTGTACTTCGACAGCTCCCGCGACCGCTCCACCGACAAGACCGTCTACGGCGCGAAGATCATCCCGAGCCGCGGCGCCTGGCTGGAGTTTGAGATCGACAAGCGCGATGTGCTCGGCGTGCGCGTGGACCGCAAGCGCAAGCAGTCCGCCATCATCTTCCTCGAGGCCATCGGTATGACCGAGCGCGAGATCCACGACGCCTTCCAGGGCTACCCGCTGGTGCTCGACGCCCTTGCCCACGAGATGGACGCCGTGACCCCGAAGGATTCATCCGGCCGCCCGCTGATCGACCAGCGTCCGAGCGACGAGGAGATCCGCAACCGCGCCCTGACCGAGCTGTACCGCCGCATCCGTCCGGGCGACACCGCCACCCCGGAGGCCGGTCGCAACCTGCTCGACTCCTTCTACTTCAACACCCGCCGTTACGATCTGGCCCGCGTTGGTCGCTACAAGATCAACCGCAAGCTCGGTCTGGAAGGCGACATCAACGATCGCAGCCTCAAGCCCGAGGACATCGTGGCCACCCTGAAGTATCTGGTCACGCTGCACGCCGGCGACAAGACCTTCCCGGGCAAGCGCAACGGCGAGGACATCGAGCTGCGCGTCGAGACCGACGATATCGATCACTTCGGCAACCGTCGTATCCGTCAGGTGGGCGAGCTGATCCAGAACCAGCTGCGTACCGGCCTGAGCCGTATGGAGCGCGTGGTGCGCGAGCGCATGACCACGCAGGACGCCGAGGCCATCACCCCGCAGTCCCTGCTGAACATCCGCCCCGTGGCCGCCACGATCAAGGAGTTCTTCGGAACCTCCCAGCTGAGCCAGTTCATGGATCAGAACAACCCGCTGGCCGGCATCACCAACAAGCGCCGTCTGTCCGCTCTGGGCCCCGGCGGTCTGTCCCGTGACCGTGCCTCCATGGATGTGCGAGACGTGCACCCGTCCCACTTCGGACGTATGTGCCCGATCGAGTCCCCTGAAGGTCCGAACATCGGTCTGATCGGCTCCCTCGCCACCTTCGGCCGCGTGAACCCGTTCGGCTTCATCGAGACGCCGTACCGCAAGGTGATCGACGGTCAGGTGACCAACGAGATCGAATACATGACGGCCGATCAGGAAGCCGACCACGTGATCGCCCAGGCCAACCAGGAGCTGGACGACGAGGGTCGCTTCGTGCACGACGACGCCCTGGCCCGAGCCAACGAGGAAGAGGCGGTCGATGTCCCGGTCTCCGACGTGGACTACATGGACGTCTCCCCGCGCCAGATGGTGTCCGTCGGCTCCTCGCTGATTCCGTTCCTGGAGCACGATGAGGGCCACCGAGCACTGATGGGTGCGAACATGCAGCGTCAGGCCGTGCCGCTGATCCGTTCCGAGCGCCCGCTGGTGGGCACCGGCGGCGAATGGCGTGCCGCGGTGGATTCCGGCGACGTGGTGAAGGCCGAGAAGGACGGCGTGGTGACTTACGTGTCCGCCGACATCATCCGCACGATGAACGACGACGGCACCACCTCCAGCTACAAGCTGGCCAAGTTCCAGCGTTCCAACCAGACCACCTGCTACAACCAGGTGCCGATCATCCACGAGGGTGAGCGTGTGGAGGTCGGCTCCGTGCTGGCCGACGGTCCGGCCACCGATCAGGGCGAGATGGCTCTGGGCAAGAACCTGCTGGTCGCCTTCATGCCGTGGAACGGCTACAACTACGAGGACGCCATCATCATCTCGCAGCGTCTGGTGCAGGATGACACGCTGAGCTCCATCCACATCGAGGAGTACGAGATCGACGCCCGCGAGACCAAGCTGGGCGCCGAGGAGATCACCCGCGACCTGCCGAACGTGAGCGAGGACGCCGTGTCCAACCTCGACGAGCGCGGCATCATCCGCATCGGTGCCGAGGTCGAGGCCGGCGACATCCTGGTGGGCAAGGTCACCCCGAAGGGCGAGACCGAGCTTACCCCGGAGGAGCGTCTGCTTCGCGCCATCTTCGGCGAGAAGTCCCGCGAGGTGCGCGACACCTCGCTGCGCGTGCCCCACGGCGAGACCGGTACCGTGATCGCCGTCAAGGAGATCACCCGCGAGGACGCCGAGGAGGACGGCGACGAGCTGCCCACCGGCGTGAACTCCATGATCCGCGTGTACATCGCCCAGCACCGCAAGATCACCGTGGGCGATAAGCTCTCGGGTCGTCACGGCAACAAGGGCTGCATCTCGCGGATCCTGCCCGAGGAGGACATGCCGTTCCTCGCCGACGGTACCCCGGTCGACATCATGCTCAACCCGCTGGGTGTGCCTTCCCGAATGAACCTCGGTCAGGTGCTCGAGCTGCACCTGGGCTGGATCGCGCACTCCGGCTGGGACATCAACATCGACCCGGATCTCGAGGCCGCGTGGAAGAAGCACATCCCCGCCGGCGCCGAGAAGGCCGAACCGAACACCCCGGTCGCCACCCCGGTGTTCGACGGTGTGCGTCAGGATGCCCTCAACGGCCTGCTGAAGACCACCCTGCCGAACTGCGACGGCGACAAGCTCGTCGGCGACGACGGCAAGGCATGGCTGTACGACGGCCGCACCGGCGAGCCGTTCGGCAAGCCGATCTCCGTGGGCTACATGTACATCCTGAAGCTGCACCACCTGGTCGACGACAAGATCCACGCCCGTTCCACCGGTCCGTACTCGATGATCACGCAGCAGCCGCTGGGCGGTAAGGCCCAGTTCGGTGGCCAGCGATTCGGCGAGATGGAGGTGTGGGCCCTCGAGGCCTACGGTGCCGCCTACACGCTGCACGAGATGATGACCATCAAGTCCGATGACGTCGACGGTCGTGTGCGCGTCTACGGCGCGATCGTGAAGGGCGACAACCTGCCGCCCGCAGGCATTCCGGAGTCCTTCAAGGTGCTGCTCAAGGAAATGCAGTCCCTGTCCCTGAACGTCGAGGTGCTCAACGCCGAAGGCGTGGCCATCGACATGAAGGAGGAGGACGACGATCCGGTCTCCGCATCCGACGACCTGGGCTTCAACATCGGTGCCCGTCCGGAAGCCGGTGCGAGCGCTCCGACCGAGTCCGAGGAACCGACCTACCGCTGATGCAGACGGGCGCGCGTCGCACACCGCAAGTGTGCGGCACCGACGCGCGCCCCTGCCCGAAAACAATACGTGAAGCAGTAAAGAACCAAAACAGACAGGACATAGAGTGCTGGACGTTAATGCATTTGACAAACTGAGGATCGGTCTGGCCACCACCGAGGACATCCTGAAGTGGAGCCACGGCGAGGTGAAGAAGCCCGAGACGATCAACTACCGTACCCTCAAGCCTGAGAAGGACGGCCTGTTCGGCGAGCAGATCTTCGGCCCGACCCGCGACTGGGAGTGTGCCTGCGGCAAGTACAAGCGCGTGCGCTTCAAGGGCATCATCTGCGAGCGCTGCGGCGTGGAAGTGACCAAGTCCCGCGTGCGTCGTGAACGCATGGGCCACATCAAGCTGGCCGCCCCCGTGACCCACATCTGGTTCTTCAAGGGTGTGCCGAGCCGTCTGGGCTACCTGCTGGACATCCCGCCGAAGTACCTCGAGAAGGTCATCTACTTCGCCGCCTACATGGTCACCTCCGTGAACGAGGAGCAGCGTCACAAGGACATGCCCGACCTGCAGGACGAGTTCGATGTGCGCATCCAGAATCTGGAGAAGGCTCGTGACAACGAGCTGCACAAGCGCGCCGTGAAGCTTGAGGAGGATCTCAGCGAGCTCGAGGCCTCCGGCGAGGTTTCCTCCGCCGCCAAGACCAAGCTCAAGAGCGGTGCTGAGCGCGATCTCAAGGCCATTCGCAAGCGTTACAACGACGAGATCGCCCGTCATACCGCCGTGTGGAATCGTTTCCAGTCCCTCAAGCCTGGCGACATGGAAGGCGATGTGGACCTGTGGCGTGAGATGGTCGACGATTACGGCGACTACTTCGAAGGCTGCATGGGTGCCGAGGCCATCAAGCAGCGCCTGCACGATTTCGATCTGCAGGGCGAGGCCGAGAACCTGCGCAATGTGATCGCCACGACCAAGCAGGGTCAGCGTAAGGCACGCGCCCTCAAGCGCCTGAAGGTGATCAACGCCTTCATCTCCACCGGCAACAGCCCGGAGGCCATGGTGCTTGACGTGATTCCGGTGATCCCGCCGGATCTGCGCCCGATGGTGCAGCTGGACGGTGGCCGTTTCGCCACCTCCGATCTCAACGATCTGTACCGTCGTGTGATCAACCGTAACAACCGTCTGCAGCGCCTGATCGACCTCGGTGCCCCCGAGATCATGCTGAACAACGAGAAGCGCATGCTGCAGGAGGCCGTGGACTCCCTGTTCGACAACGGTCGTCGTGGCCGCCCGGTGACGGGTGCCTCGAACCGTCCGCTGAAGTCCCTGTCCGACATGCTCAAGGGTAAGCAGGGTCGTTTCCGTCAGAACCTGCTCGGTAAGCGCGTCGACTACTCCGGCCGTTCCGTGATCGTGGTCGGTCCGGAGCTGCGCATGCACCAGTGCGGTCTGCCGAAGCCGATGGCCCTGGAGCTGTTCAAGCCGTTCGTGATCAAGCGTCTGGTGGATCTCAACTACGCGCAGAACATGAAGAGCGCCAAGCGTCTGGTTGACCGTGGCGATTCCGAGGTGTGGGGCGTGCTCGAGGAGGTCATCTCCGAGCACCCGGTGCTGCTCAACCGTGCACCTACGCTGCACCGTCTGGGCATTCAGGCATTCGAGCCGATCCTGGTGGAAGGCAAGGCCATCCACCTGCCGCCGCTTGCCTGCGCCGCCTTCAACGCCGACTTCGATGGTGACCAGATGGCAGTGCACCTGCCGCTGAGCGCCGAAGCCCAGGCCGAGGCCCGTTCGCTGATGATGGCTTCCGACAACATTCTGAAGCCTGCTGACGGCCACACCGTGACCATGCCGTCCCAGGATATGATCCTGGGTCTGTACTGGCTGTCCACCGTGCTGGAAGGCGCCAAGGGCCAGGGCCGCGTCTTCTCCTCGCTCGAGGAGTGCCGCATGGCCCTCGATCTGCACGAGATCGACATGCAGGCCGAGGTGCTGGTGCGTGTGCCCGCCGACTTTGTGCTGCCCGCCAACTGGGAGCCGAAGGAGCTCAAGGTCGTCGACCCGCAGCCCGGCAGCCCCGAGGTTGTCAAGGAGGAGCGCTTCGTTGACGGTTCCACCCTGTTCGCCACGAGCTACGGTCGTGTGCTGTTCAACAGCACGCTGCCTGTGGACTATCCGTATGTGAACTACCAGGTGGGCAAGAAGCAGCTGAGCAAGATCGTCGACGACATCGCATCCCGCTACTCCACCCAGCAGGTGGCCGCGTCGCTGGACGCCCTGAAGGACATGGGCTTCACCCGCGCTCCGTGGTCCGGCGTGACCTTCGCGTTCTCCGACGTCATCGAGCCGCCGGAACTGCACGAGTACATCGACAAGGCCGAGGAGCAGGCGAGCAAGATCAACGGCAAGTACGACATGGGTCTGCTTACCGAGGAGGAGCGTCGTCAGCAGCTCATCAACCTGTGGAACGACTGCACCAGCGACGTATCGAAGGCCGTCGAGAAGGGCTTCCTCCCGACGAACAACCTGTCGATCATCGTGCAGTCCGGTGCACGAGGAAACATGATGCAGATCAACCAGATCGCTGGTATCCGTGGCATCGTGGCAAACCCGAAGGGTGAGCCGATTCCTCGACCCGTAAAGTCCAACTACCGCGACGGCCTGTCCGTGCTGGAGTACTTCATCTCCCAGCACGGTGCGCGTAAGGGTCTGGCCGATACCGCACTGAAGACCGCAGAGTCGGGTTACCTGACCCGTCGTCTGGTTGACGTCTCCCAGGACGTGATCGTGCGCGAGGAGGATTGCGGCACCAAGCAGGGTCTGAAGATGCGCGTGGCCGACCGTGACGAGGACGGCAACCTGACGCTCGTCAAGGCCGCCGATGGTGGTCCGTACTCCCGTCTGCTCGCTGCCGACGTGATCGACCCGGCCGACGGCACCACGGTGCTCTACCACCGTGACGACGCCCTGTCGATGGACGTGCTCAAGGATCTCGTGGCCCACGGCGTGGAAGAGGTCAAGGCCCGTTCCGTGCTGACCTGCGAGTCCCGTCGAGGCGTGTGCGCCAAGTGCTACGGCTGGTCGCTGGCCACCAACAAGCTGGTGGACACCGGCGAGGCCGTCGGTATCGTGGCCGCCCAGTCCATTGGTGAGCCTGGTACCCAGCTGACGCTGCGTTCCTTCCACTCCGGTGGTGTGGCCGCCGCGGCCGATATCACCCAGGGTCTTCCCCGTGTCACGGAGCTTTTCGAAGCCCGTACGCCTAAGGGTGAGGCCATGATCGCCGAGTACGACGGCACCGTGAAGGTCGAGGACAACGAGACCGGTCGCGTGGTGACGCTGTTCCCGGACGATCCCGAGGCCTGCAACGCCGATGGCGAGAAGGTGGACCACTTCGACTACAAGGTGTCGACCCGCGTGCCGCTGCGCGTCAAGAACGGCGAGCACATCAAGCGCGGCACCAAGCTGTACGAAGGCTCCGTGGATCCGAAGAAGATCCTGCGCATCATGGGCGCCCGCGCCGCGCAGGTGAACATCGTGGAGGAAGTGCACACCGTGTACCGCTCCCAGGGTGTGGACATCCACGACAAGCACATCGAGGTCATCGTGCACCAGATGCTGCGTCGCTACACCGTGCTCGACTCCGGCGACACCGAGCTGCTGCCGGGCGAACTGGTCGACAAGGCCCGCTTCAAGGAGGTCAACAAGGCCGCCCTGAAGGCTGGCAAGCGTCCGGCCACCGGTCGTCCCGAGCTCATGGGTATCACCAAGGCCTCGCTGGCCACCGACTCCTGGCTCTCCGCGGCCTCCTTCCAGGAGACCACGCGCGTGCTCACCGAAGCCGCCCTGAACCAGAAGGTCGACGATCTCAAGGGCCTCAAGGAGAACGTGATCATCGGTAAGCTGATCCCGGCCGGTACCGGTCTGGCGCGTTACCGCAACGCCCGCGTGGAGCCCGACAAGGCCATCCGCGACACCATCTACCCGAGCTTCGGCCTGAGCGATGACAACGCCGACGGTCTGGTGGATCTGTCCGACGCCGATCTGAGCGATGTGGACTTCTCCAACATCGACTTTGGTGATCTGAGCCTTGGCGACGACTTCAACCCCGACGATTTCCTCAACGATCTCGGCGGCGACGCTGACGGCAACGGCTCGGCCGACATCAACTCGCACCTCGGCGATCTGTCCGGTGCGTTCGGTGACGACAGCGCCGACAACGACGGCAACGCCAACGGTGACGCCGACGGCGATCAGCCGGCCGGCGACGCCCAGTGAGCTGATTCGGCAGCGCACTGAGTCGATACGACAGCCGATATCGATATACCAAGGGCCGTGACTCCCGTTTCGGGGGCCACGGCCCTTGTCGTATTCAGGCGCGATTCATGTTTCACGCCATTGTTTCACATGTTTCACGTCGCTGTTTCACGCCACGCGGTAGGCGTCGTCAACGCGCATTCCCACAAATTCCCACAAATCCATACGCTCACACGCGACCGGTGAGCGACGGATCGATGGTCATGGTCTGGAATCGATGCTGCATATAGGCGTTGTCGTAATGATTCGCGAAGAACATCTCGATGGGGGAGCTCGGTTCAAGACCGGACACCCGCGAATACCAGCAGTCCAGCGCCATCAGCGTCATCGTGCCGTTGATGAACATGAGCACAAAGCACAGCACGGTCAGACCATACCGCCATTGCCACGGAATACGGTTGATCAATCTGAGTAGTCGAGGCAGACACCACCGGATCCAGATCACACCCAGCAATCCCCACATGATCATGTATTTTCCACTCGTACGGCCGCCGATCGACAGCCACTGACCCGTGTAATCCCATGCCGTGACGCCGAACGCCACCTCCATGAACCAGCTGGTCGCATACTCGAACGCGCCGCCGATCACCGCACTGGCCAGAAAGATCAGCACCGGATTACGATTCCACAGTCGGTTGAGAAACACCGTAAGCAGTAAGCCGCCGAAACCGTAGATGGGGGAGAACGGTCCGTAGAGCAGACCCGCCCGATCCTGCAGTTCGCCGTGATACAACGCCATGTGGTACACGGTTTCGATGCCGAGTCCCACCACGCTTGCCACGACGAACACCCAGAACAGATTGAAGAAATCCAATGCGATGTAGCCGCGACCCGTCAGATCACGGCCCACCATGTTGATCCTGGCCGCCGCCGCGAGCTCGTCCTGCTCCTTGATCCGTCGCAGCAGCCGTTGCTTTCGTCGTTCCAGTGCCAGCAGCGGATCGGCGGTGACGGAGATCACGACCAACAGCGCCAGCTGCAGCAGTTGCAGCAGCAGACCCGGTCCCAAACCGAACAACGCGAGATTCGACAGACCCTGCAGGATGGTGATCGGCATCAGCACATACGCCCAGCGAGCCGCGTACCTTCGTCGGTTACGCAGCAGCAGCACGCCGAACACGATGAGCGCCGCGCTGCCGGACACCAGCATCAGGGCATGCACCACAGTGAGGATCACGGTGAGCGTGGGCGGGATGGTGGCCATGTCGATCGAACGTACCACCACGATGATGGCCCATATCAGCAGTGGGAACGCGACCGCGCCAACGATCAGACACAGCGCCCCGTAGATTTTGGCGAGCAGTGGCAGACGAATCTCGTCGATGATGTCATCGTTCGAGGCTGTTTCGTCGTTGTTGGCGTCCGCTTCCTCGTCTGCGTTGTCGTCGACGTCTGCGGTGGTGCGCGGTGCGGTCATGATCCCCCTCCGGTGCATGTGATCGTCCTGTCCATCCTAATCGGCAGTGGTAACGGCCGGCATGATGATCGATACGGTAAGTCATATGGCAATTCGCGCGGCAAGTCATGGCATCGGATACTGCAGTCATCGTCGTAATGCCACGCATGTGGTAGGACTGAACGTATGAGCAGAAGCATTCCCTATCCTCCGCCACCGGAACCCGGATGGTATGACGACGACACCATGCAGGGGCATTCGTCGGGAACGAACACCGGTGGAACATATGAGTCGGGGGCTTCCGCCGCATCCGCGGAACCGGCCAATGGCAAAGTCGCCAATGCCGTTAATGCTACCAATGCCGTTAATACGGATACCAGCGCCAGTACCAGTGCCGGCGTCTACGGCGACGCTGACTGGGATGGCACCGTGCTGTCCTCGTCGTTCATCGATCGGCGACCAAGACACCGGTATGTGCTGCGCAACGACTCCACCGGGCAGACCGTGATTCTCGATCACAGCGCGCTGCTCGGGCGCAAGCCCACCAAGGCCGTACCGGAAGGCGTACTGCCGCAGAAACTCGACGATCCGACCCGTACCATATCGCGCAACCATGCCGCAGTGAGTTTCGACCGCGAGGGACGGCTATGGATCGAGGACTACCGTTCCCTCAACGGCACCTACCTCATCGTCAATGGCGAGGAGATCCCGGTGAAGGAACGTCCGGTGAGGGTAACCGTGCCCTGTACGGTGCGGATCGGCGACCAGTTCTTCAACCTCGAAGAAGGCTGATCAAGGCGAACGCGTTATGAGTGTTATGCGTTTGCGGCACGACGCTCGGCTAGGGCGGCGTCGATCTGCGGATCGTGCTGCCGGGCGAGCCAGTCAAGCAATTCCGGATACGTGCTGGGATTCCGTGCCAGATAGACACGCAGCTCGGGCGCGTATTGGGCGATCTGTGCGATCGTAATCGCACTGGTATGCGGGTCGAGCGCCTGTTCCACGGTGAATCCGTAAGGATTGCCGTGATTGCCGTTCGCGTCATCGTTCAGTTGAGGTTGAGACTGAGAGCCGCGAGGCTCGGATCCTGGTCGGGACTGAGGCTTCTGCTGATGCTCGGGAATCAGCGGTGCGACCGATTGCGGTGCCGACGGCTGCGCTGGTGCCGCCGATTGTGACGGTGACGATTGTGGCTGTGCCGATTGCGCCTGCTGCGCTGGCTGTGCGTTGTGACGGGTGTTGTTGCGAGTGCCGTCGTTGCGGGGTGTGGCTGGTCCGCTTCCCCGATATCCGCGTTCCGCGGCCTCGGCCTTCGCCCGGTCGTCGCCGAATTCGGCTATCCAACGCAACAGTCCGGGATACGCCCGCTCGTGCGCCGCCACATTCGCGCCGAACTCCGGGTTCTCGTAGGCGATCCGTGCCAGAAACACCGGGTCCGCATTCGGATCCTGCACCGCCTTGACGGCGGAATCATAATCAACCATTACATTCACTCCCCAACGCTGTCAGGCCGATGACGGGCGGCCACTGTTCGCAGTGTATCCAGTGTCGACTCGCTGATGCTGGAAAGGTCCTCATTGCGGGCGATCTTTACATACGACCATGCGGCATTATCGTCACGCGACGCCATGACGTCGGTGGACGAGCAGACCGTATCCACCACGATCACCGTGATGTTGTCCTTGCCACCTGCGGCGAGCGCCGCATCTACAAGCGCCTGAACGGTTTCACGCGGATCACGGTTGACCGCCGCGATCGCCGCGATCGCATCGTCGTCCAGTTCGGAATGCAGTCCGTCGGAGCAGACGATGAACCGTCCGGGCAGATCGGCGCGGAAGTAGTCGGGGTCGATGCCCTCCGGTGCGCCCACGCATTGGGTGATGAGATTGCGCGGCACCAGCTGGTCGGCAAGCTCCGGCAGCATCACTCCGGCGTCGATCAGCTCCTGACGGCGGGAATGATCCCGGGTGACCTGCACCATGGATGAGGCGCTCCAGCCTCCGCCCGGCTGGGCGTCAAGATGATAGGTTCGTGAATCCCCGATGTTCACCACATACCACGACGGCATGGTGTCGGCGTCGAAGTCGAGTACGCAGGGGAATCCCGTTCCGTTGGCATCCGGCAATGAGTCGATGGTGTCGTCGTTCAGATCCTCAAGATCGAGGCGGGCGGTGACCACAGCATCGGGCACCGCGGCAATGCCGTCGATGGTGTCGTCGTCCTCGTCGGGGAATCCACTGACGTCGGTGCGGGTGCTGTATGGTTCGCCGGTCACGACGTTGCCCATGTCTGACAGCACCAATCCGGTGAGCGTGGTGCCGGAAATGCCGCCGAGTTCGCGACCGAGTTCGCATACGTCACGTTGCGCTTCGTCGATGACCGCGGCGATGTCGGATTTGGAGCGACGTTCCCTGTCGATCAACGACTCGCAGTGACGGATGGTGCGCGCGCTGGCCTCCTGTCCGGCAACGCCGCCACCCATGCCGTCGCATACCAGAAACAGTCCGCCGCTTGCCAGACCGTGGTCCTGATTGGTGCTGCGCCTGCGACCGATGTCGCAGATCATCGCCGCGTCGAGATACACGTGGGTCATGATGCTCCTTGCATGGTGTGAGTGTGGAAAACAGTATGGATGAAGCCCTTACGTGGCTTGTTCGGCTTGGCCGTCTTGTCAGGCTTATCCGGTTTGTCCGGTTTGTGTGGCGAGTCCTCATGGACGATCGAATCCACGGGATCCGTGAACAGCCCCCTGACCGACAGCCGGGCGATCACGGCCTGACGTTTCGGCAGCGACCGCAGCATGGCCTGACGGACCCGGTCCACGTCCGTCCAGTAGTCGGCCGCCGTACGTTCGTCCGTATCCTCACCGGAGAACGTGGCACGGTCCGCGCGCCTGCCCAGATCGTCCAGCGTCTCCGCCGACAGCGAGAACCGGTCGGCCAGCATACGGCTCTGCTCGCGGCGTGTTCCGGACACCGGTGTGCCGCACTGGGCGGCGAGCATGCACAGCCAACGCCATCCCTGGGCGATGCGCATGCCCGGCGAGCCCCGGCCTCGTGCCCGTCGCAACAGGATCGTCTTGAACAATAGGATCGCGCCGACGATGATCAGAGCGATCCACAACGGGCTGCCGTACAACGCCACCCGACCGGCGATCAGCTGGAACATGCGCCAGAAGGCCGTGGTGTTCGCATTCGCGTCGCTGCCGCCGATGTTCGTCTGACTGGTGGTACGGTTCTGTTCGCGCAACGGGTCCTGCAACGGCACGGGAGGCTGGCGGACCAGCGTCTGAGGATTCGGCGGTGTGAGGTTCTGATCGTCGTTCGGGATCTTCGTCTCCTTGGGGGTGGGGTAGAACGCCACCCAGCCGTAGCCGTCGAGTCGGATCTCCACCCAGGCGTCGATGTCGTTGCCGGTGAAGTCGATGCTCGTGGTGCCGTCGTCACGTACCGTGGTGCGTTCATCGGAGATGCTGCCGTCGGAATCCTTGGGCAGGAACCCCATCACCACGCGTGACGGAAGACCCAGATCACGGGCCATGAGCGCCATGGCGGAGGCGTACTGTTCGCTGTCGCCCACCATGGCGCTGCCGTTGAGCAGCAGATCGATGCGGTAGGCGCCATGGCCGGGCAATGATGGATAGTCGCCCTGCAGGCCGTGGGAGAACCAGCCGTTCTCCTTGAGCTTGTCGGCGAGCTTCTGCGCGGCCGCACCGCCTTTCGTCTCGCCGCCGGCGAACGACGTGGCCGCGGACTCCACCGAATCCGGCACATCCTGGGCCTTCGGCTGGCTTATGGGCGCGGCGTCGGCGTCGGTGATCTGCTGGGCGTTCGGTTGCTCGGTGAGCCGACCATGTTCCACATATGTGAGTCCGGAATCGAGTCCGGACGACAGCAGCGCGGAATCGGTGCCGGCGTTGTAGTAGAAGGACTGTGACAGATCCGACGAGCCGAACGATACGGAGGACGCCTCGCCTGCCGTGGGCAGCCAGACGTCACCGAGTCCGTTGTGCACGGTGAACGTCGCCGTGAACGGCGTGCTCTTGAGCTTGCTTCCACTCCGGTCAGTGCGGTCGCCGTCGATGGTGTCGCCCACACGGCGGTAGTCGGACGAGCCGAACGCGGCGGACGAATCGGACAGATTCCATACCGAACCGTCGAACCGATCCATCACCGCCAGCCGTACCGGCGTTCCGGCGGGCAGACCGGTGACGGTGAGCAGCTTGTCATCCTTATGATCCTTCACATACGATCGCAGACCACTCAGCGGACTCGTATAGTCGTATGGGCTGAGCGGCGGATCGTAATGATCACGCAGTACCTGACGCTGTCCGTCGATGGCGAACGCGGCGCCGCCGGCACCGATCGTGGCCAGTGCCGTGATCAGTACGGCGGCGAGCAGACGGTTCGCCTCCAGCAGACGCATGCGCCAGCTCATCCAGATCAGCATGGTCAGGGCGATCAGCACCCCGATGACGACGGGGTGGAATCCCGACGATGTGCCCAACGCCGCACAGGCGGCAAGATTCACCAGCACGATCGCCAGCGATGGCAGTGACAGCAATGGATTCGTGGAGAACGCGAACACGCCCGACAGGAACGTGGCCCACAGCACGATGGTCCACAGGGCCATCAGATCACCGCTTCCGGTGCCCACCGCGGGCTCGATGGCGATGATGTACTTGAACGCCCCGATTGTGGCGGCCGCGCCCTGCGCGATCGTGTCGAGCGTGGGTATCACCCGTGCGATCGTGGTGTGGGGCAGGGCGATCACCGGTCCGATGACGAATTGGGCGATCGCGAGCAGCAGCAGTTGCCACCACAATCGCAGCAATGCGCTTCTGCCGGCGAGCGCGCAGGCGATGCCGATCAGCGCCGCGGGGATGGCTCCAGCCGCCCATGCGGCTGGTGTGCCGTAGACGCCGAGCAGGTTCAGCGATGCCGTGAGATTCGCCAGCATGATGACGATGGCGTTGATGATGATGTACTGATCGGATCGCAGCCGTGCCATCGCACGACGACGGGGGAGTCGTGATCCCGGTGCCGCGGTGCGCGAGACGAGGATGGTGGGGTTGGGCGAATCCGCCCAGGAGCCGGGAACGGTGGTGCGGGCGGTCATGCCATGGCCTCCATGATCAGCGGGAGGTCGTCGAGACTACCGATGACGGCTAGGGTGAAGCCGTCGAACCGTCGCAGGGATCGTTGCGCGCTGGGATCGGTTCGCAACACCATGCGCGATGAGCCTGGCGGCATGGTGAGCATCATGCGTTTGATGTCGTCATCGGGGTTGCCGGATCCCACGGTGAGGCAGTAGAGCGAGGCGTCGGGACAGTGGTTCAGGGTCGACGCGGCGAGATTCGTCTCCGGTCGGTCCTTCGGCTCGATGGTGCTGCAGGCGTCGAGGAACGTCATGGTGGTGCGGGGGTCGTCGCGGTGACCGGCGACCACGGTTCGCAGCGGACGCTGCTGCATCAGGCATTGCACGCCGATCGACGCGTGGACGGATACGGCGAGTTCGAATTCCTCGCGGCTGGCGTAGTGCGTGGGATCCACGTCGAGTACGAGCGCGGTGGTGGTGCGTCGCGTGGCTTCATACTGTCGGATCATCAGCGTGCCCGCCTTGGCGGTGGACAGCCAGTGCACGTTGCGCATGTCGTCGCCCGGTTCGTATTCGCGCAGTCCGTAGAAGTCAAGATCGTCGTCCACGATGTCGCCGCTCGGTTGTCCCTCCAGATCGCGTTGGATTCCGGCGTTCAGCGTGTGCAGTCGTATGGTACGGGGGTGGATGTAGACGTCGATCCGGTCGGCGACGGTCTTTTCGTGGCGGATCAGACCGAACGGATCGCCTTTGCGCACCCGCAACGGTCCTACGGACAACACGGCCCGCGACGCGGCGGTGAACCCGATGGCGGTTTGTCTGCTTTGCCGTGGGGACAGTGCGGGGATGGGAAAGCCCTCATGGTCGTCGCCGATCAGAAGATCGCCGTGGGCGTGTGCCGTGGTGGCGCGCCCGGGGTTGCTCACCGTCACGTTCACGGTGATGTCGTCCCCGACCATGATGCGTCGTGCGGGCACGTCGAGCCGTGCCGAGAAGCCGGTGTTGCCCAGTGACATCACGATCGCGATGATGAGCAGGATCGTCCAGATCACGGTCATGGCGAGCAGTTCGTTCCACCCGAGGGCGATGTATCCTACCGCGCACAGCACGGCGGCGACCAGTATGGTCCAGCCGAGCGGGGAGACGTAATCCCGCAGAAGGGCGCGTTGCAGCAGCGCCGTTGTCGGGCGGAATCGGGAAAGGGGGATCGGTCGTGCCATGATCGCGTCCTATGCGCCGATGGTGGGGGCGACCACGTCGTCAAGCACCGAGGCGATCACGCTGTCGGTGGTGTCGCCTGCGAACGTGGCCTCGGGTGTGAGGATCACGCGATGGGCGAGTACCGCCGAGGCGAGTTCCTTCACATCGGCGGGCACCACGTAACTGCGTGAATCGGCCGCCGCCCATACGCGTGCGGAACGGACGAGCGCGAGCGCGCCTCGGATGGAGGAGCCGACGGCGATCCGATCGTTGTGTCGCGTTGCTTCGACCAGACGGACGACGTATTCGAGGATCGCGTCGTCGACGTGCACGGTTTCGGCGATCGCGCGCATGGCCAGTACATCCGCGCCGGTGGTGACCGGTCGGACGGTGGCGGCACGATCACGGACCCGGGCCTCGCGCAGGATGCTCAGGCTGGCTTCGTGTCCGGGGTCTCCCAGCGAGGTCTTGATCAGGAATCGGTCGAGCTGGGCTTCGGGCAGCCGGTAGGTGCCCAGCTGTTCGATCGGATTCTGCGTGGCGATGACCATGAAGGGCTGGGGAACGTCGTGCGTCACGCCGTCGACGGTGACCTTCTGCTCCTCCATGACCTCCAGCAGTGCGGACTGCGTCTTGGGCGACGCTCGGTTGATCTCGTCGGCGAGCACGGTGGCGGCGAACACCGGCCCCTTGCGGAAGGTGAACGCTCCGGTCTGCTGGTCGTAGAAGGTCACGCCGACCACGTCGCCGGGCAGTAGATCGGGGGTGAACTGGATGCGCTTGAACGGCGATTCGATCGAGTTGGCGATGGCTCTGGCCAACTGGGTCTTGCCGGTGCCGGGATTGTCCTCCAGCAGTACATGGCCGCCGGCCATGAGCGCGGTCACGCATTGCCGGATCGTATGCTCCTTGCCGATGACCGCTTCCGACACGTTGTCCACGATGGCGTTGAACACCTCGCCGAACCGCGTGATGGACGCATCCGAAGCGGGGCCGCGAACCTCGGCCGGCCGGGGAGTCCTCTGCTGGCGGGTAGGCGTCGAAACGGGTGACTGGCCGCGCCTGGGATGCTCCGTCGGTATCAGGGGATGACGGTGGGCCGTGCGCTGCGAGTCCGCCCGCGGTACTGGCGACTGGCCGAGCGGCTGTGTGGGAACGGTGGTGTTGGAACGGCCGATGTGCGGCAACGCTCCCAGCCGCGTCTCATCGGTGTCGTCCGAGGACTCATCCTGGTTCGGGGTGAATCCCCGGAACCGTCCGAGACGGGTCGCGTCGTCATCCATGTTGTTGTCATCCATGTCGTGCTCCTTCATGAGGACATCCGGAAGCGTACCAGATAGGCCGCCGTCGGGGTCGTGGTCGGTTGCGTGACGAATCGTCCGTCATCGGTCAGATACGAGGCCGTCGATGCGGTGGGACGGATTCCGCGAATGGTCTGATCGCCGGAGTCGGCGTTCAACGACGCGTCCTCGCCCTTGAGCGATACCTTGAGCCGCCATTTGGACGGGTCCGCGGGAGCGTTCATCTGCGACAGGTCGATCACCGTGCCGTCGGTCACCGAGGCGTTCGGCACGGCCGCGCCGTCCACGCTCAGCTCGACCACCGGCTCCTTGCCGTAGGTGTTCACCGCCGAACCGTTCGTGTTGTGTACCACCAGATGGTTGCGGTCGGCACCATCCCATTCCAGCCAGAAGCCGTTCGTATCGATCGTGGGAGCCACCTTGTACACGTATCCGGTGGGTTCGCCCGCGGTCACCGTCTGACCGGAATGACCGTTCAGCGACTGCGTGGCCGTGGCCGTCGGACAGCTCGTCCATGGGCTCAGATCGACGTTCAGCGATCCGTTCGCGTCACCGCTCGATTTGTCGCCGAACCGTACCGAGACGCTGTCGAACAGGCCGTTGGCCTTCCATGTGGCCGTGCATGTACCCCCGTTGGCGCTCACCTGCAGGTCGGGCTTGGCCACTTCGGTCTGCGGCACGATGGTCTGCGAGACCGTGGCACCATGCGTGCCCTCACGCGACGGCGTGACCGTAACCGACACCGACACGTCCTTGAAGTATTCGGATTTGTCGATCGTGAAACTGAACGAGCGCTCCGTGCACGAAACAGGTCCGCCACGGCTGACCGTCACGCTCGCACAACCCGCGCCATGATCGTTGATTTCGCCGATCGTGCCGCGGATCGTATCCCCGGACTGCTCCAGGGTCAGCGACGGCGGGTCGATGTCACCCCACGGCGTGCCGGGCTGGCCGCTCATCGCCTCCGGACCGTCGCCGGCGCGGTTGTGCGCCTTCACCGTGGCGGAGAACGCCGCACCGCCGGCATTGTTGTCCACGGAGAACGTGGCGGACGTGCCGGACACGGTCTGCGTTTGCGTCCCTCCGGCACCGTTGATCGTCACCGTATACGATTCGGGTACGCCGCCATCTGCCCCCGGCGCGGACCAGTTCACCGTCACCGCATGATAGCCGCCGGTCACGGTCACCCCGCCCGGTGCCGCTGGCACGCGATCCGGCGTCGCCTTCACCGTGTTCGACGGCTTGGACCATCCCACCTCGTTGCGTGCGCGCACGGTGAACGAGTATTCGCGGCCGTTCTCCAATCCGGTGACCCGGCATGACGTGTTCGTACCGCATGAGACGGAACCGCCGTCATACTCCACCTGATATTCGACGATCGGACTGCCGTTCGCCGACCCCGGCGTCCACGACAGGCTCACGGTGCCATCCGAAGGCAGATCCGTGATCGGGGACAGCAACGGCGCATCCGGCAGGCCCACCACCGATACCGTGATCGTGGCGCTCACCCTGCGTGAAGTGTCGCCGGTGCCGTCCTCGGCGGTGACCACCACCCGGTTCGTGGATGCCGGCGCATCCTGCGCTGCGATGATCGACACCATGCCATCCTGTGCATACTTCACCGAGACGTGGGACCCCTCACTCGAAGCGCCCACCAGCTTCAACGGGGTGTCCGGGAACGGGTTGTAGGCATCCCGCAGCACATTCACCTGCTGCGTCTCCCCGGCCTTGACCTTCACCGAGACATCGGGAACACGGGCCATCGGACGATCGGTCTGCGTCACTCGCAATGTCACGCCGGTCTTGACCTGACCGGAACCGTAGTCGATCGTCAACGGCAGGTTCACCGTGGTGCCGGGCTTGGCGTCCGTCGGCGCGCTCACGGTGAGTTCGCCGTTCTTCGCCACGGTGGCGCTCACCGGCGTGGACAGTCCCGACGACGAGTACGCGTACGACGACGCGTCGGAACCGTCCGGTGCCTTGGTGAACGCGGACAGGGAGATCGTCTTCGCATCCTCGCCGGGGACCACATCCACCGTGGGTGAGGAGAACGTGGGGGCAGGCGCATCCTTGCCCACGACCGTGATCGGCAGGGTCAGCACGGCGGAGTTCACGATCGTCCCCTTGCTTTTGCGACCGTCCACCGCGGTGAACGTGATCGACGCAGGACCGGAATAGTCCCTGGCCGCGGTGAACCGCAACGTCGTCTCGTTCACATACAGGTTGCCGCCATCCGATTTGGTGGCGCTCACCGAGTCCTTCGACGCGATCAGCGCCGTCTTGCCCGCGCCCACGCGCACATGGTCGGCGATGGGAATATCGATAGTCTCACCCGCCCGCACCGTAAGATCCGGTGCCTTCGGACGCAACGTCGGCGGGAACACGCCATAGGCGGGCACCTGAATGAACGCGGTGGATGTCACATGGTATCGCGTATTGGTCACCGTGTACGGCACGGCCCGGGCGGCATCGGTCAGATCCACCGAGATCGTCGTGGACGAGGTGCCGCCTTTGCGCCGGGCATGGTCCGAGGCGCTCGCATCCACGTTCACCTCGAGATCGTCCACACTGCCCGACGGGTTCGCGATCCAGTCGCGCACGTCCACGTCCACGGTCCGCTTGTCCACCGTGGCGCTGGCGGGCACCTTGTAGTCGTAGGCGGTGGGCGGCGATATCGGCGCGTCGGCGGCCACGGTCACACTCAACGTGGCGGTGTCCGTCAGTCCGGCCTTGGTCCGGGCCGTGTACATCACGTAGGCGGTGCCGGGGGAGTCGGGTGCCGTGAACTCCACCATGTCGTCCTTGACCGTGGCCGAATCCAGACCCTGCACGCTGAGCTGTTTGTCCAGCGTCAGGTTCTCGTCGTCGCCGGAGATGTCGTTGAGTAGTACCGGAACGTCGACCTTGGTCCCCGGTCGCACGGCGATCGTGTCGTCGCGGGCGAACACTCCGGAATCGGAACCGCCGCGGAACACGCCCACACGGATCTGCGCCTGGGCGCGCTGCCCGGTCCAGTCCTCCACGGCGTAGGTGAACGTGTCGGTGCCTGACGAATCCGCATACGCCTCGTAGATCAGATAGTCGGCACCCACTTCGGTCACACGGCCGAGCGAGGGAACGGTGTTGCCCAGTCCGTTCAGCGTGTCGCCGTCGCCATCCACGTCGATGCCGGTCAGGTCGATCGGGATGCGCACCTTGTCGCCGGCGGCCACCTGCGCGGTCACATCGGCCGGTGTGGGGGCCGACTTGCCTTCGGCGTCCGAGGCATGCACGGCGAAGGTGATCGTGCCGGACGCCGTATTGCCAAGGGAATCGCGCACCGTATAGGTGACGGGGAACGATCCCTCCTGATCGCCGGCCTGATAACGGACGGTGTCTCCGGAGACGAAGACGAGACCGGGGAGCGTCTGTCGGTCATAGGTCAGATCGGTGTCGACTGTAACGGTTCCAGCCGCGGTCACATGGTTCATCACGTCGACCGTCACGATGCCTCCGGTACGCACCTGGGCGTTGATGTTGCCGGCCTTGGGTGCCGACGATTGGCTGGCCGACGCCGGTGGCTGCAGTATGATCCGTCCCTCGGAAGTGCCCTGCGCGTTGGCCACCGTATAGGATACCGATACCGGCTTGCTCGGCGTCTGTCGTGCCGTCAGATACACGCGCTTGTTGCCGACGATCCCCGCCTTGATGCCGGTGGCGGGGTCCACGCTCACCGAGGTGACGGCGAGTACGCCACCGAGAGGATCCACGTCATTGGACAACGGTTCCACGATCGCGGTGTTGCCGTCGCCAAGCAGCGCCACATCGTTGGTGGCGACGGGCTTCGCCGAATCCCCGCCGGCCTTGGCGACCTCGACGCGTGCCAGACCCGTGGACTGCTTCGACCCCTGCAGAATGCTGTAGGGCACGTAATAGGTGCCGGGGTTGGCGGCGGTGAACGTGAACGACATGGTCTCCGCGTTGGCGGTCGCCGTAGCCCCGTCGGGCTGGGAGACCGAACCGAGCTGCACCGGCTGCGTGGAATTGCCGTGCACGTAGGGCTTGAGATCCACCGTGGTGCTGGTCCCCGGCTGGGTCTGCTTGACCACCGGGTCGATTACGGGGGAGAGCGTGTTGGCCGGGCGGATGGAGAAGTAGACGGTTCCGGTTCCGGTCTGCTCGCCGTCGGATACGGTCACGTTCACGGCCACGCGTCCCGTGGTCTGCGAGCCGGTGTTGAACACGAGCTGTCCGTCTGGTCGCGTGGAGACCATCACCTGCTCGGAGTTCGTGGGATTCACCGACACCAGCGTCATCGGATCGCCATCATCGTCCGAGAAACTGGCCAGGGCATTCGCCGTATACGTGGCACCCTGTTCCACCTGATACTCAGGGGGCACGTCGGTCTGCGCGGGCGCATGATCGCCGTCGGCGGACGTGATGTTCAACGTCACGGTGGCCGAGGACGACTGACCGTGACCGTCGGAGATCGAATACGAGAACCGTACGGTTCCGGTACCCGCCTGTGTGGCGTCGAGCTGCAGATACCGTCCGTCGTAGACCGGCGCGACGCTCACGCCGCCGCCCGGGGATTCGACCTTTTCGATATGGAGCACCGAACAGTCGGTCTGCTCGTCGTTGCGCAGCACGTCGAGGATCTGCTCGCCCCCGGCGCGGGCACCGAACGTGTCGTCCACCGCCCTGATCGACCCCGATGCCGCCGAGCATGTCTGGGCGAAGTCGCGGTGATTGTCGGCGGTGTTCTGACTCTCCCGGCTGGTAGTGGGGTTCTCCGACCTGATCTGATCCCACTGCAGTTTGATCGCGTTCGTGGAATCGTCCGGATTCCACACCTTGCCGTCCGTCATGTCGTTGAGCACCACCAGACGGTGGTTCGTGCGGAACCGGAGTTGCGAGGTGGCGTCGATCTCCTTGAGCGTGACGAATCGTGCGTCCTTGCCCGAGGCGTCCCCGCCGTTCACATCGCACGTCTTGAGGAAGTTGTCGGCGTTACGACTCCACGCCGCCCACACGCATCCGCCGGACGATACGGGCCGGGCCGCCTCGCCTTGGCCGCCGGCCGCCAGCGTGGTGGGATCGGCCGTCGGCCGGTTGAGATCCACCAGAATCAGACCGGTGGTCGAGGCAGCCGCCACCCAATCGCGCTGGGCGTCGTCCGTTGGGGGATCCTGCAGTGTCACCTTGCCTGTGATCGGCAGCTTCGCCCTGCCCTTGGGCGTGATCAGCGTGGTGTCCGAGGCGACCACTGGGGTATCCGAGACCACGGTGAAATCATCGGCGTTCAGCCGTTTGCCATCATTGAGCGATCCCCATTCGCGGACTGATCCACGAGGTTCGTCGAGCACCAGCACCATGGCGTCGGCGGGACGATATCCATAGACCACGCCACGATGGTCCACGGCGATCCTGCCTCCCGAGCCGAGTTTCATGACTGGACTGCCGGTTGTAGGAGTCACGGCGTCGACCTTGCCCGCATCCCCGACCCAGACATTGCCGGTCTTGGTATTGAGAAACGCGACGGTGGAACCGGCCACCATGGTCTGCGTATCGGCGCGCAGATCGGTGTGTCCATCCACGGCGACGGTGGATGCCATGATCTGCAGCGCCTGGGAGTCTTCGGTGAGCACCGTGTCGGAACCCGACTGTCCCACGTCGAAGCTGGCGACGGATGAGGAGACCGATGCGTCGGCCTCCTTGAGACGGACATTGAATCGAGCGGCCTTCTGATTGCTGATCGACGTGACCCATACCGTGCCATCGTCAAGCTGTACGTGACGACGGGTGATCGATTCGACGATGATCGCCCCCACGACGATGCCGATGACCAGCAGCAGGCCGATCAGCGGAGCCAGCCACCGATTGCGAAGAAACGGCGCGAGCGGACCACGACGACGAACCCCTCGTAACGTCGAATGTGCGGTCGACCGATTCTCGCGACCCATGGCACCCCCTGTTCCGTTACCGGCCGGTTGGCCGGAATCATATGAGCCATGATAGGCCGAATCACTGGGGGCGAACACCCGTCCGCCCCCGTCCTGCACACTACCCGACTACCGTCGGCACAACGCCGTCACGCCGTCACGCCGTCATTTTTTCCCTCCGATCATCGACGTACTGCGCATGCGGTGGCTGGAGATTGCGACATCCGCCGGTCCTGCCGCACGATGCTCACCTGAACGCATGTCTGATCGTCGGTCACATTCTCCAGACGCAGCGTGGTGGAATCCGTGAGCGTGGCCTTTGCCTCCTGATCTCCCGCATCGCCGGTGATGCGAGTCCACGAATACCGGTCGCCGTCCCGCGGATCCGGATTCGTCCAAGTGAAGGTGACCGACGTGCCGGTATATGATCCGCTCAGGCCGGTAGGGGAGGGAACCGTCTCCGACGACTGACCGTCAGCGTCATCCGTGCCGTTCGCATCGGACGAACCGTCGGAGGAAGAGCCGTCGGGCGATGGCGACCGGGACGATCCACCCAACGACGATATGCCACCGCCGGCGGTCGGAGCGGCACGCCCTCCCGATACGGCGTCGACATTCGGCAACACCAGCGTGATGAACAGCACAATCGCAACGATCGCCGCAATCGCCGCACCAGACGCCAGCACGATCCTGCGCCGGCCATGCCGCTCCGGTGCGGTCTGCGGCACGGAACCGAAACCACCGCCATGGGCCTTCTGCGACGTGTCGCTTCCGGACCGGTCACCGACCCGCTGCGGAGGAAACTGCGGCACCTCCTCCACCGTCACCGGCGTCTGATGCCCATACTCGCGCATCTGCACGCGCTGCATGTCCCGTGCGAACTCCAGCGCCGAATAATACCGGTCGTCCGGATCCTTGGCCATCGCCTTGCGCAGCACATCCTCGAACCCCTTGGGCACGTCCGCACGTCGGATGCGCGGCAGATCCGCGTTGACGATCATCTGGGCCAGCTCATTGCGATCATGGACCTCATAGCCGTACTCGAACGGGGAACGCCCCACGAGCAGCGCGAACAGCGTGGCGGCAAGGGAATAGATATCGGCCGCCTCCGAGCCGGACGATCTGCCAAGCAGTACTTCGGGTGCCGCCCACGGAATCGAAAACCCCATCACGCCGGTGGCGTAGACGTTGGCCGAGATGCCGAAGTCCGCAAGCAACGGAAGCCCCTGCGCGGAGATGAGGATGTTGGCGGGTTTCAGATCGCGGTGGATGATGCCCTGACGATGGGCGGCATACAACGCGCTCGCCACATTGATGCCGCAGGACAACACCTCATCGACGGACAGCTGACGGCGCTTCATCAGATCCCGGCAGCTACCGGCACTCGCATATTCCAACACCATGTAGCCACGTCCGTCGGCGGTGATGCCAGCGTTATAGATGGTCACGATGAACGGGTGCTCGGAAAGCCTGGCCATGAAATCAGCCTCATCGTGGAATCGGCGTCGCACACCGGCGTCCGTGATCGGACGGTTGCCCACCTTGATCGCCACCTGACGGTTCGGCACCCGCTGGCGGTACAGGAACACAGTGGCCGTGCCGCCGGAACCCAGCGTGCGGATGAAATCGTAGCCTTCAAGATGAGGTGGATCGGCGAGCATCATGCAGTGACCAGCTCCTTGGAATCGCGGTTCATGCTGTCTGCATCCTACCGCACCCGTATCGGAGATCGCCGGGACACAGTCGGCAGGCGATGCCGACTCATGATTAGAATGTTCGCTCAGAAGAGCTGATATAGAGGTAGTTCAGGGAAGGGCGTTTGGCATGACAAAGATTTGTACACATTGCGGTGCTGCACTGGAACCGGATGCGCTGTTCTGCTCAAATTGCGGGGCACCGGTGCCGCCGGATGACGCCGGCTCAACGTCGGAGTCACCCACTCAGACCATGCCGAACCAGCCGGTTCCGGAACCTTCAATGACCGGGACCCAGCCGACCGGGGCTCAGACAGCTGGGACCCAGCCGAAGAAGACGAACGCAATAGTTCCGATCATCATCGCCGCGGTCGTGGCCGCCCTTGTCGTGACCGGCGGCGTCGCCTACGAGGTACTCAGAATCATGGACGGCAACGTGGCATCCCCCCAGCCAAGTGAGACTACGCTGCAGACGCAGGCTCCAACGGCAACGCCAACTGTCAGTGGTACGCCAGCAACCGATTTGGATGCGGACAAGCTGCAGTCCATCGTGAACTCCTATTCCTCCACCGACGCGGCGGTCAGCGTGCGGCCGGTAGAGGACGGCGACGAATTCGATTCGCAGCAGGCCAACTCCAAGTTCGTGGCCGCCGGATTCTATCTTCCCGTGTATCTGTCCGCGAAGGATGCCGGTAACGCATCCGCGATGTCCTCCGCCGAATCCATGATGCGCACCATGAGCAACGACGATGGCAACACCGCCATCGGTGATCTTGGCGGACTGTCGGCCCTGAACGGCTGGGCGTCCGGTGCCGGCTACGGCAACACCGACTTCCAGCGCATGTTCGGCGATGTGGCCGCATCCAACTCCGGATACGAGAACTACACGTCCGCATCCGACGCAACCAAGATGCTCGCCGCCACAGCCAAGGCCGGAGGCACCGACCTGATGTCCTTCGATCTGGCAAGCGAAGGGGTGAACGCGCCATCCGGCACCACGCTCAACGGCCATCGCGGACAGGGCATCAAGAACTCATACAACTTCTTCATCGTGATGAAGACCGGTAAGACGGACGTCGCCGTGGCCGTGCTCACCCAGAACATGGGCAAGGATCGTGCGGCAGCGCTGACCAGTGACATCCTTGCCGAAGTCGCCGCCGAGGTGAAGTGACCGTGGGAAAACACGTCCGTGCCAATCCCACGATCCATCATCCGTTCCGGATCATTGCGGTCGCGCTGATCACCGTCCTCGTCGTGGTCGGACTCGCCTTCGCGGCATCCACGCGTCTGATCGTCAAGACCGTGCCGGACGCATCGGCCAGTGCCTCGTCCGAAGCCGAAAAACAGTCGTCACCCACCGATTCCGCAACCTCCACACCCAGTGAAAACCCGACGGATGTCGCCAAACAGGCCAAGCAGACGCAACTCGACACGATGAAAACCGCGCTCGAACAGCAGCTTGGCGGATACTCCGGCACTTGGTCTCTGTACGTGGAGGATATGACCACCGGAGCGGCCATCTCAATCAACGACCATCAGCAGCCCAGCGCTTCGGTGATCAAACTGTATGTGATGCTCGCCGTCTACGATCAGATCAGTCAGGGCAAGCTGACCGAAACCTCCGATATCGACGAACTGCTCACCCAGATGATCACCGTCAGCTCGAATCAGGCCACCAACACGCTGGTCAAGACGCTCGGCGGCGGCGATGCGCAGGCGGGCTTCCAGATCGTCAACAGCACGGCCAAGGCCAACGGTTTCAACGAAACCGCGATGAACGACCTGCTGTACGATTCGGGTACGCATGATTCCAGCCTCAAGCAGACCTCGGTGAACGACGCCGGTGCCTTCATGGCCAAGGTGTATCGGGGGCAGCTGATCTCCGCCGATATGAGCGGCAGGATGCTCGATCTGCTGCTCAAGCAGGCCCGCCGGACCAAGATCCCCGCAGGCGTGCCCGACGGCACCAAGGTGGCCAACAAGACCGGCGAGATTCCCGGTGCCGAGAACGACGCGGCGATCGTATATGGCACCAAGGGCGACTACGTGATCACCGTAATGAGCGAAAACGTGGAGAACTCCACGGCGCAGGCCAACATCCGCGCCATCTCCGGTACGGTGTGGGATGCGATGAACCAGTAGGATCGTAGGCCAGTAGTATTCACGCAGCAGGTTGCAGAA
>NZ_JEOG01000025.1:0-45541 GCF_006408715.1 Bifidobacterium sp. UTCIF-39 | reverse complement strand
CGCCACCAATGCGACCACGCCGGCCCCAAACAGCCCCCACGCACGGAGTGACGAAACGCCGAGCGAGCCGATCTCGATAATCCCGGCAATGAACAGCACGAAACCGAGCAACGCCAACGTCTGCCCCACCCAATCGAACGGTTTGATTCGACGCGGCGAAGGCGCGATGCGTACTGCGAGCACCAACACAAGCAGGCAGAACGGCACGTTGATCGCAAAGACCAGACTCCAATGGATCGGCGTCAACAGACCTCCGAGCAACGGCCCCACAGCGGAGGCGCTCGCTCCGCCGGCACCCCATAGGGCGAGCGCCCATGCGCGACGTCTCGGTTCGGGATTCGCTTCGTTGATCAGCGCCATCGATGCCGGCAGAATCAGCGCGGATGCCACGCCAAGCAGACAGCGTCCAACAACAAGCACCATCATCGACCAAGCAAATGAGCTGAACAGCGATGCGGCGGCAAACAGCGTCGCGCCGAACACAAACACACGTTTGGCACCCCAGCGATCGGAAAGATTGCCGCACAACAGCAGCAATGCGGCGAACAGCAGACTGTAGCCGTCAACCACCCACTGCTGGGTGGCCATGTCCCCGCCGAGATCACGCGCGATGGTCGGCAACGCCACGTTCACGATGAGCACGTCCATACCGACGAGGAACGACGCGATCGACGCCGCAACCGTGGTCGTCAGCGCCGAACCTCCCGTCCGCGGTTTCATAGTCGCCATCGTCGTCATACCGTCTCTCGACACCGCCGTTCCCCTTGCCTCCGTCATTGCCTCAGCACTCACCTTTCACCCTTCGACTCGCATATTCGTCTGGTTATCGCAACAGATATACTATGACGCAAGAACCGCGGAAAATAGCCATTAGTAAACGGTTTTAGTTGACGGATCATAAACCATTGGTTCATGAACGATATTCGGGAGGCAGTATGTACGATCGACGACTCGACGCGGTGATCGCCGCCGCGGAACTCGGCAGCTTCGCCAGGGCGGGCCGGCGTCTGCATATCTCCACGCCGGCGGTGGCCAAGCAGGTGAACACCTTCGAGCAGGAATATGGCATCACGCTGTTCGATCGGTCACGAAGCGGCGTCAGGCTCACCGCCGCAGGCGAGGGGTTCGTAGCGGATGCATTGCCGATCATCGACCGATGTCGGGAGATTCTGCGTCGGGTCCGCAATCGCGCTGAATCAGCGTCCGACCCTATTCGTCTCGGCGTATCGATGCTCCGTTCCGGACGCCGCATCCTCGATCTGTGGCAACGCGACGCCCGACGGCACCCGCAGATCCGTCTGGAACTCGTCTCCATGCCCGACGATCGCCAGTCCATCGACGACATCATCACGCATCTCGGCGAACAGGTCGATATGATCTCCACCGCGTTCGACGCCGAATCATGGCACGGTGTCTGCAATACGCTGACGCTTGCCGTCGAGCCGCTATGCATCGCCGTTCCGCGCGAGCATCGGCTCGCAAGACTCCCCCGCGTCACACTCGACGATCTTCAAGGCGAACGAGTTCGCATCATCCGACGTCATCATGGCGGCAATGATCACGCCCGGGACATGCTCGAACGGCATTCCGGCATCGAACTCGTGGATATCGACCATTACGACCTTGACGTGTTCAACCAGTGCGCGCAGATCGGCGATCTGCTCATCACCAAACCGATGTGGGACGGTGTGCATCCGCAACTTGTCAATGTCGCCGTGGACTGGCCGGAACCCGTCGAATTATCGTATGGACTGCTGTACGCACTCCATCCCGAACCGCAGGTGCGCGACTTCGTCGAGCGCATCCGCGAGCTCAATGGCATGCGCGGCGCGTAGTGGTGCATAGGAGAGGCGGATCAATCCCGGACAGGATTCGACTCCGCCGCCAGCCGCCAGCCGCCAGTTTTAGTCGAGTTCGGCGGCGAGCCGCTCCTTATACTGTTCTCCCCACTGCCACATGGCGTCCACCACGAGCTTCAGACTGCGACCGGTGTCGGTGAGCGAATATTCCACCCTCGGAGGCACTTCGGCGTAGACCCTGCGATTCACCAGACCGTCCTCCTCCATCTGCCGCAGATTCGACGTCAGTACCTTCTGCGAGATATTGCCGATGGATCGGCGGAGTTCGCCGAACCGCTTGGTGCCGTCCAGCAGATCACGCACGATAAGCATCTTCCATTTGTCGGAGATCAGCGTGAGCGTGGTTTCCACGGGACACGCCGGAAGCTGTTCCAAAGTCGGCATTGTCAACCTCCCGATAATCGTTGCAATCATTCAATGGTTTCCAAAAGGTAACTATGGCACTTTATGGTGCCTTCTTCCTTTATGAACCATATATCAATAATCTACTGAATTGTCGACGGAAACACCACCGTCATACGGAAAGCAAACAACGAACGAATACCCATGAAGTAACCGTAAAGGAGAATCCCATGACCCGAATCGCAGTCATCGCAGCCAACGGCAAGGCCGGACGCCTCATCGTCAAGGAGGCCGTGGATCGCGGTCTCGACGTCACCGCGGTCGTGCGCGGCGAGAACCGCACCGTCGCACAGCACGCCATCGTCAAGGATCTGTTCGACCTGACCGCCGCCGATCTCGCCGACTTCGACGTAGTCGTAGACGCCTTCGGCGCATGGACGCCGGACACGCTCGACCAGCATTCCACGTCGATCAACCATCTGGCCGATATCCTCTCCGGAACGGACACCCGACTGATCGTCGTTGGAGGCGCCGGCAGCCTGTACGTCAATCCGGAGCATACGCTGCAGCTGTTCGACACCCCAGAATTCCCCGACGAATACGTGCCGCTGTCGAAGGCGCAGGGTGCCGCACTCGACGAGATCCGCAAGCGCGATGACGTGCGCTGGACCTTCGTCTCCCCCGCAGCCGAGTTCCTTGCCGACGGCGAGTGCACGGGCAGCTACGTACTGAACGGCGAGGAGCTGACGACGAACGAGGCCGGGAAGAGCGAGATCAGCTACGCCGACTACGCCATCGCCATCATCGACGAGGCGACCGCGGACGCCGCTCACGCCCACGTCGGCGAACGCATCTCCGTCCGCTGGTAGCGGCAACGACAGGCCGATTCGCCGCCCAACCTACGGGCTGAAAAAGACGAAATCCGTAATTCGTAGTGGTTTACGGACGTTTTGAAGCGCAGAAACGTCCGTAAACCACTACGCATCGGCGAGAACGTCTTTTTCAGCCCGTAATGTCATTCCGCCGGCGCTGTCAGATCGAGCTCAAATCGAGTTCGGCGCGCAGCCAGTCGAGTTCGGCGGCGATCTCGGCGTCGTGCACGCGGATAATGCCTCGACGGTAGGGGTCGTCGATCTGATCGATCGATAGCGGATTGCCAGCGTCGCAGTAGAAGAAGTGGACATCCTGACGGCTCAGTAGGTCGTATCGACGACGAAGCACGGCATCGCGGTCAGCTTTATCGGGCACCACGGAGAGGAACGTGAGCACGACCGTCCATCGCGTGATATCGGTGAGGTTGAACCCACTGGTGTTCTTCAGCTCCTCGATCAGCCGATCGCGGCCGGCGTCCAGCAGTGTGAACACGCGACGCTGACGGCCATCACGCGGCTCGGAATGTTCCGAAATCAGACCGGCCTTGGTCAGTCGTGCGGTTGCCGGGTAGATCGCACCATCGCTGAATTTTCTCGCGTACCCCTGCAGTTGTTCCATTTTTTTGCGCAGTTCGTATCCGCACATGGATTTCTCCGAAAGAAACCCCAGAATCATCATTTCTATCAGGCTCATGACTTCATAATACCTCGTTTCGACACGCCGCGTTTCGACATATCTCTATTCGAGGTATATAGTCATAACCAACACTTCGAAATACCTCGATTAGAGATATGTCGAAGCGAGATACAAGCTGTTGACATCATGCAGACAACACCGTGTGGAAAGGACACATCATGAGCACCATTACCATCTTCGGCGCAGGCAACATCGGATCCGCAGTGGCGGGCATCGCGGTCAAGGCCGGAGCAACTGTGCAGGTCATCGACCGCAATCCCGACAAGGCCTCCGCAGCGGCGGAGGGCGTTACCGGCGCGAAGTTCGGCACCGCCGAGATCGCCGGCGACATCGTCGTGCTCGCCCTGCCGTTCCCCGCATACGACGACGTCATCGCCGCCTATAGCGACCAGCTGGCCGGTAAGACCATCGTCGATCCGTCGAACCCGATCGACTTCGGTACCTTCGACTTGGCCCTGCCGGAGGGCGCACAGTCCGCCGCCGAATACCTGGCCGGCAAGCTTCCGCAGTCCACGATCGTCAAGGCGTTCAACACTAGCTTCGCCGCCACGCTGGCCGCCGGCGTCATCGACGGCGCACCGACCGTGGCACAGCTGGCCGCCGACGACGAGAACGCCAAGAAGGCCGTCGCCGCATTCATCGAGGACGCCGGTCTGAAGACCGTGGACGCCGGCCCGCTCAAGCGCGCCCAGTACCTCGAAGGCTACGGCGCCCTGCAGATCATCCTCGGCGTGACCGAGCAGACCCCGTGGACCGGCGGCTTCAAGGTTGTGAAGTAATAGCTGACCACGGCCGGATCAGCGTTCCCTCTTCGGAGATCAAGATAAGGGTATTCGGGAAACAACTCGACGCTCCCCGTACCGAGCATTTGACGGGCCGAAAAAGACGGTTCCGACAATTCGTAGTGGTTTACGGACGTTTTGAGACACAGAAACGTCCGTAAACCACTACGAATTACAGATTCCGTCTTTTCCAGCCCGTTATTTCACGTGGACGAACCGTTTCGTCCATGCAGCGCGAATATGTACGTTCGTACACATCCCGCGTTATCATGATCGACATGAGCGAACACATCACACGCAACGGAGCGAGCATGAAGGAACTCATGCTCGCCGGCGAGTACTACACCAGCATCGATCCCGAACTCGACGCCGAGCGGGAACGCGCCAAGGACCTGTTGTACGACTTCAATATGATGCGTCCCACCAAGCGCGCCGAACGCGAACGTATCATTCGTGAACTCTTCGGCCATGCAGGCAAGAACTGTTGGATCGAATCCGTATTCAACTGCGATTACGGCTACAACATCTCCGTGGGCGACAATTTCTATGCCAACACCGGCTGCTGCATCCTCGATTGCGCACGGGTGACCATCGGCGACAACGTATGGTTCGGCCCGAACATCGGCATCTATACCCCCGAGCACGTCTTCGACGCGGAGGAGCGCACGGCGGGATGGGAGCATTCGCTGCCCGTGACGATCGGCGACAACGTGTGGGTATGCGGCGGCGCGACCATCGTCGGCGGCGTGACGATCGGTTCGAACAGCATCATCGCAGCGGGTACCGTGGTGGTCAGAGACGTGCCAGACAGCGTGATCGTCGGTGGAGTGCCGGCCCGCGTGATTCGCCAGATCACCGAGGCGGACCGACTGAATCTCGGTCCCGGCGCACGCTGACCGCCATCAGCGCCCGACGCCGCCACTGGCCTTGCCCTCGGCCTGCAAATGCTTGACCTTGTCCACGATGTCGGAGTTCTCCTCCAACAGACGGCGGGCGTCGTCATCCCTCCCCTCCGCAATGGCCCGCCAGTACAGCGTCTTGAACGACACGTACGCCTGCTGCATGCGAATGACCTCGGCCCTGGCCGCCAGTCGCAGGGCCTGCGCATCAAGCAGTTCCATCTGGCGACGGGCACCGGCGGCCCCCTCGGTGGCATTGGCGAGATACTCTCGCATGGCGTCGAGCGGCATGCCCGTGGACGCCAGACACGAAATCGTGGTCAGTCGTTCGATATCGGCGTTGGAATATGCACGATGTCCGGAACTCGGGTCCCGAGCGATCGGCGGAATGATGCCGACCTGTTCGTAGTAGCGCAACGTGGACTCCGGCAGTCCCGAAATCAACGACGCCTCGCGGATGGTATGCCATACGGTTGTGGTGTTCACGGTGCTCATACCTTTTGAATGTAGGGACTTCGAGCGCTTGAAGTCAATCACGTTTACCGCAGCGACTTGAGGATGACCCGCTGAATGGGAATGGTGACCGCAAACGTGAGAATATCGGACACGGACTGCGCCATCTCCACGCCCAGTACGCCGAGGAAATGCGGCAGGATCAGCACGGCGGGAGCGAGGAACAGGCCTGTGCGGCAGACGGCCAGGAAGGATGCGATGCCGGTCTTGCCCAACGTCTGACTCATCATGTTGCCCATCATGTTCACGCCGTTGGTCACTACCGTGGCGCATTGGAAATGCAACGCGGCCACGCCCACCGCCACCACGGCGGGATCGGATCGGAAGACCTCCACCAGCTGCGGCGCGAACGACCAGATCAGCACTGCGAGCGCCAGCAGCACGCCGGTGGCGAGTTTCACGCAGAACCAGTAGGCCTGACGCACGCGATCGAATTTGCCGGCACCGTAGTTGTATCCGCAGACGGGCTGGAATCCCTGACCGAGTCCGATGATGATCGAGTTCGCGCCGAGCATGATGCGCATGACGATGGCCATGCCCGCGATGGCCGCATCCCCGAACGGATTGGCCGCGATGTTCACGCAGGTGGCGGCTATCGAACCGGCGCTCTGCCGAACCAGCGACGGCAGTCCGCCTCCGATGATCTCGCGCAGCAGCAGTACGTTCGGCCGGCAGTTGCGCAACGACAGACGGATCACACCAAAACGGCGACTCATCGTCGTGAGGATGAGGAAGCTCACCGTCTGGCAAATGCCCGTGGCCAGGCCGGCACCGAAGATACCCAGGCCCAACACAAAGATAAACAGGGGCGCCAGCAGGAAATTCAGCAGCGCGCCGGTCACCAGGCCCATCATGCCGAACGCCGACTGCCCCTGGTACCGCAGCAGGCCGTTGAGCGAGAACGAGCCGCATACGCAGGGGGCGGCGATGAGGATCGGCGTGAGATACTGCACGGCGTACGGCGCGATGGTTGCGGTGGAGCCGAGCATCATCACCAATGATCGCAATGTCAACAGTCCGATGATCGTCACGGTCAGTCCGCAGAGCACCGAACCGACGAACCCGATCGCCAGCAGCCGTGATGCACGTTCGTTGTTGCGTTTGCCCAGCTCACGGCTCATGGAATTGCCCGCGCCGTTGCCGAAGAAGAATCCGATGGCCTGCAGCACGGTCATGATCGAGAACGCGATGCCGATCGCACCCGACTGCGAGGTACCCAGCTGACCGATGAAGAACGTGTCGGTGAGATTGTAGGCCGTGGTGACCAGATTGGAGATCACGGCGGGCAGACACAGTCGCAGGATCAGCGGCCTGATCGGGCTGGCGGTCATCTCGCGGTATTTGTCGTCGGCACTCGCCCGTTTCATCGTATGCATGCGAACCACGGAATGTCACTGTACTCCACACTCGTGCCTCGCCGACGCTACTGCCGTCCATCTTCCCCCCCGTATCGATTGCGTATCGATTGTGCCAATCGCCTGTCAATTGCCTGTATTATGGTGCAATCGTTCGCATTGTGTAATTTCCATAAGGAAACTCCACGCGTCACTCTCTGTACATTCATTGTTTACCCCTGCGTCATATTCATAGCCCCCGTACGCCATGTGAACGATCGACAATAGGAATATGGATATGTGTCTTTCCTGCGAATGGACGACAGGAAGACCTCAGCAGGGGAGATGAGATGTTCGGACCACAGACCGCATCGATAACACACATGTTGAAAGCCCGTATGGCTCCGGTGGTGGCGCTGGTGATCGCCATGGCCATGTTGCTGACCGGTTGCGCGGCCGGCAACAATAACTCGAACACGAACGGGCAGTCAAACTCTTCGGTCAACGTCGACGGATACTCCTCCGATCCAACCTCGGGAGACGTCAAGACCCAGGAGTTCAAGCCGAAGTCCGGCTCCCCGACCGCCACGTTGAAGATCGCATCCGGTTCCGAGAACCGTGAGGTGGCCGGCGCAATCCAGAAGGCCGTCGACGATTCCAAGGTGGCCGTGACGCTCGACTACATGGGTTCGCTCGACATCATGAACACCCTCTCGAACGGCGGCGGTGACTACGATGCCGTCTGGCCGGCGTCGAGCATGTGGATCTCGATGGGCGACACCAAGCACATCGTCAAGAACGCGCAGAGCACGTCGACCACGCCGATCGTGTTCGGCATTGAGAAGAAGACCGCGCAAAGCCTCGGTTGGGCGGACAACGACGGCAAGACCAAGGCCGTCGCCACCACCGACCTCATCGACGCTGTGAAGGCGGGTCAGCTGAAGTTCTCGATGACCAGCGCGACCCAGTCGAACTCTGGCGCATCCGCCTATCTGGCGTTCCTGACCGCCATCGCCAAGACCGGCCAGGCGCTCACCAAGGATGATCTCAACAACGCGAACGTGCAGAATTCGGTGAAGACGCTGCTGTCGGGCGTGGACCGCTCATCCGGATCCTCCGACTGGCTCAAGGACATGGTCGTGGCCAACCCCGACCGCTTCGACGCCATGGTCAACTACGAATCGCTGGTGATCCAGGCCAACAAGCAGCTCACCAAGAACGGCAAGGATCCGCTGGTGGCCATCTACCCCGCCGACGGCATCGCCGTCTCCGATTCGCCGCTCGGCTACGTGGATCGCGGCCAGAAGAACGATACGGCGTTCGGCGACTTCAGCAAGGCCCTGCAGTCCAAGGAGGCCAAGCTTCTGTTCGAGCAGGCCGGCCGTCGCACCGGTCTCGGTGGCGTGCTCACGTACGCCAGCGACGCCAAGGTGAAGGATTCCTTCCGCTCCGAATGGGGCATCAACACCACATCGGAAGCGCTCAAGACCATCCCCATGCCTGCGGCTGACGTCATCAACGCGTCGCTGGACATCTACCAGAGCATCCTCAGGAAGCCCAGCTGGACCGTATGGGTGGTGGACTACTCGGGTTCGATGACCGGCACCGGCAAGGACGGCGTGGTGAAGGGACTCAACGCGGCGCTCAACCCCGATCAGGCCAAGCAGGCTCACATCGAGCCCGGCAATGAGGATGTGAACGTATTCATCCCGTTCTCCTCCGACGCATTCAGCCCCACCAAGACCACCGGCACCGACACGAGCGCCATCCTCAATAAGGGATCGGACACCATGCCCACCGGCGGCACCGACATCTATGCGGGTCTTCAGGCGGCATTGCAGAGCAACATGCCCGATGACTTTTCCAAGTACACCACGGCGATCGTGCTGATGACCGACGGCCAGTCCCAGACCAGCAACAAGGACGCCTTCACGGCCGACTACAAGTCCAATGGCCATGAGGTGCCGATCTTCTCGATCATGTTCGGCGAGGCTGATCCCAGCCAGCTTCAGGAACTGGCCTCCCTGTCGAACGCCAAGGTGTTCGACGGACGCAGCGAGGATCTCGCCACCGTGTTCCGTCAGGTGAAGGGATACAACTGATGCTCAGCATCATCGTCAGCTTCGTAGCGGGTCTGCTGCTCGCCCTGCTGGGATTCTGGATCTGCGGGGGCGGGATCCCCGGCATCATCGTGGCGGTCATTCTGGCCGCGGCCGGATACGTGGGCGTGAGCTTTCTCACCCAGCCCGAGCGCAAGCTCGGTCAGGTGCTGGCCTCCGCGATCCCCAACGGCCAGAAGGCCGTGGAGGCCATCGACGCGGCCAACGCGAACCTCAGCACCATCGGCGGACTGCGCTCCCAGGTACGCGACCAGCTCGTAGGCAAGGAGGTCGACGACTTCGCCGTGGCCACGCGTGCGCTCGTGCAGTTCGTGGAATCCAATCCCCAGTCGTACGACACACTGCGCCACTACGTCAACGTGTACGGTGTGCAGACCGAAAAGCTGCTGCGCGGATACGTGGAGGTCGAGCAGTCCGGCGCCACCGATCAGATCGCCAAGGCACGATCCGAAACCATCGAGGCGCTGCAGGTGCTTGAACAGACCGCGGCCGGCGAACTGTCACGCGCCGTGGAGTCCAAGACGCTCGCGCTGTCCGCCGATTCCGACGCGATCGTGCGTCTGGCCAGTCTGGATGGATACACGCAGAATTCGCAGAATGATATGGACGCGGTCGGTAATAGCGGTGCCGGTGGCGCCGGTAGTGCGAATAACGGCTTTGCAGGCAACGGCAATGCGCAGGGAGGGAATCGTTGAAACTCGGAAAATCAAAGATCATAGGTCTCGCCGCACTTCTGGTCGTGGTGCTGGTCATCTGCGGTGCCGTGGCATTCCGCGGATGGCAGCAGAAGAACGCTCCGCAGCCGGTCAAGACCGAAACGGTGACCGGATACCTCGGCGGTGAGAAGATCAGCCTGTTCGAGGATCAGAAGTTCACCGAGCTGGCGAAGAAGAACGGACTCGACGTCGACTATCGCAAGGCCGGATCGCTTGACATGATGACCGCCGACCGCAACGGCATGAGCTATCTGTTCCCCTCGTCCAAGGTGGCCGTGGAATACGGCAAGGCCCAGAACATCGACACATCCAGCGCGGACATCGTGTTCAACAGCCCGATCGTGATCTACACGCACAAGCAGGTGGCCGACGCGCTGGTCGGCAGCGGCATGATGAGTCAGGAGAACGGCGTCTACCACATCGACATGGCCAAGGCCGTGGACGCCATGAAGAACAACAAGACCTGGGCCGATGTCGGCTGGAACGGCGGATACGGCTCCTTCCGCATCGACTCCACCGACCCTGTGAAGTCGAATTCGGGCAACGAATACGCGGCGCTCGTGGCCACCGTCCTCAACGGAGGACAGCCTGCCACCACCGATTCGGTGCAGCGCGATAGCGCCACGCTCCAGACCATCTTCGGCAAGTCCGGCTGGATGGATTCGAGCTCGGAGGACAGCTTCAACCAGTTCCTGACGCTCGGCGTGGGATCGAAGCCCATGATGATCGGCTACGAGAATCAGGTCCTCGACCTTGCGGTCAACCAGCCCGACGCATGGAAGCAGGTGAAGGACGACATCGTGATCGTCTACCCCACCCCCACCGTGTGGAGCACGCATATGCTGATTCCGCTCGACGACAAGGGTCGCAAGCTGCTCACGCTGCTGAAGAGCGATGATGTGCAGAAGCTCGCATGGCAGCAGCACGGATTCCGTTCCGCCAACTTCAGCGGCACCGACGGCATCAAGCGCTTCGGCGTGCCCGGAACCGTGGATCAGGTGACCTCGGTGACCGAACTGCCGAGCAGCGACGCCATGCAGGCGATCATCGGCATACTGCAAAAGCAGCAGGGCTGACGCGAGGCCGATATCCAATACCGATATACCGATCCGAATGATCGTTCCACGATGCTGTGGTTGTTGGGACTTGATGACTCGGACTTGATGAAAGGAAACACGACATGAAGGAAATATCCCTGAGCGATCTCGCCGGCTCCAGCCAGTCGACAAGCGCCGATCTGACCACCAGCACCCCGGCCGACGAGAACCTCGCCGTCACCCCCGATTCGCAGATCGCCCGGCTGAGCGAAGCCGATCAGGCACGTGTCGTCCAGTTGGCGGAGTCGCTTGATCTGACGCGCTCGGGCATCGAGTCCTCCTATGGCAAGGATGTGCAGCGCGCCACCTCGACCTTCGCCGACGACATTCTCTCACGCACCCGTTCCAAGGACGCCGGGCAGGCCGGCGAACTGCTGCAGGGTCTGCTGACCACTGTGGACGAGGCCGAACTCAGTGGCGTGAAGAAGGTTCCGATCCTCGGTACCATCGCCGTGAACATCGCCAAGCTTCGTCGCCGGTACGAGAAGGTGTCGTCGCAGATCGACGACATCGTCAGCCAGCTCGAGCGCGCACAGAGCCAGCTGACCAGCGACATCAGCATGTTCAACACCATGTACGACCGCAACGCCGAGCAGTACCGCGATCTCAAGATCACCGTGCTCGCCGGCAAGAAAGCCCTCGACGACTTCAACACGAACCAGCTGCCCAAGCTCGAGGAGCAGGCCAAGGCGTCGCAGGACCCGATGCAGGCGCAGATCCTTTCCGACTTCAAGGCCAAGCTGGAGCGGTTCGCCAAGCGTCTGGACGATCTCGACCGCGTGAGCGTGATCTGCCTGCAGACCGCACCGCAGATCAAGATCATCCAGAATGCCGATCAGATGGTGTGCGACAAGATCGACACGACGATCTCCACCACGATCCCGGTGTGGAAGAGCCAGATGGTGATCGCGCTCGGTCTGGAGAACCAGCGTCAGGCGCTTGAACTGCAGAAGAAGACCGATGATCTGACCAATCGCCTCATCCAGTCCAACGCCCGCGCCTTGCACCAGGGCGCGGTGGAGGCCGAGAAGGCAAACCAGCGTTCCGTGGTGGATATCGAAACACTCGAGAAGGTGAACTCGGAGCTGATCGCCACGCTGCGCGAGACCGTGCAGATCCAGCGCGAAGGCAAGGCCAACCGTGAGGCCGCCGAGGTGAAGATGCGCCAGCTTGAGGGCGATCTGAAGACCGCGCTGATCGAGAACGCCCAGTCCCTGGGTCGGTAAGCATCATCAGCATCATTGCCGCACAGAACCGATCATGGTTGATCGTCTTTCTGTGCGGCAATGTTGTTTTTTGGGGACGGCGCGCGTCCTTCTCCTAAAAGAAAATCACACAAGTCGAAAGTACCCTCGAGAAACCATTGCAATTGCAAGGGTCTATTTTCGGTACTTTCGACTTGTGTGATTTTTTATAGGGATGGATTGATTTCTACCGCGTTATCACCGGCGAAAACCGAACATTCCTAGTCGATCACTTCACCGCATTGGCGAAATCGTCGACCAGCGCACCCATCCAGTCAGTGAGGTCATCGTATTCCTGCGGCATCTGCTCGGTGAGGTCGACCGTGGGCACGCTGCCCTTGTTGGCGGCGTCGATCAGCTGCTTGGTGGTGGAGTCCTCCTCCTGGGTGTTCAGCACGAACACCTTGATGGATCCCGATTCCAGAGCGTCAGAGAACTGCTTGATGTCGGCGGGCGACGGTTCGCTCTCGTTGGCGCTGGCATTCTTGTAGCCGTCCGTCGTGGCGTCGGTCATGCCGAGATCATCGGCGAGGTACCATGCCACGGACTCGCTTGCCGCGTACGGCACGCCCTGAGTCTTGGACTTGGCGGATTCGATCTTGTCCTCGACCGCCTTCTCCTTCTCCTCTCATGCCTTGTGCTGCTGCTCGAAGTAGTCCTTCTGGTCGGGCATGGCCTTTTCATAGGCGGCGGTGATGGCGTCGGCGGCCTTTTCGCGCACATCCTTGGAGAACCAGACGTGCGGGTTATCGCCTTCCTTCTTACCTGCGGTTTCGGCGGCATCGACCACCGTGGCCTTGGTGGCGTCGGCGGCCTTGCTGGCCCACGGGTCGTAGTCGGCACCGTTGACTACGGCCACCTGCGCCTTGTTGAACGAGGCAACGTCGGCGGAGGTCGGTTCGTAGTCATGCGCCTCGACGTTCGTGGCCTTCATGATGGATTCGACGTTCACCTTGTCACCGCCAAGATCCTTGGCGACGGACCCCCACTGGTTGATGCTCGCCACCACGGTGATCTTGTCATCGGCGCCCTGCGACGACGAAGCACCGCCGGCGTTCGAGTTACCACAGGCCGCAAGCCCTGCGACCATCACCAATGCGGCCGCACCGGCCGCAACACGCTTGACCATGGCTGTCATATTCATCTGATGCTCCATTTTTCGTGATGTACAGAAGACCTTCATATCGCTATTGATATCCGTTATCAACAGTTCCGGCGATCAGTATACATCGTAAATGAGATTCATTATCATCAGCGTGTCGTTCACCGGCTCCCCGACACACTCCACAGCGTGAATTCATCAGTCTGGTCAAACCAGGACGCAACCGGCACGCGCATTTCCTCGTCGGTCAGCAACAGCCATTCCAGTCGCAATGGAATATCCGTATGATTCTCGGACACCACCTGCAATACGGTCATGCACGGCAGATCACCATCGGCGTTGTCCAATTCCTCAATGGAGACTCCACCCGGACCGCCATCCCATACGAACACTGAGAACGGACGCGTCGGCACGGTGAAATGACCGCGAATATGCACGTGGGCCGCCGATCCAGATTCCCCGAATCCGGCGAGCAGAGCGGACAACCGCCCGGGATGAATGGGCCGGACCGAGTGGACCATCGTCGACTCGAATCCATCCGACGCACAAATCAGCCGCACCGGCTCATGCACCCGACTCGCCTCGCCACATTCCGTATGTAACGTCAGCGCGTCAAGACGTTGCTGCGCGGCATCGGCATCATACCGGCCGTCCGCAATGGCACTCCAGTCAGCATCGCAGGTACGTCCGACGTCCATGGTCTCGCCGCCACGAATCTGAGCGATCAGCTCCCCCGTCCACGCAAGCCCGCAATCCACATGGGCCTCTCCCGAACCGACGGAGACGACAAGCAACCGATCCGCCTCACGCAGCAGCGTCGCCTGAATCTCTCCGACACTACGACCGTCATCGATCGACACATCCGCATCACCATGACCATCGGCCCGCACGGAAAACGGCGAATCATCAAACAGACAGGCTCGCAACCCCACCTCATCTACCGTGGAGACGACAGAAGACACACGCGGAGTCGGCACCACCTCATCTTGATTCCCGATGTCGTCGGCGAACGCGAAGCAGTCCTCCATGTATCGAGCGATCGGAAACGCCTGCAGACCGATCGGCAGCACCACGACAAACGTGACGCCCGATCGCACACCACACCGTCGAATGGCCTTGCCCAAACCGACGACCATGCGTTCGGCATCGGATTTGATGGCACAGGTGACGCAGCATTCACGCATCGGCAACCGCTCCTCGCCGCGCGGCACCAGACCGCAACCCTGCACTGATCGCACGATGCAGAGATCACCATCCGCATCATTCATACCATTCACACCGTTCGTATCCCCAACACGCTCCACGCGATAGCGGATAACGCACACATCCTTCTCGTTTTCAGCGCAGAACGCCGACAGGTCCCGCGGCAGCCGCTCCGCTCCGGTCAGCAGAATCACACGATCCGGCAGCGGCGCGTCCCCCTGCGTATTGCGATCGACATCATTGTTGTACATATCGTCCTTTTCTACGGCACGATCGGAGTCACATTGGAGCGATAGTCAGACCGGCACCTGTGACGACACGCCGAAGCGCATCCGTCGCAAAGCGCTGTCACCATTGCCCAACCGAATGGTTTCCGATCACCAATTTGTGATAATGATTCTCATTAGCTATGATGGCAGTCATGAGCAAATATTGTCAAGTCACGGGGCGTCACGCGGGAGTCGGCAACAGCATCTCCCACTCGCACCGCAAAACACGCAGACGCTTCAACGTGAATCTGCAGCGCAAGACCTACTGGGTGCCATCACTCGATCGCCGCGTCACGCTCACCGTGTCAGCACGCGGCATCAAGACCATCGACCGTCGCGGCATCAACTCCGTGATCGCCGAACTCATCCGCATCGGAGAAATCAAACCCTAACTCCTCCACCCCCATACTTAGTGTGATCACACTAAGAAGAGAGCTCCGGATCCGAAGCACCATTCCGGACCCGGGAAGCATCACAGACTTGCCGGTCGCCCTTTCCATCTTCAGCGGCCGGCAACCTTCTTTTGGCGAACGTCATCGAATCAGCACCGGAACCCGTGTAACTGAATCACCTACGACAGTGGCATCAGCCGCCACGAGTCGGTACAGCTACCAGCCGCGTCGTTGCGCGCCGACCCGCCGCCCAGCATCATCCATCATCATTCAAGAAAGAACGAACCGCATCATGGCCGGGAAATCATCAGAGATCCGTCCGGTGATCACACTGCGATCCACCGCAGGCACCGGATTCACCTACACCACACGCAAGAACCGACGCAATACGCCGGACCGACTGGAACTGTTGAAATACGATCCGATCGTCAAGCGCAAAGTCGTATTCCGAGAAACGCGATAAACGCCCACTCCCACATAACAGGGAACACATACAACCCCATACGCCCCACATACCCCCTACAACACCAAGGAACATAGCAATGGCAAAGACCAGCGCAATGGCCAAACAGCGCCAACGCGAGCGCACCGTAGCGAAATATGCCGAACGCCGCGCCAAGCTGAAGGCAATCAGTGTGAATCCGCATGTCAGCGCAGAAGAGCGGGAGGCCGCCATGAAGGCGTTGCACGCGCTGCCCCGTGACGCCAGCCCCACCAGACTACGCAACCGTGATTCCATTGACGGACGCCCACGAGGATACCTTCGCAAATTCGGCGTATCGCGCGTCCGCATGCGCGAGCTCGCCCACGCCGGCAATCTGCCCGGCATCGTCAAATCAAGCTGGTAACCGTTACCGTCACGACGACCCGACGGCCCAACGCCACCGGAAAACCCACACACCAAGAGAGCAAGAAAACAAGAAAGCAAAAACTTATGAGACACGACATTCATCCCGTCTACGGACCGATTGTGGTACGCGACAACTCATGCGGCAGGATGTTCCTCACTCGTTCCACCCTTGCCGGCAATGCGCAGACACTGCCGACCATCGAATGGGATGACGGCAACACCTACCCACTCGTCGTCACGGAGATCACTTCCTACAGTCACCCCTTCTACACCGGCAAAAACGTGGTGTTGGACACCGCCGGCCAAGTGCAGAAGTTCAACGCCCGATACGGGCGCAGAACCGGAAAGGAGCAAGCATGAAAGTCAAGGCATCGATCCGATCCATGGCCAACAAGCCAGGATCCGTGGTCGTACATAGGCGCGGGCACACCTATGTGATCAATAAGAAGAATCCGCGCTGGAAAGCGAGGCAGGGCTGATGGCACATCCGAAAGTCAGGAAATCACGTGCGAATACGCATTCACGCCGCGCCAATTGGAAGACGAAACCCGTCGACCTTGCCACGGTGACCACCCCGGACGGCAGCACAGTCCAAGTGCCGCATCATCTTGCGAGCGCCGCGCGCAGGGGATACCTCGACATCTGATCGAGTTTGAAGAATCATACGAATCACCGGATTTCGGTCATTCATCACAGACGTTGCAACAGACATTGCAATCGCAAAATCCACGACAACAACAAGACCATGGACATCACTGTCAGTACTCGGTAGAAAGATCATCATGTCCAACGACACCATGCCTAACGACACCATGCCCACCTCCAACACCTCTAATGACACCACTGCGGCGTCCAGCCCTGCGCGACGCAAGCGGCGAGCCCTCCTATATGCGATCGGCGGCGGAGCCCTTGCGGCCGCGTTGATCATCGGATCGTTCGCCGCCGGCAGTACCTACCGCGCAGGGCATCCCCAGCAGACCGCCGCGAACGCCAAGGCAGCCAGCGACACATCAAATGTCAACGCCTCCGATTCCTGCGACGTCACACTTAACGTAGTCGCATCCGTGAACCAGTGGGGATCACTTGCCCAGGAGCTCGGCGGCAATTGTGTGGAAGTGACCTCGCTCATCAATTCCACCTCCGCCGACCCACACGACTATGAGGCCACGCCGCAGGATCTCGCGAAACTGTCGAAGGCACAGATCGTGGTGCTCAACGGCGCTGGATACGACGGATGGGCGGAAAAGGCCAACCTCGACGCATCCAAGCAGCGCATCGTGAACGTCGGTGACATCATGGGCATCACCGCGACCGAAGAGCACAGCCACGAACACAATGAGGACACTGAGGGCGCGGGCACCGAAGGCGAATCGGGCCACCACCATCACCATCACGGTTCCACGAACCCGCACCTGTGGTTCAGCCCCGACGCCGTGCTCAAGGCCTCGCAGGCGATCACCAAGGCATACACCGATGCGGCACCCGACGGCGGTGCCACGGAAGCCACGGTGCAGCGCCATTCCAACGCGTGGAACGGCGACTACGCGCAGTTCGTGGCGCTGGTGAACAAGGGTCGCACCCAGAATGTCGAGCGGCATTATGCGGCGACGGAATCCGTGGCGAACTATCTGCTCGACTACATCGGCGCCGTGGACAAGACGCCCGCCACCTACACCAATGCGATGAACAGCGAAGCGGAGCCGTCCGCGTCCGATCTGAAGAACGCCATCGACACCGTCGAGAGCAATGACGTGGATATTCTTGTCGTGAACCCGCAGGAGATGGGTGAATTCGCCAAGAAGCTGGATTCCGCTGCCAAGGAGAGCAACAAGACGATCATCTCGGTGACCGAACAGCTGCCCGAGAACAAGAAGACCCTGCTCGACTGGCTGACCTCCATCACCAATCAGGCTCTGGCCATCGACACCACGAACGGCTACTTCCTCACGCAGGACGTGAAGGACCGCACGCTTGCGGACTATGAGGGCGAATGGCAGTCCGTCTACCCGTATCTTCAGGACGGCACGCTTGATTCCGTCATGGAGGCCAAGGCCAAGAAGGGCGACAAGACGGCCGAGGAGTACAAGCAGTACTACGACACCGGATACAAGACCGACGTGACGAAGATCACCATCAAGGGCGACCAGATGAGCTTCACCAGCGATGGCAAGACCGCGACCGCCACGTACAAGTACGACGGATTCAAGATCCTCGACTATGAGAAGGGCAACCGCGGCGTGCGATACCTGTTCACCGCCACCGGTGATGTGCCGGAAGGCGCGCCGAAGGTCGTTCAGTTCTCCGATCACGGCATCGCACCGTCGAAGGCCGCGCACTACCACATCTTCATGGGCAACGACTCCCAGGAGGCCACGCTCAAGGAAATGGACAACTGGCCGACCTATTATCCCGCATCGATGAGTAAGGACGAGGTCGCCACGGAGATGCTCGCGCACTGATTCACGGTATGGTTGCGTGCGCGGTACGGCTGCGTAATCGGTACGGCTGTGCGCTGATCGTGAAAGTGAAGTGTGATTCACCGCGAAATGCAGCCGCATCATTCGAGAACACATAAGCAACAACAATAAGCACACAACACAGACGCCCGCCGAACGACGACCATGTCGTGGCGGGCGTTCCCCATATATGCAAATACAAAAGTCGTGCGTCGTATGATCAGAGGTCGCGCCACGTCACACCATGTCACGCATTATCGATGTCACATCGTTATGAACGCCTTATCGAGGTCACGCCACGTCACGCCTCATCGATGCCATCCGAATCCGTATGCGCGTCTGTATCACCGGCAGCGTCGCCGCCCTCCTCGGCCGCGCATTCGGCGCAGACGCCGAAGATCTCCAGAATATGATGACTTACGGTGAACCCGTTGTCCTTGGCAACCTTGCGGAACCATGATTCGCTCGGCGGCGCAATGTCGATCGTCTTGCCGCAGCGCTCGCATACCAGATGATGATGGTGGCGCAGGGTGTCCTCGCCGCAGTCGCGGAACAGCTGCTCACCGCCCATGCGAATGGTGTCGGCCTCCCCCGCCGCGGCCATGGCGTTGAGCTGTCGGTATACGGTGGCCAGTCCGATCCTGGAACCGGAATCCTGCAGGCGACGATGAAGATTCTGTGCGGAGACGAAATCATCGGTCTGTCTCAGCGCCTTACGAACCGTTTCCTTTTGAACCGTCCGCCTTGTCTGATGTTCGGCCATGTACGCTCCTGATTAATTGGATAATTCGCGTTTCGCGCATCGAGCCTTGCGCCTCGCACGTTTTCGCGTATCATCCCATGATACGCGCCCCTCCCCCTTACCGTGGCGACAGAGCAACGAGGTGGCCAACACTGCACATAAACACTGCACAACGCATAAACGCAACATACGGGCTGAAACTCCCGTTATTCGGAATTCGTAGTGGGTTACGGACGTTTCGGACACAAAAAACGTCCGTAACGCACTACGAATCGCCGACTTCGGGAATTTCAGCCCGTATTTTTCGTCGACTCGGCCGTCGTCTCAGCGAGCGCAAGCACACGCCGAGTCACGCACGACCATGCGGCCCTGCACGGTCTCCAGTCTGGACTGCGGCGGTTCCTCGCCGGCGCGCTTGGCCTGGATCTGCTCGTAGAGCATGGCGAACGCACGCTCGCCCATATCGTTGAAGTTCTGTCGATAGCTGGTCAGCGCCGGCTTCCACAGCGGCGCGAACTGGCGGTCGTCGAATCCGACCACGCTCACGTCTTCGGGCACACGACGGCCCACCTCACGCAGACCGTTGATCACGGCGATCGCGGTCTCGTCGTTGCCGGCGAACACAGCGGTCACGTCACTGCGACGGCCGAGCGCGCGACCGGCCTGCACCGCCTCCTCAAGATCGGTGGACGACACGCGCACGATCTCCGGAATCGGCACGCCCGCAGCCACGAGCGCGTCACGCCAGCCGTTGGTGCGCGTATTGCCACTCGGACCTTCGGCACGGGCCACATGAAACACCGTCTGGTGACCAAGCTTGAGCAGATACTCGGTCATGGCACGACCACCGTCACGTTCGGAATTGATGACCTGGTACGGCCCCTCCCCCGCGTTGCCGCCGACGATGACCAACGGCATGTCGTCGGGAATGTATCGCAACGCCTCGGCACCGGCACGATCGTATTCGTATACGATCACGCCGGCCGGATTCGCGCCGAGCGCCATCTGCACCATCTGCTGCACCTCATCGAGACGCTTCTCACTCAACGAGGTGACGGCGAACAGGTAGTTCTTCTCCTGCGCGCCGTGTTCCACGCCGATGTTGGTCATGTTGGTGGAGAACGTGCCGGAGTTGGCAGCGAACACCATCACGGAGTCCATTTCCTTGTTCGCCAATGCGCGAGCGACGATGCTGGGCTTGTATCCGAGCAGTTTGATGGCCTGCGCGATGCGCTTGCGCTTCTCCTCGTTCACGTTGGCGGTGCCGTTGAGATAGCGCGACACCGTGGGCGCCGACACCCCTGCCAGTTTGGCGACGTCCTTGATCACCGGCGTGCTGCGCTGCGCGTTCCTAGGCATGAGGACTCCTTCATGTGCTCTCCGACGACTGGTGACATCCGCGTATTGTCTGTACCTTTGACGTACTCGCATGTACCCGCACGTTCCAATAAACAACGAACGGCATGAAATCGTTTCAGATCCCATGCCGAAAGTCGGACTGATACTGATTATTTCAAGTCATACTGACATGTTCGCAATCGTTGCAATCGGTTGCCTCCATGTCAGTATGACTCTCCCGTACTGCGTCGAACGCCGATCGGGCCGCTTGGGATTCTGATCCCTAAGCTTCCTTGGCCGCCTTGAGCGCCGGGGCGACGGACACCGCCGGATCGAGCAACGGAATCAGCGTGCACTGCGTGGCGTGGTACAGGTCGGACTTGCCGGGCCATACCGTGTCGGCGCGGATGCGGCCGGAGACGAGTTCCTTCTCGAGGGCCTTGTGGTCGATCACGATGCCACGGGCGGAGTTGAGCAGCAGGGCACCATCCTTCATGAGGCCGAGCTCGTGCTCGCCGATCATGTTGGCGGTCTGCGGAATGCCCGGGGTGTGGATGGAGACGATGTCGGACTCGCGGAAGACGGTGTCGAGGTCCACCTTCTTGGCGCCGTACTGGGCGGCCTCCTCGTCGGTGAGGTGACGACTCCAGGCGATCACGTTGAAGTCGAACGGCTTGAGCATCTCCATGAAGTCGCGGGCGATCTGGGCGGTGGCGGTCACGACGCCGATGGTCTTGCCGTAGGTGCCGGCGTCGGCGTAGTTGACCTCACGATTGATGTAGGCGCGCTGCTCGCCGTACTGATGCCGGGAGAGCGTGTAGTCCTTGCTTTCCAGCAGAGCGACACCGAGGCAGTACTCGGCCACGGGGATGGAGTTGGCGGCCTGGACGTTGGTGGCGAAGATGCCGCGTTCCTTGGCGATCTTGCGGGCATCCTCGGTCAGACCTTTGTAGGCGACGCCCTGAGCGGCAATGATGACATTGAATTTCTCGGACATGACGCTCCTTTGCAACGGTCTTTGCACACACGACGTCGATATCAGATTCCATGAAAGTGATTTCTTGATTTCATGATTTGCGAGACCTTGAAATCATTACGATCGCCGTTTTCAAAACCGATTATATGAAATCGGTTTCAGATACGCAACCCCGACACGTCGTGACAATGACGCCATTCATACGCACCGGCTGAGCATCGCCTCGCTCCGGACCACCATCCCCAATCGACATGACACATGACATGACAACACGACATGACAAAGGGAGGGCAGCCATAGGCTACCCATTTGGAATTTCAACGGCCCAAATGACCTTTTGAGTTGTGTGATTTTTTGACGCCTATCGGTCACCGGCGAGGAAGGGAATCACGCAGAATCACGTCGGGACGCCCCTGCAGGAAGATCAGGCGACGGCCAGAACCACATTCATCGCCGCCAGCAGCGACAACATCATCGCATCATGGCACGCTTCGCATCCTCGCGTAGCGCGCCACGTTTTCACAGTTATCGTTACTGCCGGACCGGAGCCACGGACCCACGTACCACCAGCTGGGTGGGCATGGTCACATCAATACCGAAGTCATCGAGACCGATCTTGACAGCCATATGGCCCATATTGCCGAAGGGGGCATGCACGGTGGTAAGCGGCACCATCAGATCCTCGGCGTAGGGCATGTCATCGAATCCGCCGACCGACACGTCGTCGGGCACGGACTTGCCAAGCTTGCACAGTGCGGCGATCACATACAACGCCAACTCATCGGTGACGGCGACCACGGCGGTGCAATCGTGAACGGTCGGGAACATGGCCATGGTATTGGCGATCGAGGCCGCCCGATCGTTGTCGAGCGGAATGGTGCAACGCGGATCGAACTCGATGCCGGCCTCGCGCAACGCACGCAGGAATCCGTGGTATCGGGACATGAACACACTGGAGTTGCGACGCAGTCCGGCGAACATGAATCGTCGATGGCCGAGCGAGATCATGTATTTCGTCAATTCGTACATGCCGGACTCGTTGGCGTAGTCCACCACCGCGATCTCCCGCGACAGCCGCATACGAGGCCTGGCGAGCACCACCAGACGCGTTCCCACGGATTTGAACTTGTCCACATAGTCGTTGAGCACATCGTCGATCGGGTCATCGATCACATCGCTGGCGGTAAGTACCGCCAAGCGGGGACGTTGGGAGAGCAGATCATCGAGAATCGGCTTGGGCTCGTCCCATTTGCCACCGGTGGAGGCGATGCGGAACATCATCTTGCGATCGGACGTCTCACGTTCCACGCCGGCGGTCATCTCGCTGTACGTACCGCCGGAGATGTGGTCCACCACCAGAGTGACGGAGTTGGGAGGCGTGGTGAGAGCCAGTGCATGCGCGTTGGGCACGTAGCCGAGTCGTTCGATGGCCTCCTGAACCTTTGCCCTGGTGGCGTCGGAGACCTTGGCGTTGCCGCGCATCACACGCGACACGGTAGCCGTGGAGACGCCGGCCGCCGCGGCGATGTCACGAATATTGACATTACCGGTACGTGCCGGACCCGAATGGCTGCGTTGACGAGTGCCGGTTTCTGATCTGGTATCCGAGGTTCTCGATCCGACATCCGACGATTGTGCATCGTCCAACTGCTTTCGATTCACGTCCGTCTCCTCTCGTCTTCCGTTTCAGATCGTTGTATGGTCTCAGACCCGCGCAGAGAGCGCAAGGTTACCGGCCGAAATCCCATAGAAACCAATGTCATCCAATATACGGACATCCCCTTCCCCTAGTGTGATCACACTAACGAAAGAGGATGTGCCATGATCGTTGAAATTTCAACGAATGTGACTCTTGCCAATCCGTTAGTGTGATCACACTAAGGGAGAGAGTTGTAGTGTGATCACACTAATTCTCAGTGAACTGAGCCCACTGATCCTGCAGCTGCTTGAACATGGAGCTCCAGTTCACGCCGGTGGTATAGGGGACGAGGGTCTGATCGGCTTCCTCGACGACCTTGGCGGCGGCCTTGTCATCAAGCAGCTTGTCGGGTAGGGATGCCTCGACGTACTGGGTGGCGTCGGCGACGGCCGAGAAGGAACCGGGACCAATGGCAACAACGGAACCACCAATGGCAACTCCGTCAACAATACCAACGGCTCTGGCAACGGATCCAAGAACGTTTCCGGCGCCAAGACGAATGGCTCCACGCTCAGCCGTACCGGTAGCGCCGTGGCCGGCATCGCGATCGCCACGATCGTGCTGGTCGGACCCGGTGTCACGCTGGTGATGCGTAAGCGTCAGGCCTGACGGTGTGTGCTCAGGATTCCGCTTCCGCGGAACTGGAATCCTGAGCACGCCATCATCTGATCAGGGGCGGGATGTCGAGTAATCGGCGTCCCGCCTTTTCGCGTTCGCGGATCTTCCCCGCTGCTCCTACATCCGAATCAGAACTGTCGCAGCACTTGACGACTCCGGCCCCTTCACGATACCGGCCGTATCAGCACACCACCTCGGACATCCGTACAGAACTCAAAGACCGCTCCCCCCCCCCTATTGAACCGACGCCCTCTCGTCGGACTCCCGACAAGACCATCCCACCCGGGATACATTCGCCCGTCGGCAAACGTCATACCGTTGACATATTATTGTGAGCGCTAACAAGTCGGGGTGACATCCGCTGAAAGGCGGAGACATTCGCCTCCAACGGACACAGCAGAGGAGACCATCATGAACATCGCAAAGAGCATGTTGCACGGACTCGCCATGTACGGATCCGCCATCGCCAGCACCAACGCGGGCATGGCCAACCGTCATCTCATGGAAGCCGTCATCGATCTGACTCACGAAGACCAGCGCTGACGCCCATTAACGATCAAGTCGATCACATTTTCGACGAACCCGTCCCACATCTGCCGCCAACACGCCAATAGATCCGCCTCTACATCGCAGGAAAACCCCACACGGGTCGCAATCATAGAGCGATCTACCGGTCGGTATCGCATATGGCAGGTGAGGCGGCGGAAAGAGAACGGAAGAGTATCCTCCATCCACGGCCGGACAATGGCGTCCGCCCTTTTTGTCACCCGTAGTTTCGTAACCCCTTTCTCATTACCCGCAGTTTCGCAGTCCCCTCGCATGTGCGAACCCCCACGCAAGACTTACGCACAACGGCCGCCGAAGCCCCGCCGAACGGTACGCACGGCTCCTCGAAGATCGGAAATACGGACCCAACAGGACGAAATCCTTAATTCGTAGTGCATTACGGACGTTTTGAGGCTCAGCAGCGTCCGCAAGACACTACGAATCGCCAAGACCGTCTTTTTCAGCCCGTATCTTTGCCGACCAGGCGGCTCAAAGCCCCTGAGCGCCCAATAAACCAAAACATGCAACCGCACCGCCAACGTCACCGTGCCGCCACGCAATTCAGCAACATGACAGCACAACACGCAACATTGCACAAACGCGGGAACGCTAGCTCGTATACCCTCGTCACCGCTTCATAACTTGATCGCACCCTACAGAATGTGAGCCTTCACATCCCAGTCGCAGCCATAGAACGATTCGCACAAAATCCTTGTAACTTCAAGGAAATCAGGACATCACACCACGACACGCCGACAGATCGGCTTAATACCAACCACCTGGTAGGTTTCTCTGCGACAGCGCTTGCGCAAATTCCGCCAATGCTCTATCGTTATTCATGTCAGCCAAACAAGGCGGACAACAAACAAGCAGAAAAGGGAACAGCAATGAACATGAAGAACAGCATGATGCGCAGCCTGGCCCTGTACGGCGCTTCCGTGATGGCCGGTTCCTGCAGCAAGATGAACCAGACGGTCATCGATCTGACTCGCGAGGCAGAAGCCCGCTAGAGCACACCCCACGCCTCGAGAACGGGACGTAACACATAAACGCACATACGCATAACACTTAGAAGACAATTCACAAAGACTCGATAGCAAGACTTAAGGAGAACATCATGAACATCAAGAAGAGCATCCTGCGCGGCATGGCCCTGTACGGCGCTTCCACCATGACCGCCACCCCGTCCACCAGCAAGCAGATCTTCGACAGCATCCAGTCTCTCGAGAACGACGCCCGCTGAGCGACGCCAGACACGGCAGACAAATACCGAATAACCGAATACAACGACTAAGGAAATACCAATGGACATCAAGAAGAGCATGATCCGCGGTCTCGCCCTGTACGGCGCCGCCACCATGACCGCCACCCCGGCCGCAAGCAAGCAGATCTTCGATTCCCTGCGCGGACTCGAGAACGACGCTCGCTGAATCCTGCAATAGCGTCAGCATCTGAATGCTGCACGTATCACCATCAACCGATTCAACACCGATTCATTCACCATCAATCAAGGAGTAGCAATGAGCTTCAAGAACAGCATGAAGAAGACCCTGGCCCTCATGGGCGCCGCCTCGCTGACCGCATACAACGGCCGCACCTACCAGCAGATCGCCGAGTCCGCCCTGAGCGACGACGAGCGCTGAGTCGGGCTAGTCGAGAGCAAAACCACAGCAACAAGCATCCCCGAGGTCTACGATCATCGTAGATAGTAAACCTCAACCACAAGAGAAGAAGAACAGGAAACTGCGGACAACGACGTCCGTGTTTTCTCCGATTGCATCCGCCAGCCGAAAACGACGCCCGAGCGCATTCGGGTGCGATTCCGGCCGACAGTACGTAAATCAAGTCCGCGCGAGTACGAGATCGCGCAAATCAAACCTGCCCCTGCGCGAGACCGCGCAATAGGGCGATCTCGTCGCAGTGGGTGGTCGGCGTCAGTTCCTTGGTCTCCAGAATCATCGGCAGTGTGTTGAGTCGAGGATCGTTGACCATACGTGTGAAGAACGACAGACCAAGTGCACCGTCACCGATGTTCGCATGACGGTCCTTGTGTGAGTTCAGTCCGTTGATGGAGTCGTTCGCATGAATGGCCTTGAGACGATTCAGCCCGATGACTTCATCGAAATTCGCAAGCACGGCGTCGAAGTCGTTCAGCAGATCGTAGCCGGCGTCGAACACGTGGCAGGTGTCAAGCGTCACGCCTACCAGAGACTCGGATTCCACCCCGGCTTCTTCCGGCTCCCCCGTTTGGATCGGCGTCTTCGTCATGGCCGACGTCTGTGGTTGCGTCAGACGTTCTTCGATACCGCTGATGATCGCCGTAATCTCCTCGAAGTTGCGACCGCATTCGGTTCCCTTGCCCGCCATGGTCTCCAGCAGGATCGGCACGACGACCTCGCCGCTTTCGGCGAGGTCGTTCAGTACGCGACTCAGGCTTTCGGCGATCAGCCGGCAACCCGTTTCGGCGCCTTGGCCCACATGCGCCCCCGGATGCACATTGAGATAGATCGGCTGACCCGCCCGCCGGATTGCGGCCAACAGACGCAGGTCCTCCTCCATCGCGTTGATGGCGAACTCACGTTTGGACTCGTCCTTCGCCGCGAAATTGTAGACATAGGGCGCGTGCGCCACCAATGGGCCGTAGTGTTCGGACCGTAATTGCTCGCCCAGTTTCCGCGCACCCTGTTCGGTCAGTGTTTTCGACCGCTTGCCATACGGCGAGCGCGGGAAGAACGCAAATGTGGTACCGCCCTCTCCATGCGATCGTTCCAGTAGCTTCCCCCAGCCACCGGACGTCGACAGATGCGATCCGATGAACAATTCCCGCTTCGTTTCCGCCATGGCTTCCTCTTTTCATTCCACAGATACATTCCGCAGGACTGTCGTCAGTATGCCCGAAAGCGTGGTCATCGATAGCGAGGATCACGAGCATGCGGCGGAACGGCACTCACGACACACGGTTGCTGAAATCGGTTTCATGAGTTATGGTGAAGGTGTTGGGACAAGCAAGAGGAAACGGCGTGTCGCGCAAGGATGGGCGGGACGAATTCGGCGGGGCTCACTTGTGGGTGCCCTGTACCCGCGGTGTCATTGGTGCCGCGTGGGTTTGTCGTTGAGTTGGACGTGGTAGTCGTCGATGATGTCCGCCAGCGTGATGGAGCGCATGGCCCCGGCTGTGGCGTGTTCGATCTTCTCGTAGGAGGGGGCGAGCGTGGCGTGGATATTCCGCGCCACGGGGCATGACTGTCCCTTGTATTGGTGGACGCCGATCATGGTGGCCAATCCATCGGGTTCGACGGCGTTCTGGATGTCGAGCAACGTCACAGCCTTGGGGTCTTGGATCAGGTGTGCACCGACGTTGCCGCGTTGGACATCGATGATGCCGGCTTTTTTGAGCGCGGCGAAGAGCGCTCGAATGCTTGCAGGGTTGCAGCCAGTGCTTTCGGCCAGCAGCGTGCTGGTGACGCGGTCGTCGCTGCCGGCTTCGTTCATGAAGATGAGGCAGTGCACCGCCACTGAGCATTTCATGCTGATATGCATGTGTCCTCCCGTCCTTCGTGCCGTCGTCCCATATGTTCAGGCGTTGCGACGCTGCTATGTTGACGATATCCCGGCGTCACGATATGGTTTAATGTAATTCTAAATATTACATTACTGGGTCGTCGGAAATCCAACACCTGCGGAATCGAAGAAAGGACGCGCCACCATGCGAGCAGCGCAGATCAACCGTTACGAGAAAGACGTCGCCAAGGCCATTGCGGGGGTTGAGGTCAACGAGATCCCCGAACCGTCCATCGGCGACCACGACATACTGATCCGCGTCAAGGCGGCGGCCGTCAATCCGCTGGAATTGCTGGTCATCACCGGCGGAGTCAAGCTGATCCAGGACTATCCGATGCCGGTCACGCTCGGCAACGAAGTCGCCGGCGTCGTGGAACGCGTGGGCGATGCGGTGCGCGGATTCCAGCCGGGTGATCGCGTGTATGCCCGCACGCCGATCGACCACCCCGGCGCGCTCGCTGAATTCGTCGCATTGCCCGCCGACGCCGTGGCACCGATGCCCGAGGGCTATGATTTCGACGAGGCCGCGACCATCCCGCTCACCGGTCTGACCGCGTGGCAGGCGTTCACGGAGGTTCTGGACGCCAAGCCGGGGCAGGGCGTCCTCATTCCCGGAGGCTCGGGCAGCTTCGGACGCATGGCGGTGCCGATCGCCAAATCGCTGGGGCTGGACGTCACCGTCACCGGTAACGAGCGCTCGCGCGACGAGATTCTCGCCCTTGGCGCCGACCGGTATCTCGACTACCGCGCGGAGGATTACTGGCAGGCCGGCATCGGCGTCGACTACGTGATCGACACACTCGGACCGGCAGAGTTCGACCGTGAGCTGTCCGTGCTGAAACCCGGTGGTACGTTGCTCAGCTTGCGTGGCGTGCCCAACAAGGCGTTCGCCGAACGCATGCGGATGCCGTTCCTCAAGCGCACGCTGTTCTCGCTCGCCGGATCGAAGCTCGACAAGAAGGCGCAGGCGCAGGGCAAGCGGTACGAATTCATCTTCGTGCGGGCGGATGGCGAACAGCTGCGTCATGTCACCGACATCGTGAAGGAGCGTGATGTGCGCCCCTCCATCGACCCGCACATGTTCCGTCTTGACGACATTCAAGCGGCGCTCAAGCTTGTCGCCGGCGTGGGAGGGCGCGCGTCGGGCAAGGTCGTGGTCCGGTTCTGATCATTGGGTAATTGACGAACGCGAATGAAAGGGAGTGGATCGGCAATGCCTATCGCCATTATCACCGGCGCAAGTTCCGGCCTTGGCCGGGCATATATTGATGCGATCATCCGTGAGTGCCCGGAAATCCGGGAGATCTGGATAATCGCTCGCAGCAAAGGCAAACTCGAACGAATCGCCTCTGAATATCAGAGCGTTCGCATCGTGCCGGTTTCGCTCGATCTGACCGATTTGCGCAGCTTTGACGAACTGCGTGACAGGCTTGACGCCGCCAAGCCGCTTATCCGTATGCTTGTCAGCAACGCGGGCATCGGTGCGAGCCGGCCGTTCGCCGATGAGGATCCGCAGCGCCTACTGCAGTTGGTGCAGCTCAACGTCATGGCGGCCACGATGGTCACGCGCCTATGCCTGCCGTACATGCAACGCGGGTCCACGATTCTGGAGACCGGCTCCATTCTCGGCGCTTCACCGGTGAGCAATCTGGCGGCATACAGCGCCAGCAAGTCCTATGTGCGCACCTTGTCCGTCGTGCTGCGGCAGGAACTCAAGCCGCACGGCATCCATGTCACCGTGGTGCAGCCAGGACTGATGGATACGCCGATGCTGTCGCGTGGTTCGGAGTCGTCCGCCGGCGCGGTCTCGGACGCGGGGCCGGGGAAGCGGACGTCGCTGCCGGTACTGGACCCGCGTGACGTGGCGGTCGGTTCAATCCGTGCAGTCAAGCGAAACAAGGCCATCTACCTGCCGCATCCGTTCAACAAGTTGCTCGCGTTTCTGGCCAAGATCCTGCCGATCACGTTTGGTGTATCGGTCGCGAACATGTGACCATACGCTGATTGCCGCGGTTCGACGGCGTCGGTGAAGATGCTCGGGGCGGCGTGAATGCCGGCTTGGATGAGATCTACTGAGTGAGCTCTACTGAGCCGTCAGCTGATGCTTCCGTACCTTCTTGAGGTAATTTTTCTTGAAGCGCGTGCCGACCCGGAAAAACGTTCGTCGGTCGCTGTCTGTTCGTGATTCTCGTACTTGAGCGCAGTCAGTTCGATAGTGCAGATGAAATGCCGGGGGATTACCCCCGGCATGGTACACCGTCATCGACGTCTACTTATCGCCGCTCTACTGTCCGTCTCGCGCCACGAGCTGGCCGGTGGAGTGATTGGCGCGGGGGCAACGGCGGCGCACGGCGAACCAGCGCACAACCAGGATACCGATGACAAGTACCACGACCGAGACCGAGACAATGCCGATCGTGAGCATGCGCACTGGACTGTCGTAGTCGGTGGCGTCCGGTTCGACGGGGTTGGGGATGCGGTGACCGCGCACAAGCAGGCGATGCGTGTTCACCCCGTACGGCGTGCAGGTGATCACGGTCGCGTAATCCTTGCCGTCCTCAATCGCGAGATTGTCAAACTGGTTCGGCAACACAACGCTGATCTTGTCCACTTGGTAGGTATAGGTCTCACCCAGCACGTGGAACGCGAACGTGTCACCCTTTTCGAGGGTGTCGAGGCCGGTGAGCAGCTTCGCGCTCGGCAGTCCGGTATGCCCGGAAACGACCGCGTGCGTGGCCGCTCCGCCCACCGGCAAGCTGCTGCCCTCCAAATGACCGATCGCGATCTGCAGAACACTCTCGTCCGTACCGTGATACACCGGGAACCGTACCTTGAGCTTCGGAATCGTCACATACCCCATGACGCCCGTGCCCGACACGTCCAACAATGACTCGTACTCGACTTTCTGCTCCTTGGTGAGCATCCATCGGTCCGCGGTTGTTGGCAATTTCGTGTTGTACGCATGCGCGGCGTCCAGCATACGTTTGCGTTCGGTTTTCGACAGATCTTCGGTCTGTTCGATGTACGTGGCCACCGCGCGCGACTGATGCATGCGATTCCACCAGTCCGCCACCGTGGGGTACGCCAGCAGCGTCAGTCCTACGACGAGCACCATCGCGAAGAATGCGGAGATGATGCGCGAGACTGTATCCGTGGCCTTTTTGCGATGGGTGGCCATGCTGATTCCTTCCATATGGTCCATATAGATTGACCCCTCTTAGCCGAGGGAGCATCGTTTTGCTTTCCCTCAAGGTTGAGGGGAGCTAGCAGGGAAGCCAATTGAGAGGAGTTCACGAAGCTCCCGCGATCCACTACTTCGCCCTGTGCCTGCGGCGTATGAAGAGGATGAGCCCCAGTCCGCCGAGCGTGCCGGCGCAGATCGCGGCGATGCCCACGCTGGCGCCGGTCTTGCCAAGCAGTGGGGTGTTATTGCTCGGTGGGGTCGTCGGCGGCGTGTACGTGTTGGTGATGGTGACGACGTCGTTCTCGCGATCCGTCAGCACGGTGTAGCCGTCCGGCACGGTCTTCTCAACCACCTGATAGTCATGACCGACCGGCAGATCGTTCCATTCATGGGTCCAGTTGTTGGAGGCGTTGAGCTCCACTTCGTCGATCACCGTGCCGTCCTGCAACAGCTGCACGACGATTTTGCCCGGACGATTTGCGGCGGAATCGCCCTTCCAGACCTTGACCACCTTTCTCTTGACCGTTTCGGCGGGAGGCGTGGCCTCGCAGTCGTTCTTCGGCTCGAGGGTGACGTCCATGGTCGTGGCGTCGGCGTCGTCCACCGGCTTGGACGGCAATGCGACCAGCACGTACGACGGGCCGCAGGTGATGGAGCCATCGTCATAAGCGTCGATGAGGACCAGATAGAGGCCCTTGGGAAGGCCAGAGAATCGGGCACCGCCGTTGGCGTCGGTGGTCGCGGTGGCGGCGGCCGACGGCTTGTTCCTTTCGATGAGACCGACCAACGTGGTGGCGAACCACTGATAATCAACGGAACCTCCGCTGTTCAGCAGCAACCAGTCAAGCGGGTACTTGCCGCTGTCTGAAAACGGGCTGATCGGCGTAAACGTATTACGGTCGGAGTTTGGCGCCCAGTCGGCCACATGGTACAGGTTGACCGTCGCGCCGGCGATCGGCGCGCCTGCGTTCGCATAGTCGACGGTGATGGAGCCGGTTCGGGCCTCGGTGCCGGACGTCTCGTCCGCGAGCGCGGGAACCGGCATGAAGCCCGTCAGGAGCATCGCGACGGCAAGCATCAGCGAGCAGACCGCCGCAAAGACACCGCCCGCCGCACGCGGGGCATGGGCCAGCGCGCCTCGCGCCTGCGCCGCGCCGCGGTCCTGGCCGCGGTCTTGCGCACGACCGTGGGTGTGACCTTGATCTGCGTGAATCATCATCGTTCTTTGCTTCAATCTCTTCGTTGACTTACCATTTCCGATTCGGCCGGCAGCGGCGGTGATGCCGCCCCGCCTTCTGGCAGAAGCGAGGCGGCATCACCGGATCGGCCGATCAGCGCATCGGCATATCAGCCGCGATCAGCGGGACGCGTTGCGGCGGCGCAGGCCGAACCACAGGCCCGCAGCGGCCACGCACACGGCGCCGGCCACGTACAGGATCGTGGTGCCGATGCCACCGGTCTCCGGAAGGTTGGAACCCTTCTTGTTGACGACGTCAATGCTGCCGCCGTCCTTGTTCGTATCGACGGTGAAGTCGTTGATCTCCTTGCCGTTCAGGTCGGTGAACTTCAGCGTCTTCAGCTGCGGGTCGTCCGCGGTGGCGTCATGCTCGGCGACGATTTTGAACTCGAGGCCCTCCCAAGTGTTGTAGCCGGCCGGGGTGGCGGTCTCCTCGAGCTTGTACTGGCCCGCGTCCAGACCAGAGAAGTTGAACTGGGTCATGGTGTCGCCCTTGATCTCCTCGCCGACGGCCTCGTACTTGCTGGAGTCCTTGTTGAACTTGTACAGGGTGAAGCCGGCGCCTTCGAGGGCCTCGTTGTTCTCGTCGACCTTGTTGGCCACGATCTTGAACGTGAACACGGTGACGACGTCCTCCGGGGTCTTGCCTTCGCCCTCGCCGTTCGGGTTGTTGGAGAAGGTCAGGTCCACCTTGTTCGGGTTGCCGGCGGAGCCGATGACCGCGTTCTCGTTCAGCGTGGCGTTGTACTCGACCACGATCCTGGTGTCCTTGTCGATAGTCAGGGTCTCACCATCGGTCGCGGCGGCGGCCTGCTTGAGATCGGCGAACTTGAGGGTCAGCACGGTGCCGCCCTCGTACTTGTCGCCGGTGCCCTCGTAGGCGGCGGTGGCGACCGTGTAGCCGTCCTTGTCTGCGGAGTCTGCGGCAAGCTTCTTGATCTCGGTCTTGGTCTGCTGCTCGCCAGCGTCCTTCACCGCGTACACCTTGATGCTGTCCTGATCCAGCGTCAGGCCCTTGGACAGGGTATCGGTGAACGTGTAGGCGTAGGTGGTGTAGGCGTCGTAGTTGCTCGGCAGGGAGCCGGTCAGCTGGAAGGCGACGGTGTCGTTGATGTCGTGGTCGGCGGAGTCGGACCACTTGTCGTCGTTCGCGTCCTTGTCGTCGGTGGCGGAATCGTTGGTGTCCCACACCTTCTTCTCAACGGTAGGCACGTCGGCCTTCGGCTCGACGGTCACGCTCTTGACCACACGGAGGATGAACTCCGTGTACGCCTCGGTCTTGTCGCCGAGGGTGCCGTCCTTGTCCTTGACCAGGTAGTAGCCGGCGTCCAGACCGGAAATCGTGTAGGTCTTCGCGCCCTCGTTATACGCGCCGGTTCCAGAGGTCGTCTCGGTCAGGTGGGCGGCGGCGACCTTGGCGAACGCGACCGCGTTGTCCGCGGTCAAGGCGGCGGCCACGTCGGCGGCGCCATTCGCGCTAGTAAACGTAGCACCAAGCGTGGCATCCTGCTTCAGCGCGGCGAGCAGTTCGCCGCCCTTGACGCCGTTGCCCCAGCTGATGTTGGACAGCGTGACGTTGTTGTCCTTCTCGGACAGGTCGCCGGCGAACACCTTATATGCCTCGAACGTGTGGTCCTTGGTGACCGGCTTGGTCTGCGTGCCGATGGTGATCGAATACTCTCCCGCCGCCATCGCCGTGACAGGCGCGATCAGCCCCGTGAACAGCATCGCCACGGCGGCGATGAGGCCGAACACGGCCTTTCCTATCTTCTTCATGATTACTCCTTCGAGTGTTCTTTGTTGTTGAAATCCTGATGGTTCCGAGTCGGTGCAGCCGACTACATGCTGAGACCGCCGCGTTTGCGGGATGCGTGGACCAGCGCCAGTGCTCCCGCCGCGAGGGCGACAAGCAGTCCGCCGGACAGTCGCCAGTCGAACATCGTCACGTCACTGCCGGTGTTTGGCAGTAGTACGGCCGAGTACCGGTTCGTGATCACGGGGATGATCTTGCTGTCGCCGCCGTATTCGCCGTCGACCTCCACTCTGGTGGTCAGCTTGCCGGCACCGTTGTCCGTGACCGTCACCTGATACGTGTGAGATTGTTCGTCGTAGGTGACGCCGGCCAGATGTTTCTGATCGTTCTCGGCCGGTATGTTCTCCTTCACCGAGTAGGTGAACGTCTTCGACTTGGCATAGGTGCCGTCGGCGTTTCTGAGGTCATCCATGCCGAAGACGATGGTGTCGAACGTCACGAAGCTATTGCCGGTCGTGCTCGCGGGCACGGTCTTGGTCTGCAGCGGCTTCGCCGATCCGTCAGCGGCATTCACATTGCCCTCGTAGAGCGTGAAATCGAACGCATCCTCGGGAATCTCGTAGGCGGTGCCGTCGATATTCTCGAAGATCTTGCGCGTGTAGAACGTCACCGAACCGGCCGCGTCGTATGTGTTGGTGAACTGCGTGGTATCGCTGCCGGTATCCATATCGGTGACCGTCGCCTTGAGTTCGCCGGTCTGCTTGTCGAGCGTGACCGTCACCTTCACGTAGTTCCAAGTGTCCTTGTAGGTGACTCCGTCCTTGACATTGTTCACCGCCCCGTCTGGCACGTCCTCGATCAGCGAGTAGTAGGTCGAGCCGACTTGGTAGAAGGTGAGCTCGTCAAAGGAGACGTCGCCGTCCGCGTCGTTCGTCTTGGTCTGGAACGCCTCGGCTGTGAAGGATTGGCCCTTAGGATCGCCGAACTGGAATCCGTGGTACAGCTTGAACGAGAACTGGCCGGCTTTGAGCGTGCCACCCTTCAGGGTCTTACGCGCCTTGAGCTGCACCTTGACCGGCTGAGGCGTGTACGTGTTCGAGAATGTCGGCATGGCCACACCGGTGCCATCGGCGTCCGTCACCACATTGCCGTCCGCATCCTTGACGACCTGCGTGACGGCCAACAGTCCGCCCGTATCACGACCGACCGTGACTTCGAACTTGTACACGGCCTCGTCATAGGACATGCCATGCTCGTCGCCTGCGATCTCGGAAACACGATAGGCGTACGTTTTGGCTGAGCCGTTCGTACCGAGGTCCTTGTCGGTGAATCGTATGTCCTTGAAGGACGCTTCACCGTTCGCCGTGTTCTTGGTGGTGAGTTCGTCCACATCGGCGATGTTGCCATCGTCGCCGATCACGTGCAACGGAGCGCCGTCGATTGGGACGAGCTTGAACGTGAACTTTCCGGCGGTCAACGGGTTGCCGCCGCTGTTGTCGACGTATTGCTTCCTGACCTTCGGGGACCAGTTATGCAACAGCGCGTCGTACACGTTGGCGATCTGCGCGACTGGTTCGTTATTGTCCGTCGCCTTGATCTTGACCGTGCGCATGGTGGTCACCGCGACCCGCTTCGCGGACGACGTCGTCTTCTTTGAGGCCGTCTTCGACGACGTCTTCCGCGTCTCGACGTCGGCGCCCTTCTCGACCCGTTCCAGGTTCACGGAAGAAGACAGAGTGCCCTTGCCGTCATCGGTCACGGTGACGGTGGCCCGGTACAGGTCGGTGGAGTAGCTCACGCCCGGCAACGGATTCTCCGGCTGCATCTCGTCGATGTTGTATAGGTACGTGCCGGGTTTGTCGAAGGTCATCTCGCCGAAGGAGAACGCGTTGCCATTGGTGGCCTCGCGCGTAAGCACGCCATCCGCGGCTCCGTCCGGCATCGGCATCGAACCTTTCGCAACGGCCGAACCGTCGACCAGCGTGCCGGAGATGGCCTGCATGCGGAACGTGAACGAGTCGCCGTCCTGCCAGTCACGGCCGGAGAGCGTCTTTTGCGCATACAGCTGTGCCGTGGCGGGCGAAGGCGTGTACACGTTGTTGAACGCGGCCTCTTCGGAATCGGGATCGTCGTCCGTGCTCACGTCACCGTCGCTCACACGATAGCCGACGCCAAGCGTGCCGTTACCCATGTCCCTGACCGTGACGATGACCTTGCGGGTGGTGGCGTCGTAGACGATGCCGTCCTTCGAGTAGCCCTGCGTGACAGGCTGACCGCTGCCGTCGAGCTCAGCGACCGTGTAGGTGAGCGTCCAGTTCTTCGCCGTGGCGTCGTACATGGCGTATCCGTCGGCCACTGCCTGGTTCAGAGCCTCCGGCGTATAGCTGATATCGTCGAAGACGATGTGGCCGGATGCCTCGCCTCCGTCTGGCACGATGTTCGACTTGGTCTGGATTGGCGTTTTGTTCTCCGCATCGTCGCCCTGATACAGGCCGAAGGTGAACATTCCCGCCTTGAGTGTCGGCGCGATGGCGCCGCTTGCGGCGGTGAGCTTCTTGTGCAGCAGGAAGAACACACGGCCGCTCGCACCGTACGTGTTGGTGAAGGCGGTCTTGTCGCTCACGTTCCGGTCCGATTCGGTTGTCGCGTCGGTGTTGTCGTAGGCGATATCGGTCACGAGCCCACCGGTACCGTTGTCCTTGACGGTGACGGTCGCGTAGGACACGTGCGTATCCTTGGTCGTGCCGGCCTTCACGTCACCGGTTTCGGAGATGCGGAACTTGAAGACTCCCGGCTTGGTGAAGTGGATGCCGTCGAACGTGAAGCCTGATGCCACGCCGTCCTGCGCGCCGGTCACGGTGGCCGTCATCGTTTCGGATGCCTTGTCGTCGCCGAAGACGATGGAGTCGTCCGCGAGACCGTCGCGTGCCGCCTTGGCTTCGGCGGTGTCGTCGGCCGCGGCGGCCAGTTGGAACGTGAACCGCTCGTTCGCATCCATATCACGCCCGGTCAGGGTCTTCTGTCCGGCGACGCTTGCGGTGGCGGGCGTCAGATCATACGTGTTGGAGAATACCGGGCGACCTTGGTCAAGCTTCGATGCATCAACCGGATTGCCTTGCGCGTCGAGGGTGGTCGTCTTGGAGACGAGTGTCGCCTGCCCATCGATGACCTCGTTGCTCAGTTCCACCTTGATCGTGTAGACGGTCAAGTCGTAGGTCATACCGTTGAGCGTGGCGGTTTTGCCGTCGTCACTCGTCACGGCACCGGCCGGCGCGTTCTCCTTGAGGGTGTACGTGTAGGTTTTGTCGCCGTCATCGAAGGTCGTGTACTTGATCGAGGGGAACGACACGGCGCCGTCCGAGGTGACGGTTGCGGTGACTGACCCTCCGGGCCTCACACCGTTGGGCATGGGCGCTTTGTCGTTGCCGGTCAGAGTGAACGAGAACATGCCGTCGATCAACGGCTTGGAGCCGGTCTTATCGGTATAGTTCTTGATGGCGAGCAGGCTGAGGTTGATGCTTTCCGCGTCGAAGACGTTCTGGAACCATGCCTTGTTGTAAGCGATGGGCTTGTCAGGATTCTTGTAGTCAGAACCGTCGTCGTTGGATACCTTGGTCATCACGACGCCCTTGTTCGGGTCGATGGACAACTTGCCTGCACCGTCATCGGAGACGGTCACCGCCACATGGTAGAGCGCGTTGGAGTAGTCGATGCCGGGAATCCTCTCGGCGTCCGGCGGCGTGTGCTCGTAGATGTTGTAGTGGTAGACGCCGGCCTTGGTATAGGTGATGTCGGGGAAGGCATGCACTTCGCCGTCGGTCACCGTAAGGCTCGTATACCCTTGCCTTTCGTCGGCTTTGGTGGCCAATGGCGCATCCGGGGTATCCGAGGAGGGCTCCAGACGGAATTCGAAGGAATAGCCGTCCTTCCATGTGCCCCACAGATCCTTCTGCACCTTGATGTTGTTGCTCACCTTCGCCGACGTCGGCGTATACGTGTTTTTGAACGTCTGCGTGCCGCGCACATCGTCCAGGCCTGTGATCTTCGACGTGGCGACAAGATCGCCGACGGCGTTCTTCGTGACCGTGAACACGACCTTCGCGGTGCGGGTGTCGAGCGTCAGACCATTGCCGCCATTGCCGGCCTCCTTGACCGTGTAGGCGTAGGTGCCCGTCTTGGAGAATGTGAAATCGCCGAACGAGAACGCGGTGCTGCTGCCGTCCGCGCCGGTTCCGGTCTTCCTGACGATGGCGGTCGTGGACTTCGGCATCGCGGCCTTGACCTCGTCCTCGGTCACGTCCTTGCTGTCTGCCGCATCAGGAGACAGCTGGAAAGTGAACTGATCGTCGTCGGCCCATGCACGCCCCGACAGCTGCTTGCCGAGCGTGACGGAGGCCGTCGCCGGGCTGGGAATGCGCACGTCGGTCGCAGTGAAGGATGTGTTGGACGAGACGGCGAGCCCGAAGCCTTTGGCGCGTGCGAGCGCCGCTTCGGCGTCGCTGGCATTGCCGCTCGGAATCATGAAATAGTGCGGGGCCGAATCGAGTTCGTAGCCGTTCGGTGCCTTCGTCTCCATGAAATAGTAGAGCGTGTTATTGGCCAGTGGATTATCCGCGCTGCCGAAGGTCAGCATGCCATTGGCGTTCGTGGTTTTTGTCTGGACCTTGCTCGAGGCATTCTTTACCTGTTCGAAGGTCACCTTGGTCCCGCTGAGCCTGTCCATATCGACCTGATACAGCGCGAACTCGGCACCTTGCAAATACCGGCTCAGGTCGTCTGCATCCACCTTGGTGACGGTGACCGTGCCGCTCGCGCCTTCGGTGCCGGCGCTCGCGTTGGTGATTGTCCATTTCTTCTCGTTGGTGGAGCTGCCGCCGGCCACGCCCTTGAGCGACGCCGTATTGCTGAGCGTCACCTTGTCACCGGGTTTGCCGGTCGGCTTGACCTCGTACACCACTTTGAGTGCTGTGGAATCCGGCAACGTGATGGTCAGTTTCTGCGTGGGATTGCCATCCTTGTCGGTCACATCCTCCAGAGCGACCGGCACAACGACGGTCTCACCGGTGCCCACGTTCGTGATCTTGAGCGAGCTGGGCATGAACGTGCCCTTGGCATCCATCACATCGGACAGGGTGATGGTGTCCGAGTCTTTGATCAGATCCGCGCTTTCCGGGTTCACCGAGATCGTGTAGCGCACATGGTTCAGATCCTTGATCTGCTGGGCCGCCTTGTCGATCACCGTGTTCTTGCCCTTGACCGTGGACGAGTCAGTGCCAAGATGTGTGGAACCGGATTGCGCGTCGACGCTGTTGGTGAAGTTGACGCCTTCACCGGTGCCTTTGGCGGCGGTCGAATAGGTGAGGACGGCGTATGCCTTGTCGGAGCCGTCTGCGTTCTGTACGACGGCCTCCGTGGGAATGGTGAAGGTGATCCGGCCGTCCGATTCCGACTTCACGGCGTCAAGGCTCTGGTTCTGCAACGCTCCCGGCCACCAGCCGGCCTGCACCGTGTACTTGCCGTCGTAGCCCGCACCGGCAGGAATGTAGCGCATGCCTTGGGGCAGTGTATCGGTCACGACGATCGGCTGGCCTTTGAGATCCACCTTGCCGGCACCGTTGTACGGGTCGTTGTCCTCATTCACCGTGACCTTCCACGTGGCGATCCACGCGCCCTTGGTCTTTTCCGACGAATCGACCTTCGACCAATCGAAGTCCTTGTCCCACTTCATCGAGCCGGTCTTGGACACGAGGTTGTCATCGTCGATTGTGTAGTCGGCCTCGGCGGACTTGGTCACGCCGTTGAACTTCACGCTCGCCTTGTTGTCGTACGTGCCGGGCGTCCTATCACAGACCGTCGTGTACGTGACCTTGATGTCCTGTTGGCCGATCGCACTCCCGACCTTGTCACCTTTGAAGGTGATGGTCATCGTGTCGTTGGCGCTGTTGAACTTGAGCGTGTAGTCGGTGTCCTTGACGAGCTTGGTTCCGTCGGCGAGCGCAAGTATCGGCTCGCCGTAGAACGTGAACGTGGCCTTGGTGCCGCTCGGCTCGGAGAGCTTATCGGTGAACGTGATCTTCTTCGGATCGGTGAAGCCGCTCATCTTCGACGTCGCGATGACCGATGACCATGTCGCCAGGCCGTTCGACGCGGCGGTGTTGGAATCGAGCGTCTTGGTGATGTAGGTGTTCGTGTCCTGAGGCGTGTATGTGCCGTCGTCACTGCCGTCGGGCTTCGTTGGATCGTTGCCGGGAGGTGTGATGGTGGCGCCATTGCTCACCGTCCCCTGCGAGGACGGATCGTCGAGCGCGGTGTAGTAGACGATGTGATACTGCTCATGACCGGCGTCATTGGGGAACGTGTAAGTGAAGCTCTTGGCGGTGCCGTCAAGAGTGCCGGAGGCGACCGGATTGCTCCAATCGTTGCCCTTGTATACCTGATATGTACCGGTGTAGTGGTGGCCGTCCTTGAGCGTATCGGTGAACGTGTAACCGCCCATGTCGGCTTTGTAGTTGCCGTTGTTGAGGTTCACGATCCACTTGATGCCCCTGTCGCCGTCAAGCGAGCCGTTGCTCTTGTCGATCATCTGGTAGTTCAGGTACGGCGTGGTCTCGGCTTTGCCGGGCGTCTCGGAGCCGGTCCAGCTCCATTCGGCGGTGTTCTTCGAGTCGTTCTGGGAGAGCTTGCCTTCGGCGAGGAGTTTCTTTGCCTCGTCAGTAAGCGTAGCGGTGTAGGTGAGCTTATAGCCGTTCTTGGCGTTGGCCTTGAGATCGCCGAGATTGACTGTGGCGTTCTGGCCATTGATGGTGACGTTATCGAGGCTTTTGCCATCCAGCTTGAAGCTGCCCTTCACGAAGTTGAAATTCGTGCCCAACGTGTCGGTGACGACCATGTTCTTGACATCGAACTTGGGTTTCACGTTGACGGTGAACGTCACAGTGCCGTCGGCATTGATCGTGTAGGTCTTGGAGCCCTCGATCTTGGACTTGTCGATGTTGACGGTGATGTCCTCGCCCTTGGTGCCGAAATCGATGACCACCTTGTCACCGCTGTTGCTGCCATCATCGTTCAGGGTGAAGTCGAAGTTCACGAACGACTCGACATCCGTGGGATTGGCCTTCAGCCAGTCCTCGTTCCACTTGCCGTAGACGACACCGTTCGTGATCCACCAGCCGCCGGCTAAATTACCGCGTGCGTCGTACAGGTTCTTGGGGTTCTTCTCCGATCCCACGTCCTTGACGGTGATGTTCTTCGGGAACGTGTAGTAGCGGATGTTGTCGCCGATCGTCGGTTTCTCGCTCTCGTCCCAATCCCAGACGATATGGCCGTATTGTGTCGCCGACCTGCACCTTGTCGGTATTTTCCAACGGTTGTTGATGGTTCGCGTCCTTGAACAGGTTCACCCGAATCTCGGACTTCGAATTGCCGGTGACCTCCTGTCCACCCTGACTGACGTCGTTCGAATTGGAGGAATTGGACGTGGAGGGTATGCCGGCATCCGCGGACTCGAGAGGATCAGGGGATTGGACGGTCTCGGACGATGCGGCATCGTCCGTCGTCTCGCCGAACGCTTCGGGAACGATATTGACGCCGGTGGCCAGCATCGCCACCACTGTCAGGAACACGACTATCAACCGGCACATAGGTTTGCGGAGCATGCGCATCCCGTCTCTTCTTCCACGACAAACTACACTCATGGCGGATTCGACAACCTCAGACACGATGCCTGTCATCGCTACATCCACTGGCAGTCAAAGCTACCCCCCCCGCTCGATTTGTCAAAACGGGGTGCTACACGAGGGTATGCAACACGCGTCTCAACCCAATCCAGAGAACGCGCCACGCCGTGATAAGCCTGCCGGCCGTCACTTGCAAAACCACGACGTCTTCTGCGGACCTGTGCCGTACACGGGTCCGCAGTAATATGACATTCGCAACGTGACATTCCAAGAGCCGGAGCCATCCCCCGACATCTCTCGCCTTCTTTAAGGTAGATGAAGTTTGCTCTTGTTGATTCGAAGGCTTCGCGAAGAGTCTTATCGCGTTCCAGCATTTGGAAGCCCTCACCGGTTCGAGTGGTCATGCTCAAGTTATTAAGTCAATCAATGATATACTGTGAGCTGTTCGATAGGCCTGACCTATCGGTTGCTTTCACCGGCCCGCGTCCTGCATTGGAGGCGGGCCGAGTGCTTTCAGGAACCAGTGTGGATTACGGAGAGAGGACACATCCATTCCGTCGCTCTGCGCATTCTCCTATGGCACGCTTCGACAGCCCACGCGGGACTCACCTCCGCCGACGCCGATTCCGGCACTGAATCCTACGAACCCAAGAGACTCAGCGATTCCTCACGTTTCCACGCAAAGGTCGTCGCCGACCGATCACCAGCCAGCGACTGCCACGCGACGACCCGTCGTTGAACGACCAGCACCGAATGACGGTAGGGGGAGAGAGCCCTTCCCTAAGTCTCCGGCACTCCCCGAGGCATAGCGCCGCTCTCTCCCCCGATTTCCCACAGCCAACCAATGCTTTGCAATCCGGGGCCGAATCTGATACCGTGTCTCCTACACAGGTCCGCAGCAATGTGAGACTTCCAAGAGCCGGGGGTAATCCCCCGGCATTTTTTATTTTCAGGGGGCATCATGGCGGACGTCTCAATTTTCGCCGACGAAAGCGGCGAACAGGGATTCCAGTCCAAATACTACGCGCTGACGCTAGTGTTCCACGACAGTCCGATCCTGTTATCCCCATGTTCGATGGTTATGAGCAAACGCTCCGCGATGCAGGCCTGCCAGACATTTCCATGCACGCCTCACCGCTGTTGAACGGCCATGACGCCTACCAACACCTCGGCATCAGCCAGCGCAAGCGCCTGCTCACCTACTTCCTGTCCATGCTGTTCAAACTGCCGGCACAATACGTGACGCTCATCTACCGAAAGGCCGATTACGCGACCTTGGAACAGCTGGGAACGCGCATCAAACGCGATATCGTCAACATCGTGTTCGACCATCTGGCGCTCTTTCAGAGCTTCGACGCCATCAAGGTGTACTACGACGGCGGCCAGAGCCTCGTCACGCAGGCCATTCACGGCGCGGTGGAGTACGCGCTCTCGAAGAAGGCCATCGTCTACCGCAGGGACTCGCCGACCGACTACCGTCTTGCACAGATAGCGGATCTCATCTGCACCATCGAACTGACAGCCCTCAAGTACGAGAACCACGAACAGACCGCTACCGACGAACGCTTCTTCGGGCCACTGGGAAATTTCAGAAAGAATTTCCTAAAAAAGGTCCGGAAGCATCAGCTGACAGCTCGGTAGAGAGTTCTCCAATCCGTCTCAGTTCATCGCCATCGTGCTGGAGACCAGCTTGTTGGTCTTCGCCATGGCGCGGGTCACCGGCGTGTAGAGCACGAAGCCAATGAGCAAGGCGACCACGAGATAGATGCCCATGCGACCCATCTGCTCCCAGTAGACGTTGCCGTAGAATCCGCCGACGGTCTCCCTCAGCGCGGTGATGCCATGAGAGAACGGCAGGTAGGGGTACAGCTGCCTGAAACCGCTCGGGAGCATCTCCACCGGGAACGTGCCGCCGATGCCGGCGATCTGCGAGACCATGAGCGCGGCGCAAATCACCTTGCCGACGGTGCTGAACACGGCCGACAGCGTGTAGACGAGCGTCGAGCTCACCAGCGACGACCACCACAGGCATAGCATGAACAGGAACGGATTCTCCGCCTGCGCACGCAGATACAGCAGGTCGCCGAGCCCCAGCACGGTGGTTTGCGCCAGCGAGAACGCGACGAAGGTGAGGCCGCGGCCCAGATACAGCTGCCACGGCCTCGGATGGTCCAAGGTCGCGGCGATCTTGTCCGATACGTTCGCCTTGAGGACGATGCCTAGGAACATCGCGCCGACCCAGATGGCCAGCAGCGTGTAGAACGGGGTCATCGCGGAGCCGTTGTTCGCGATCGGGTACACGGCTATGCGCTTCGTCATGACGGGCGTGGTCATCGCCAGAGCGATGGTGTCCGTGGGTTGGGAGAGAAGTTTGCGCACCTCGTCCACGCCGCCGGATGCCATGGCCTCGTCCAGCTTGTCGGCGGTCTCGCCGAGCTTCTTCGATTGCTCGAGCAACGTGTCATGCGCCGTGTTGATATTATCCGTCACCTCACGGATGTCAGTCAGCGCACCGGCCGAACCACTGCCGTCGGTCTGACCGGTCACGTCGGCGAGCGCCGCGGTGGCGTCGTCGACCAATGCCTTGGCATCCGCACCAGTCCGCTTGGCGGAGTCGGTCACGCCGGAGAGCATGGCGACGACGTTGTCCTGATACGACTTGTTCAGATCGCGGATCGACTGCGCGCTGGCCTGCGCCTGCGCGGCGATGTCCTTGCCGGCGTCGGTGATCGTCTGCCCCTTGGCTTCGGCCTGGTCCGCGGCGTCGTTGATCTTCGTGTCGGTGTCGTTGAGGCGTGTGAGGGTGCGGTCCACATCAGCGATGGCCCGGTCGATCGAGGCCTTGGCCGGTTCGGTGTGCAACGATTCCCTGATGGAGACCAGCGTATTGCGGTATTGGGTCAGGCTCGCGATCATTGGCCTGACGCGGTTCGTGGAGATCTCGCGCAGGGCCACCGCAGTGTTGGCGGCTCCCTCGGCGGGTTTGCTCAGCGTCTCCTCGGCGTTGTCGCCGACGGTATCGAAGGCGTCCGCCGAGGAATCGAGTCCGTTGGTCATGTTCTCGTTGATGCGGTCGATCGACGTGGATGCGTCTCCAAGCTTGCCGGTGAAGCCGTCCATGTCAACGGTGGAGGATTGCAGCGACCGCTTCGTCTGTTCCATCGACTTGTCAGATGCGTCGAGCAGGGATGCCGCGGAATCGGCGAGATCCGCGTAGCTCGAAGCGAGATCGGCAGCGTCGGCGAGATCGCTTGATTGCTGCCGCAGATTGGCACTCAATGCACTGATGGATCGTGTGCTCTGGTCCGTGTCGAGATAGGCGGACACGGAATCAAGCATGCCGGCGGCGGCCTGAGCAACGGCCGAGGTGAGGGTGTCGCTGATCTGCTGACGTACGGTGGAGGCGCCCTGATCGGTGACGGTGGAGCCGATGGGGTTCTTCTTGGGGTTGGAGTAGTAGACGA
>NZ_JEOG01000024.1:0-50907 GCF_006408715.1 Bifidobacterium sp. UTCIF-39 | reverse complement strand
CACCGCTCTCCCTTAGTGTGATCACACTAAAAAAGAGCGGTGTTGGAATTGCAACGTTTTAGGCAGGTTACGATTTAGTGTGAGCTCACACTAACGCAGGCCCTCACACTAACGAATGCGGCGACCGGCGCACCAGACCGAGTCGACCTGCCAGTCGGCGGGATTGAGCAGCAGCACGTCGGCCGCATAGCCGGTGGCGAGCAGGCCGATCGGCGCGCCGGTCACCGGATTGGCGTGATCGAAACCGAGTGCCCTGGCCGGCGTGAGCGTGGCCGCCTCCACCGCCGACACCGGGTCGATGCCCAGTTCGAGTACGGCACGACTGACCGCGCGTTCCAGCACGAGCGTGGATCCCGCGATCGCGCCGTTCGAGACCAGCCGCGCATGACCATGCTCCACGTTCACGTCGAGCGCGCCGAGCAGATAATGTCCGTCAGGACAGTCGGTGGCGGCCATCGCGTCGGTGACGAACGCAGTACGATGCGGCGCAAATCCGAACGACAGCGCGACCATCGGATCCTGCACATGGAAACCGTCGTTGATCAGCTCGATCGTGATGCGCGGGTCCTCCACGGCTGCGGGGATCGGGCCCGGCTTGCGGTGATGCATGCCGTTCATCGCGTTGAACATGTGCGTCATGATCGTCGCGCCTTCGTTGAACGCGCGCTTGGCGGTCTGGTAGTCGGCGGAGCAGTGACCGACCGCGGGCTTGACCCCGGCGGCCGCGAACCGCTTGATTGCGTCGATGCCGTGGGGCAGTTCGGGGGCGATCGTGATCTGGCGCAAGCACCCGTCGGACGCATCGAGCAGCTGGTCGACGAGCTCGGGCACCGGATCTCGCAGGCATTCGGGGTCGTGCGCGCCCTTGCGTTCGAGGGCAAGGAACGGCCCTTCCAGATGCGCGCCGAGGATGTCAGGGCGGCTCGGCATCAGCGATCGGACCGTGCGCAGGTTTTCGCAGATCGTGTCGATGGGGTTGGTGATGAGGCTGAGTACCTGTCGCGTGGTGCCGTGGACCATGTGTCCGGCGCGGGCAGTGACGATGCCGTCCGCCCCGTCGTCGAAGGAGGTCCCCCAAGCCCCGTGCGCGTGGATGTCAACATATCCGGGGGTCATGATCGCGCCGCGCGCATCGATGATGGGCAGATCGTCGGGTGCCGCCGTAGATTGTGATTGCGACGATGTTTGCGACCGTACCCGTTCCACCGCTTTGGCGAACGCGTCGGCCATATCGTCGGTGCCGCCGGCCTCAACGTCGATTTCGGCACCTTCCGCGACGATCACACCGTCGCGCACCACCAGCCAGCAATGATCCTGCACACCGCGCGCATCGATGCGTCGAGCATTGCGGATCGCGAACGATCCAGCCGGCCGCGCGAGCACCTCGCCGATGTGTGCGACCGCCGTCGTGAATAATTCCGTATCTTTCGTAGCGGCTTCCTTTGATTCCATGTCCCGTTTCTTTCCGCCCGATCGTGGATCATCCGTCAGGTTTACGCGCTTGTCCGCCGTCGGCGACGCCGACAACGAGCGCAGACAATGACGACATCCAATCCACATCGGTCCACTGTATTGGGTTTGTATCGGTTCGGCGACACGAACGACGGCTTCCCTGCCGCCAATCAGTCACCAATTTGTCTGACGTCTGACATTATAAAACGCCAACCGAACAACCGCGCGCGGCAGGTGTTCGGCCGCGCAATCGCTCAGATACCTTGCCAAGCCGGCTTGTGCGCATATGCCCAGCGGTAATAGTCCTTATTCCGCAACCGCGATGCCGCCGCCTCATCCACGATCACCGTGGCATGCGGATGCAACTGCAGTGCTGACGCCGGGCACAGTGAGCTGACACCGCCTTCCACGGTCTCTGCCACGGCTTCTGCCTTGCCATCGCCAAACGCCATCAGCACCAGATGCCGCGCCTTCATGATCGTGCCGATGCCCTGCGTAATGCAGTGCGTGGGCACCTTGTCCACATCACCATCGAAGAACCGCGCGTTATCGATTCGGGTCTGCTCGGTGAGTGTCTTGATACGGGTTCCTGAGGCGAGAGAGCTTCCCGGCTCGTTGAATCCGATATGCCCGTCCGTGCCGATACCCAGAATCTGCAGATCTACTCCGCCAGCGGCCTCAATGGCGGCATCATATTCATGCCCTGCCTCGCGGATCGTATCAAGATTACCGTTGGGCACGTGCACAAGATCCGGAGTGAGACCGATCGGCTCCACCACGGTTCGCGTGATCACACTACGGTACGATTCAGGATGCTCCGGGTCCAACCCGGCGTACTCGTCGAGAGCAAATCCGCGGACCGAGGAGACGTCGATGTTCTCGTCATGCACGATCTTGGCAAGATGTCGATATCCAGCCAGCGGGCTGGATCCAGTGGCAAGGCCCAATACGCAATCGGGCTTGTCCTTGATGAGATCAGCCACGCAACGCGCATAGATCTCACCCGCCTCATCCTGATTCTTCACAATGATGACTTCCGCCATGATGCACTTTCCTTTCTAATTGGTGGTTGGATTGTGATTGTTTGACGATTTCGGCTACGCCGACAGCGCCGACAACGCGGCTCCGATCGCGCCGACCGGCTCGGTACCCGGCACCAGAAATAACCTGTCGCACAGGTGCAGCGATTCGATGAAACGGCTGTTTTTTTCACGATGGCGCAGTTCCTCTTGGATCGCAGCCATCAGCGGTTCACCAGTCCGGGCCGTGCCACCGCCGATCATGATCACCCGAGGATCCACGGTCACGGCAAGAATGTCGATGGCGTCGGCAATAGCACCGATCACCGTTCGCTTCACGTCCATGGCCAACTCGTAGTCAGGGGACGAAGGATCGGACGCCTTGGCGAGCACATCGGGCATGGGAGGATTTGCCTGCGGCCACTGGCGGATGATCGCTCCGCCTCCGGCAGCGGTTTCCAGACATCCACACTGTCCGCAGGGACACTGCCATCGGTGTCGCTCCACCGGAATATGGCCGATCTCACCGACCACACCGCTTGAGCCATGGTCGAGCCGACCGTTGCGCAGAATCCCCGCCGCCAAGCCAGTACCCAAATTCAGGAATGCAACCGTGTCGTCGGAAATGTCGACATCATGACCGACATGATCGTCCCCGCCGATCAATGCATAGGCGCCCAAAGCCGCCGCATTGACGTCATTTTCCACACGCACCGGAAGACCGCATGCGGCACCGATTTCGTTCGATAGGTCAAGTCGAGACACATCAAGATTCGCAATATTCTCCACCACGCCGGCGGCACTATCCACACGGCCCGGTGTGCCAATACCGACACCGATGAAACGAGACATCCCACTGTCGTTGTCGTCAGAGACATGCAGCGCCGCCTCAGAATGCATCATCGCATTCACCACCGTGGCAACATCCTCCACCACTTGGCGTTCACCACGTCGCGCCGGCACTCGCACACTGTCAAGCACACGCACACCAACGCCCCCACGCAGAGCGTGCTCGTCTGCATCGACAAGCACGCCTTCTATCTTGGTACCGCCCACATCCACGCCGATGCGCAGTCGGGCAGTTTTGGCGAAAGCGTCAGTCGCCGGACTTACCACTATGTTCGTCTGGGTCATGATGTGATTGTTCTCCTTCCGAGGTGAAGTGCACAACGTCCTCCACCAGGCCACGGCTGTGGATGCTGTCAAGCAGACCACGAATCACGGCTACCGCTTGCCCCCGCAACACCAGATCGTCGCCCTGTTGGCAACGGTGCAACGATGGGGCATTGCGATAGTCCGCAGAAATGCAGGATTCCAGTTCTTCGCGCATGGATCCGATGAACGCCTCACCGACGATCTCGGGAGGGCCGAACACCGAAACGTCGCTCAAATCCAGCAGGCTTACCGTCATGGCTAATGCACGGCCAAGGCGTTGTCCGGCTTCAGAGAGTATGGCAGTACGATCCTCGGGTTCGGCGTCGATCCGCTCACGCAGATACGATACCGACAGCAACGCTTCGAGACAGCCGCGCTTGCCGCACACGCATCGAGGACCCTTGGGGTCCACGACCACGTGTCCGATCTCGCCAGCCGCGTATCCGCATCCTTCCACGATCTCGCCGTTTACGCAGACCGCAGCGCCGACGCCCTGTCCGATTTTGATGAATACGGAGTCCGCGGAGCAGTCGCCAAAGTAGCACTCGCCCAGCAACGCCATATTGGTGTCGTTGGACACTACCGCGGGAACATGGAACCGAGTCTCAATACGCTGCCTGAGAGGCACATTCGTCCATCCAAGATTGACGGAGCGAATTACGGTACCGTCCTGTCCCACCACGCCAGGCACGGACACTCCCATGCCGAGTAGAGGACGGTCAGTCATGGATAGCAGTTTTTCGCAGAGTTCTCCTACGATTTCGAGCGGCACATCGCCCATGTTCTCACAGGGAATCTCCACACGGTCGACAATTCGACCACATAGATCCACCAGCGCCCCGCGAATCACGAACTGCTGGGTGAGGTCGATGGATACGATACGCCAGCCATCCGGGTCAACCGCCAACATAACGGATCGCTTGCCACGGCCAGAGCGGCTGTCCACACCGGTCTCACGTAGCAGCCGATTCTCCGTCATCTCGCCCACCACTTCGCTGATCGCCATACGGGACAACCCCACACGACGGCCAAGTTCGGCGCGGGACATCTGTTCCGCAGGGAACAGCAACTGGAAGACAGCCCTGATGTTACGGGCTCGGACATCGGACGGGTCTGACTTCAACGTTTTGGGCATGGTCTCTCCTTGGAGCTCTCTGTGAACACCGGCTTCAAGATCGCCGGACCATCCCATTGTCCGTTGAGGCGCGCCCAAATCCGCCATCGCTGTCACATTATTCGACCATGAATAGTCATGCGACAACGATATGCGAGGTTCGGAAGCGCATTCGTCACACATCGTCGTCCTTTCCACATGAAAACCATCAGGCGACATCGCCCAACTTCATCTTTTATGTCAACTACATTTACTTTATATCACATAATTGTACATTTTGCCATCCAGTACACATAGATACCGAAGCCAAAAATCCTCAAACGGCCTCACATAGCAAGGATCTTCTGCGAGGGAATTTTTTGTAAAGAAACAATACAATAAGGCAATCGAGCGAGCAGCACCCCAACTCACATGGCCTATACTGATGCTCATGAACGACTGCTTTATCTCGCGCGACTTCGTCAACGATGACGCCAACGCAACCATCTCAGATTACGGCGCACATGTATTGGAATGGGCTCCGAACGGTCAGCCCAGCGTGCTGTGGCACCCCAAGGCCGTGCATCTCTCCGCAGGAACCGCCATCCGTGGCGGCATCCCCGTGATCTTCCCCTGGTTCAACTCCGGCTTCGTCGACGGCCACATCGCCAGCAAGAACCCCAAGCACGGCTTCGGACGCATCTCCTTCTGGCATTACGACAAGGACACAAGCACCGACGCATTCGCCCGATACACACTCGACTCCGCCGACGGGCACCCGGACTGGCTCGCTACGCTCAGCGGATCCGCGGAGCTCCCGGCCGCGTTCAACGCCACGTACGAAGTGCACTGCGGCGCGGAATTCCAAGCTTCACTGACCGTGACGAATACCGGTGACATGCCGTTCATCTACGAATCAGCTCTTCACACGTACTTCGCCATCGGCGACATCGAGCACGTACAGGTAAGCGGACTGGAAGGCACCGAATTTCTCGACACCACACTTGACGACGACCCGAAACGAGTACAGGCCGACGAGCCGATCACCTTCGACGGCAATATGGTCGACCGCATCTACTTCGCCGGCGGCGAGAACAGGCATGATGTGGTTCGCATCCTCGACGAGCGTCTGGGGCGCATGATCACGGTCGGCAAGAGCGGCTCGAAGAACACCGTGGTCTGGAATCCGGGAGAGGACGCCGGCAATGCGATCGGCGACATGGCAGCCGGCGAATGGCGTAGCTTCGTCTGCGTGGAGGCCGCCAACTGTCGGGACAACGCGACGACACTCAACCCCGGTGAGTCCGCCACGTTGAGCCAGACCATCCACGTGGAGTAGGACTGCCGAGACCGATCAACGAAAACATCACAGTCATAACGCCTGCTGGCGGACCTCCCACTCGGTTCGCCAGCAGGCGTTATGCATTCCCACGAAACCATACCAGGACGAAGACTTCACCAAGACTTGCGTACGACGATTGAACCCGCACGCGGCCCCGAGTAAGAGACGACCAAACAGGCATGCGGTGAACGAATCCACCGAATCGCCACCCCCTCATCGCTTCACAACGGAACAAAAACATCAATATCGGTTACAAATAAGAGCCATAGAAGATACCACCCTCCACAATCCCTCGATTACGCATCGGCAATAATGGTGTAATTTCAAAGAAACACAGGCTTTTCTACAGTGAGACTCGTTGACATTTTTCAAATGTCATCTTTCTTTACATTTTCGTGTATACTGGGTTCAACGTTGGGACCGGGAAACCTAACGCACAGCTCAAAGGAGAGATCATGACATCACAGGAAGCCCTACCCGCCAAGGTGCGCAGCGCGGAACGCTACGCCACCACCTTGGCCCTCATCGTCACACTCGGTCCGTTGTTCTACGGTTTCGAAGGCATGGTGCTCAATGGTGCCATCAGCGCCGTCGGCACAGAATTCCAGCTCGGATCATTCGCCAAAGGCGTCGCCGGAGCCGCCGGCATCATCGGCGGTCTGATCGGATCCGTCATCGCCGGCCGTCTGTCTGATCACATCGGACGCAAAACCGTACTCATGTGTGCCGGACCATTGTTGCTGTTCGAAGCCATCTTCGGCGCATTCTCCCCGTGGCTTGGCGGCTACTTCTTCCTGCTGTTTTGCCGCGTGTTAGGCGGTATGGGATTCGGCGCGGCAACCACCGTGGCCCCCGGATATGTAGCCGAGATCTCCCCCGCTCGCATTCGCGGCCGATTGATTTCGTTCCGTCAGCTTGCCATCATTCTCGGCCTGCTGTTCGCCGCTATCGTGAATCTGGTCGTTACCAATATCGCCGGTTCTTCCACCGCTGAAATGGCATTCGGCCTCAAGGCATGGCAGTTCATGTTCCTGTTCCTGCTCATCCCCGCGATTTTCTACATCGTGCTCACTGCGATCATCCCCGAATCTCCGCGATATCTGGTCGCCAAGGGACGCACCGAGGAAGCCGCCAAGGTACTTGCCAAGGTCACCGGCCGCGATGATGTACCGGCACAGGTCGCCGCCATTCACGCCTCGCTGGGCGAGGAAGGCACTGAGCGCATGGGCATGATCGCCGTACTGAAGTCGCAGTGGAAGGGACTCGTGTTCGTGGGCATGGCGCTCGCCGCCTTCCAGCAGCTCACCGGCACCAACGGCATTTTCTTCTATTCCAACACGCTGTTCGAATCCGTGGGCATCCCTGAGTCTGCAGCATTCCAGCAGACTCTTATTCTCAGTGTGTTCAAGATCATCGGCGTAACCACCGGCATCCTGCTTGTGGACAAGGTAGGACGCAAGCGCATGCTGATCTACGGCGGCACGTTGATCTTCATCTCGCTCGCCGTGGTGGCTACCGTATTCACCATCGCCCCCAAGGGGCCCAATGGCCCGGACATCAGCGGCAGCCCGATCCTCGGTTTCGCCGCAGTGGCGGCACTGTGCTGCTTCCTGCTTGGATTCACCTCCTCGTGGGGACCGATCTTCTCCGTGATGATGGGAGAGATGTTCCCCAACCAGATCCGCGGTAGCGCCATGTCGCTCGCCTCGGGAGCAGACTTCTTCGTGAACCTCGTGGTCGTGCTGATGTTCCCGTACCTGGTGGCCTGGTCCCCGTCGTTCACCTACTGGATGTACTGCTTCTTCGGCGTGATGGCCGTGATCTTCGCCAAGAAGTACCTGCACGAGACCAGCGGCAAGTCACTGGAGGATATGGGATGATCCCAGCTGGCTCCCCCCTCTGAAAGTTCTTTCCACCGGATGGAGCCACTATACGACGTGCGTGATGGGGCAAACCCGTGCGGCGTCCCATCACGCACTTCCCTCCCATCAGCCACCAACGCAACTACTGTCAATCACAAGCCAATCATTCCGCCACACCAAGGAGCACCAACCATGTCCGAACCCATAACCGCCACCCAGCGCATCATCCCCACCAACGTACGCAACGTCATCACGTTCATGACGGACCAGCACCGTATCGACACGCTCGGATGCCTCGGCAACGAACACGCGCATACGCCCAACATCGACAGTCTCGCCGCCGACGGATGCCGTTTCACCAAGGGGTTTACCCCGTCCGCCATCTGCACTCCCGCACGCGCATCGATGCTGACCGGGCAACTGCCGTTCAAGCACCAGACACTCGCCAACCCCGAATGGAATATCGCCTACTCCACCGCCATTCCCGAAACCGACTGGACATACACCCAGGAACTCCACGACCACGGCTACAACGTGGGCATGGTAGGCAAATACCATTGCGGTACCAATCTTCCTGATAAGTTCGGCATGGATGACGACACATTCTGGGGCGCTGAAAATCCTGTAGCCAACGAGGAGTATGTCGCTTGGCTTGAGGAGAACGGATTGCCTCCGGTCAAGGCGCATGACATCTGGCGCGGCAAGCTGCCCGGCAACCGCGACGGTCATATCATCGCGGCCCGACTCGATCAGCCCGAAGAGGCCACATTCGAACGCTTCATCGCGGACCGATCGATCGCACGACTGCGCCAGTACGCCAAGGATTACAAGGACAACGGCAAACCATTCAGCCTTGATGTGCATTTCTTCGGCCCGCACCTGCCGTACTTCCTGCCTGACGAATGGTTCGACCTGATCGACCCGAATGACGTGACGTTGCCACAAAGCTTCGGTGATTCATTGATCGGCAAGCCGCCCGTGCAGCAGAACTACGCCACTTATTGGTCCACATCGTCATTCGACAACGACCAGTGGAAAAAGCTCATCGCCGTGTACTGGGGATATGTTGCCATGATCGACTTCGAGATCGGACGCATCCTCGACGTCGCACGAGAACTCGGACTCATGGATGACACCGCCATGTTCTTCTGCGCCGACCACGGCGAATTCACCGGAGCCCACCGCCTCAACGACAAGGGCCCGGCCATGTATGACGATATCTACCGCATTCCGTTCATCGCGCGCATTCCTGGTGTGACGCATGGCAACGTGTGCGATGAATACGTATCACTGATCGACATCCCCGCCACGATCATGGATATCGCTGGCATTGATCCTGCGCTTGTGGAGGATGGCCGTCCGCTCACCGCGCTCGCTCACGGTGATGACGTGCCCGATTGGCGCAAGAACATCGTCTGCGAATTCCATGGTCTGCACTTCCCCATCCAGCAGCGTATGATTCGCACCGATGATTTCAAACTCGTCATCAACCACGAATCGATGGATGAACTCTACGATCTGCGTTGCGATCCGTATGAATTGAACAACGTGTACACCGTGCCCGCGTACGACGAGATCCGCCGGAATCTGGCCGCCGAACTGTACAGGCAGCTACGCGAGCGCGGCGACAGTTCGTTCGCCAAGTGGATGGCAGCGATGACCGATTTCGACATCCCCCTGGAGAACACCGCACGATCCGATTGGGATTCCGTGGCGAAGTAGCGGACTTCGCAAACACCCTGAAACACAGTCCCGCATCATGAACGGAGGACGGCAATGACCACGGCGACGCTTGCTTCCATCAGCAACAGCGAGGTACAAGCGGCAACTGAGGAATTAACGACGAACCAGACGTCAGCGACTCTTCAGCGCACGCCGCTCACCCGCCGACGTCTGCCGTTCTCCGTAGTTGCCAAACCCACCGGTGCCGCTTGCAATCTCGACTGCCAGTATTGCTTCTTCCTGTCAAAGGAGCTGCTGTATAACGCTCAACGACAGCAGATGAGCGAAGCCACTCTGGAACGGTACGTTGCCGAATATCTGGCCGCCAGCCCTGATGGTGAAGTCACCATGCTGTGGCAGGGCGGCGAGCCCACACTGCGTGGACTACCGTTCTACCGTCGTCTGATAGAACTGTGCGAACAATATCGACGCCCCAACCAGCACGTGGTACACGCCATGCAGACCAACGGAACACTCATCGATGAAGAGTGGGCCGAATTCCTGCACAAGCACGACGTGCTGGTCGGAGTGTCGATCGACGGCCCGGCTGAATGCCACGACGCCTACCGACTCAACCGGGCCGGACGCGGGACACACAGCATGGTGATCCGGGGATGGCGGCGACTGCAAGACGCCGGCGTACGCTGCAATATTCTCTGCACCGTACATCATGCGAACGAACGGCACCCTCTGGAGGTGTACCGATACTTCCGCGATGAACTCGGAGCGGACTATCTACAGTTCATTCCGATTGTGGAGCGCGTGGATCCAGAGCAACTCAACCGGGTAGAACATGGCGGATGGCGAGCCACCGGCACACGACGTAATACGAACAACAGCGGCCAAGGCGGCTCCTGCCATCAGGTCGGACTGCTCTATCGCCAGCACGGTGACGCAGTTACATCACGATCTGTGAAACCTGAGGCATACGGCGATTTTCTTAACACGATCTTTGACGAATGGATCACCCACGATGTGGGACGTGTATTCGTGCAGGATTTCGACGCAGCACTTGGCGCACTGTTCGGGCAATATTCGGTCTGCGTGCATGCCCCCGAATGCGGCACCAACATGGCGCTGGAATTCAATGGAGACGTATATGCCTGCGATCACTGGGTCGAACCTGATTGGCTTGTCGGCAACATCAATGACAGCGATTTCGCTTCACTTGCCGGAACACCGCTCATGCAGCAATTCTCGCTGAAGAAGCACGCACAATTACCCGATCGATGCTGCACCTGCCCATTCCTACGCATGTGCAACGGAGGATGTCCAAAAGACCGGTTTGTGAGTCCCGACGCCATGGCAGGTAACGACACTGTTGCGGCAAAGACAGCGGAGACAACAAATGGCGCATCACAGAACTTGCAGAATTACCTCTGCCCCGGATTCGCAAAATTCTACGGTCATATCCGCCCGGACATGATCGGCATGGCCAGACTGCTGCGTGCCGGGCGCGCTCCCTACGAAATCATGAATCCAGACGTACGAGCCAAGGTCCGCGCAAAGACAACACGATAATCCTCATAATGACGCTCACCGTGCTCGCGATGACATTCCAGCCCCACTCCTCAACATCGCAATCAGATCGCAACCCGGAAGGATGACACATGGTTGATTTGGCGCTCGCATTGGTGATCGGTCTTGGCGTAGGCGTGGTGGTCGGCGCATTGGGAGCTGGCGGCGGCATCCTATCGGTTCCTGTGCTTGTATACCTGCTCGGGCAGGAGCCACACGCTGCATCCGCCGGATCTTTGGTGATCGTTGGCCTAACAGCGTTGACCTCATTGGTGCCACACGCCCGTACCGGTCATGTGCGTTGGAGGGACGGATTGATTTTCGGGGTGCTCTCATCTGTAGGCACCGTTCTTGGCTCTCGTCTTTCAGTGATGGTGGATTCACAGGTACTCATGCTGCTGTTCGGCGTGCTTTTGATCGTCGTGGGAATCATGATGATCCGCAAAGCTCGACGTCTCGCTGCGGCCGCGAAGGACCGGATGACAGAGGTTCACGTCGGTGATGGCAGCAACGATGAAAGCAGTGGCAGCGAAACTGGCAGCAATTCGACCAAGGCAACCGCTGTTCCATCCGGGACTCGGCGGAGAGGCGGATCACCTATGCTGATCCTGTGCTCCACTGCCACAGGATTCCTTACAGGATTCTTTGGAGTGGGAGGCGGATTCGCCGTGGTACCGATGTTGGTACTTGCCCTTGGCTTTGGAATGCGAGAGGCGTCCTCCACATCACTGTTGGTCATGACGATCGCATCAGCCACAGGACTGCTCTCCCGTATCGGCACAGATATTCACATCGATTGGCCGATCGTATTGTTGTTTGCTATAGCTTCGATGATCGGTGGTCAGATCGGCGCACCGGCCTCACGCAAGGTCAAGGAATCCACGCTCACGATGCTGTTCGGCATCCTTTTGTTGCTCGTATCCATCGGCACCTTGACCTCCACCATTCTGGAAATGGTGTGAGTGCAGACACACCGCGTTGGACTTCTTTATCTATCTATCTTCAAGTTCTGAAGTAGTTTTGGGCTTTCGCAACCGTCATCTCCAGGTTCTGAAGTCTCCACGCAGGAAGCCCAGAGTATAGAGGCTGGAATTCCAACGTTTATACTCCGGGCTTTGCTATTTCATACTTCAGAACTTGGAGATTGATGGTCGCGGAGTCGCGAAAAAACTTCAGAACTTGGAGATTGCTTTCCTCCAAAGCCAGCCGGAACGTAAGACCATCCGCCGAAGAACTGTCAACCGGACCGCAAGATCAAGGAAGGCATCAAGGCATAGGGTGGACCGAGAACCACTCTCCCGCTCCACGCATACGCAAAGTGGGCGTAACCGTTCAGGAACAGGACCGGGATCGGTCTTGTGTGAACGGGTACGCCCACTTCTAGGTTTCTAGATTGATCTAGATTGATTTTCTAGGTTGATCGCTTACTAGTCGCGCTTGGCGGAGAGACGGACGACTCCGAATCCGGCGCCGGCCAGCAGGACCACCACGGCCGCCACGATCGCCACATCCGCGCCGGTCTTGGCCAGACCGTTACGGGAGGTCTTGGCGGCGGGCTTCGTCGTGTTGTTCGGCGAAGCCGCATTCGGCGAAGCCTGGTTCGGAGCGGCAACCGCCGCATCCTCGCCAACCGTCACCGGCAGCTCGGCCTTCAGTTCCGTGCCATCGATGGTGGAGGTCACGGTGATCGTCACGGTGCCGTCCTTGTGAGCGAGCAGGGTCTGCTCGTTGAAGGCCACGGTGGCGGTGTTGTTCTGCGCCTCGTTCGAGTCGGTCTTCTCGGCGAAGCTCACGATCTGCGGGTCGGAGGACTTCCAGTAGACCGGAGTGCCTTCGAGGTTCTTGCCCTCGCCCACGGCCCACACCTTCTGGGAGGCACCCTTCTTGAGCTTGAGCGACGTGATCTTCTTGCCGTTGGTGTCGGTGAAGTAGAGGGCGGGCTTGACCACCTGGCCGTCGCGCACGGCGACCGGCAGCTCGGCCTTCAGTTCCTTGCCGTTGACGGTGGCGGTCACGGTGATGACCACGTTGCCGTCCTTGTGAGCGAGCAGGGTCTGCTCGTCGTAACCGACGACGGCACGGGCACCGCTCTTGCCAGCCTGGGCATCCTTCGGCTTGAAGCTCACGATGGTGGGGTCGGAGGACTTCCAGTAGACCGGAGTGCCTTCGACGTTCTCGCCCTTGACGTAGGCGCGCACGATCTTTTCGTCGTTCGGCTTCAGCGTCAGGGACTCAAGGGCGTTGCCGTTCTCGTCACCGAGTGCGATGGCAGGCTCGGTCGGCTGCGGCTGCTCGCCAGCGGCAACCACCTTCAGCGGCACGGTCACCGTGGTGCCATCGGTCGCACCGGTCACGGTCAGCGTCGCGTCGCCAGCGGCCAGATCAGCCGGCACGGTCACCTTGAGCGTGGCGGAGTCGCCATCCTTCACGGCAGCCGTTCCGACCGTCGCGTCGCCGATCTTCGCGGTCAGCGCGGTCTCGGCGGGCACACCCAGCGAGGTGAGCGTGAGCTTGGAGAACTTCAGCTCGAACGAATCGCCGGCCTTCACTTCACCGGTCGGCAGTCCGGTCACGGCCACGGCACGACGGTCGTAGCGCGGGGCGAGTGGCGAGTTCTTGCCGATGTACTCGATCCATGCGTCACGATCCACCAGACCGGTGTCCTTGGTGTTCTTGCCCTGGGCGAAGGCACGGAAGTTGTCGCCGCCCTGCAGCAGGAAGCTGAACGAGCCGATGCGGTATTCCTTCGCCGGGTCGAGCGGCTGGCCGTTCACGGTCACCGAGGTGATGTGCTCGCCCTGCTTGGCGTCAGGATCGTAGGTGTAGGACACGTTGTGAGACAGGCCCAGCTGCAGGTACGGGCGAGACGGCGTGGAACCGTCGGTCGTGGTCTGCCACTGCTGCTCCAGGGCCTCCTTGAACTGCGCGCCGGTGAGCGTGGTGGTCCACAGGTTGTTGAGGAACGGCAGCACGGCGTTGGCCTGCGAGTAGGTGATCGAACCGTCGGCCGCCAGCGTGCAGGAGGCGTTGTCGCCGGTCTTGCAGAACTCGGCGCGCAGACCGCCGGGGTTCACCACGCCGATCTCAGCGCCACCACGGTCCGGGGAGGACAGGGAGTCGAGCAAGGAATCGGCCACGAGGTTGCCCATCGTGGATTCGCTGCCACGGTCGTCACGCTTGCCGTCCTTGAACGCGGTGGTGATGTCGGCGGACACCGAACCCACCTTCTTGTTGCCTTCCTCGGCACCCTTGGCCACGGCGGCGTCCACGATCTTCTTGACGTTCGCGGTCACGCCGGACTTGTCGGCGGCGGCGAGCTGGGCATCGAAGTCGGCCTTGCTCACGCCTTCCGGTGCGGTCGGGGCGGCCACATTATCGGACTTCTCGTAGCTCACGGTGTGGTTGGTCTTGTTGTAGTTGAGCACGACCTGACCGACGTTCGCGGCGTAGCTTCCGGTCTGGATGACCGGACGATTGTTGTGTGCGGCGTCAGTGTAGGAGTACTTCATGTGCGTGTGCGCGGTGAAGATGGCGTTGACGGACGGATCGGTGTCGTCGACGATGTGCTTGAACACCGGGCTGGAGGCCTTCTGCTCGTCGATCGTGGGCTTGGCGGTCTTGTCGTCCTCGTTGGCGGGCGCGCCCTCGTGGTATTCGGCCACGAGCACGTCGGCCTCGCCGTTGTCTTCGTTGCCGTCGGTGAGCTGCTTGGCCACGCGGTTCACGGCCTCGACCGGATCACCGAAAGTGATGTTCGCGATGCCGCCGGGCGAGACCAGCGTCGACGTCTCCTCGGTGACGGCACCGATCACGCCGACCTTGACGCCGTTGACGTTCTGGATGCTGTATTCCTTGAGGGCCGGAGTGGTGGTGCCCTTCTTGTAGACGTTGGCGCCGAGGTAGTCCCACTTGGCGTTACGAGCGTTCTCGACACCGATCACACGGTCGGTGAGGTCGGCGTATCCCTGATCGAACTCGTGGTTGCCGACGGACGAAGCCTTGAGATCCAAGGCGTTGAGCACGTCGATGGTCGGCTGGTCCTTCTGGATGGACGAGTTGAACAGCGAGGCGCCGATGAGGTCGCCCGCGCCGAGGAACAGCGACGAATCCGGGTATTCAGCCTTGAGCTGCTGCACGGTCGATGCGAACGGCACGGTCAGACCGGTATCGATGCGGCCGTGGAAGTCGTTGACGTTGAGCAGGTTGATGGTGGCGGTGTCGCCCGCGACCGGTTTGGTCTCGGCGGCCGACGCGGCCTGAGCGGGGACGACCACCGCGGCGAGCAACATCGCGGTCGCCAGCAGTCCTCCCTGCATACGTTTGATGATTCCCATGTGTTCTTCCTCTCTGTAGGTTCGCCACGCATCCGATGATCCGCGCGAAAGTACAAATAGACATACTCACGGTATGTCCATATCGACAACGAGATACGGCAGGAAAATAAAGACCAGAACAATACCTGATGAACAACAGAAGCCGACTACGTAGTCGCAGTCGGCTTCCATCGCGTATCCCGCCAATTCTCATTGGCAAGGTACGTTGTTGATTATTGAGTTATCAGTTGCGACGACGGTGCGCCATGCGCACGGCGGCGAATCCGACGCCGAGGACCACAGCCACCGCGAGCGCGATGCCGCCGATGGCGACGCCGGTCTTGGAGAGGCTGCCCTTCTTCGCGGACTGTGTGGACTGTCCCTTGGCGTTGATGTTCGCGTTGCCGGCGTGGTTGCCGGTGTTCGCGTTGCCGTTGGTGGAACCGTTGCCGTTCTGGTGAGTACCGTTGCCGTTGTTCTGGTTACCGCCAGGCTGGTTGCCCGGCTGCTGACCGGGCTGATCAGGCTGATCGGGGTTCGTCGGACCGGGCTGCTGCTGGGCCGTGGCCTCGATGTAGCCCATGCGCAGGGAGTGACCGTCGGTCACGGAGTCGTCGGCCCAGAACACCGGCTTGTAGGTCTTGCCGTCCTTGCCACCGTCGACCTTGGCCGCTTCGGCGTCGGGTGTGATGGCGAAGCCTTCGGTGTTGCCCGAGGCCACGGCGGCCGGCTCCTCATTCAGCTTGGTGAGCTGGAGCGTGCCGTCCGTGCCGAACTCGTAGGTGGCGAGCATGGCCTTGGTGGGCTTCTCCTCGGCACCGATGGTGTTGTCGCCCTGGGCGAGCAGCTGTCCGTGCTCGGCGTCCCAGGTCAGATCACGGGGTCCGGAGTAGCCGGCGTTGGCGGCGGTCTCCGGCAACGCGATCTGTGCGACCGGGAAGGCGTTGTCCTGACCATCCTTGGTGGTCTGGAGGGCGAACGCGTAGATGGCGTTGGTCTTCTCCAGGGCCACGAAGAACAGGCCGCCGTAGCTGTTGCCGAAACCGTTCGGATCGTAGTCGTGCACGTTCTTCGGGTCCACGTTCACCTTGAACTTCTTGGCGGTGAGCACGGAGTCCGGAATGAACGCCACGCCTTCGACGCCGAGGTTGGCGTCGTCGCCGTCGGCGAGCTGCACGCCGAACTGGCTGAGGCCACCAGTGAGGTTCCACTCGTGCGCGGCGGTGAGATCCTGCGCGCCGTCACCATTGGTGTCGGCGGTCTTGGCGTTCACGTCGTAGCTGAGGATGGACGGGCGAGGCTTGTTCTTGTCGGTGTTGTCGCGTTCGGCACCGATGAACACGCCCTTGTTCGGGTCGCCTTCGATGAGGGTGATGCCCTCGGAGTCGACTCCGCCCTTGCCGTCCTTGAAGTGCAGCTGCTTGCCGCCCTTGGCGGTGCCGTCCTTCGTGAAGCTCCAGCCGTCGTTCGGGTCCTGCTTCCAAGAGCCGGACGCGGCATCGTAGACGAACTTGTTGATGGAACCGGCGCCCTTCGGTCCGGTGATGCCGAGCGTGGGGTTGAGGTCGTTGTCGGCGGCCCACAGCGTGCCGGGCTTGCCGTTGGCACCGGGCTGGTAGGCCAGTCCGGAGAGGTTGCCGTCGGTGTGCTCGCCGGTGGCCTTGCCGGCACCGAACTCGTCGACGCCGTCGATGGTCTTCACCGTGTCGAGACCGGGCCATGCGGCCACGGCCATTTTGTCGCCGGACGGCTGGTCGGTGCCGCCGCCCTGACCCTGCTTGACCATGGCGTCGGCGTCAGTGTTGGCCACGTAGACGACCTTGCCGTCATCGCCCTTCCAGGTGAACTGGAGGATCTGCTTGCCGGACTTGTCGAACACACGCACCTGATCGGACTTGCCGAGACCGATGCCGGCGAGCTTGTCGAGGTTGAACTCGGCCTCGCCGCCCGCCTTGATCACGGTGCCGTCGGGCACGGTGTAGATGTGGTCGGCGGAGTCCTTGTCGTCGCGGAACGACCATCCGGAGATGTCAACGTCCTTGGTGTTCTTGGATCCGAGCGTGACGGTGTCGGTGCCAACGTCGATCTTCTTGAGGTAGACGGCGGTGCCTTCATCCTTGATGGTGTCCTTGAACGTGGGCGGAACCGGGGTTTCGCCGGCCGTGGTCTTGATGCCGACGACCACCGGATCGTGGTCGGAGGCGCGGAACTGGTCGGGCTGGTAGAGGTTCTTCGCGTTGTAGTTGTAGCGCGAGTATTCCAGGGCCACGGATTCCACGGAGTTGATGTTCCAGATGTCGGCGCCGGTGACGTCCTTGAGGGCCGCCTCGTTGGCGAAGATGTGGTCGAGCGAGCCGACGCCGCCGTTCGTGTTGCCCTGGTCGTCGGTCACGGTGTACGAGTACGTGTACTTGCCGGTCTTCTCGCTCACCTGTTCGCTCAGGTCGGTGTACTTGGCGTCTACGATCTTCTGGATGGGCTTCTCGGCGTAGTAGGCGTTGAAGTCGCCGACGAGGAACACCTTCTCAAGACCGAGGTCCTGCTTCACGGAGTCCGTGAACTTCAGGAGCGCGTCGGCCTGGGCCTGGCGCGTGTAGTCGGCGTTGCCGGAACCGTCGCCCGGGTCCTTGTTCAGGTCGTTGCTGGCCGAGCCCTTCGACTTGAAGTGGTTGGCCACCACGAGGAACGCATCCTTGTCGGCGGCGTCCTTGGCCTTGAATGCCTGGGCGTCGGGCTGGCGTCCGTGCTCGTAGCCGTTCTTGCCGTTGAAGGCGTCGGAATCGGTGAGGATGTGTGTCTCGCCCACGGTCGCGATCTTGGCGGGCTTGTAGATGAACGCCGTGCGGATCACGTCCTCGGTGTCGAGGTCGGGCAGCGTCTTCGGGCTGGGCACGTACGCCCAGGTTCCGTCACCGGCTTCGGCGTTCAGCGCGTCCACGAGCGTGGAGAGCGCGTAGTCGCGGCGGTTGCCCTTGAACGAGTCCGGCACCACGCTGGCGGCCTTGGCGGAGTTCTCGATCTCCTCGAGCGACACGACGTCAGCGCCAAGGTTGTTGATGGCCTTGACGATCTTCGTGCGCTGTCGTTCCATGTTCGTCTTGTCCCAGGCGCCGCGCACGTCGCAGTTCTTCGCGGTCACGGGGTTGCCGCCGCGGTCGACGTAGGCGTTGCTTGCGGCGCATCCGGTCTCATCGGCCGTGGTGGAGAAGTAGTTGAGCACGTTGAACGTGCCGAGCTTCACATCGCCGCCGACCGTCTTCAGATCCGGGGTGTCGGTGCGGGTGTTGGAGAACGTCACCGGCTGGGCGTCGGCGTTGTCGCCGGTCAGACGAGTCGTCGGCTGGAACTTCCACGCATTGTTGCGGTAGTCGAACACGACCGGCTTGGTGAACGTCACCTTCTCGCCCACGCGCACGGGCTGCTCGTTGCTCAGGTACGGCAGCGGCGTATCAGCGTTCTCCGGGTACTTCGTGTCGAGGAAGTTGCGGCTGGAGCCGTCGTCAAGCGTTACGCTTTCGGCTTCCAGACGGTCGACTTCAGCCTGGTATGCGGCACCGGTCTTGGCGTCGCCCTTGAGTCCCTTGACCGTCGGGTTGAGGAACGGCTTGTCCGAAGCGGCGAGACCAACCTCACCGTACTTGTTGGTGTTGTATACGTTCGAGACGGTGTAGTCGCCCTGCGGGGCCACCAGCATGCTTTCGAGGCTTTCGCGCTGGGCGTCGGCCTTCGGGAAGGCGACCTTCGCCGGAACGGGGGCGTCGACCTTGTCCGTCAGCTTGGTGGCGGTGGTGGCGTTGAGTTCGGTCAGACCGTTGTATTCGCTGACCTTGCCGCTCACCTGGACGTAGTCGCCGGCCTTGAGGTTCTTGACGTTCTTCGAGTCGTAGACGAAGAGGCCGTCAGATGCCGTGTGCTTGGCGAGGTCGATATCGCCGCCGGTAGCCGGAGTCTGGATGGTGTAGCCGTTGAAGCCGCCGTCCGGGTACGTGGCGGTGACCACGCCCTTGGTGGTGACGGTCTTGTCGACCAGCGGGCTGGCGTCGCCGGTTCCCTGGATCTCGGCGATGGTCTTCTCACCGGCCGGCTGGGTGCCCGGGTCGGGAGTCGGCTGAGAACCGCCGTCCGTCGTGTTGGCCTTGCCCGGTGTGATCGTGGCGCTGAGCGTGAAGTCCTTGCTGTTGTCGTTCGTGTCGACGCCGTTCGTGCGGTCAAGCGACTTGACGTCGCTGTTGGACGTCGGCGCGGTGGCGGCCGCCTTCTCGAACGTGTTCGTGGCACCGTAGCCGAGTGCATCGACGACCTTCGCATCGGCCGTGGTGTCGCCGGCGGCAGGGCTGAGCTTGTCGGCCGTGGCGGCAAGGAACAGCGTGCCCTTGGTGCCGCTGGCGTTCAGTCCAGTCGCCTCGATGTCGGCAGCCGGCAGATCGGCGCCGTTGTCGCCGTTCGATCCGGCCTTGACGAGGTAGTAGCCCTTGGCCTTGATGGTTCCCGTCAGGTCCGCGACGGCGTTCGACGCGCCGGTTCCGGCCGCCGAACGGTACTGCAGCGACGAACCGGCGAGATCGATGTCCTTGTCGGTTGTGTTGTACAGTTCGACGAACTTGTTCTTGTATGCGGCACCCTTGCTGCCGCCCGAAAGATACGCCTCGTTGATGACGACGCCGGCGTACTGCGATGCCGCGGACGGCTGTGCGCCGCCCTCATCGGCGACCGCCGTCTGCATGGGGATGACCGCCGCGGCGAACAGCATCGATGCCGCGAGCACTCCTCCCTGAATACGTTTGGCAAATGTCATGTCTTCCCCTTTCATTGGCATGACGCCGGTCATCCACAGCCATAACAGATGCAACGTCATACTGTTTCCACAGTAGGAAATCGATAACAACGCAGCGCGGATGAAACATGAACCGGCGGCGAACAGCAGGGGAAGTCCACAAATCGGTTACGTAGTCCACCATACGGACTACATCCGTCGACCACGACCGGTTTGACCCAGAATCATGGTCGGTTTGACCCAGAGACCACGTCCGGTTTGACCCAGAAACCACGACTCTGGGTATACCCGGTTCATGAAGAGACCAATATCAGCCTCCTCATGACATGGTTATACCCAGAGCCAGTTGAAAATGGTCCGATATACCCAGAACCGTGTCCGGATATACCCAGACCAGAACCGACCGCAGGAACCGACCGTGAGGATCGGTAGAGATCGGCAGGAACCGATAGTGGTCGGCTAGCGGATGATGTGGAGGGCGGTCCAGGAGACCGGCGGCAGGGTCACGCGAACCGAGGCCGCGGCCCCTGCGGAATCGGACTCCACGCGAACGGTCGGATTCGGTTGCAGCGTCACACGATTCTGATCGTCCAGCACGTTACGGGCGTTGATATCGTCGTCGTGCAGAGTCCGCGCCTCGGCCGTCACTCCGGCGACGCTTCCGGCCGTGTCCTCCCGCAGCCACGACTCGGGAATCGGCACCGACAGTTCCGTCGCCATCTCCAGCGAACGATTCGTCACGAACACGGCGAGCGATCCGTCGGCGCAGCGCACGGTCACGGAGTCGATCGTCGGCACATCACCGTATGCGGCGGTGGCGTACGTGCCGCAATCCGTCCGCGATTCGAGCACCGTACCGCCCTTGGCGAGCGCAGCCACGGCGGCAAACGGGTAGAAGATGGTCTGCCTCCATGCCGGGCCTCCCGGTTCGGTCATGATCGGAGCGATCACGTTGACCAGCTGCGCGAGCGATGCCGCATGCACACGGTCGGCGTTCTTCAGCAGCGTGATGAGCAGATCACCTACCACCACGGCGTCGAGCGCGCTGTACTGGTCCTCAAGCAGACGCGGCGCGACCGGCCAGTTGTCGATGCCCTCCGGCGTGCGGCTTGCATCCCCGCCCGCATACCAGACGTTCCATTCGTCGAACGAGATCGCCACGTCGTGCGTGCTCTTGCGCCGCGCCTTGACCGCGTCGATCGTGGACGCCACGTCGCGGATGAATCCATCCATATCCACGCCGGACGCGAGGAAGCTTGCAATGTCGCCGTTCTCCGGCTTGTAGTAGGCGTGGCAGGACACGAAATCGACCAGATCGTAGGCGTGTTCGAGTACCGTGCGCTCCCACTCGCCGAACGTGGCCATGCCGTGCGAACTCGATCCGCACACCACGAGTTCCACATCCGGGTCGATCTGCCGCATGCCGCGGGCCACTTCGGTGGCGAGCACGCCGTAGTCGTGCGCCGACTTGTGACCGAGCTGCCACGGCCCGTCCATCTCGTTGCCCAGGCACCACATGCGGATGTTGAACGGCTGCTCGTGGCCGTTCGCACGACGGGCGTCGGACAGCGCAGTGCCGCCGGGGATGTTCGCGTATTCGAGCAGGTCGAGGGCCTCCTGCAGTCCGCGCGTACCCAGATTCACGGCCTCCATGAGTTCGTTGCCGCCGGTCTTCTCCAGCCATTCGGCCATCTCGTGCAGGCCGAACGCGTTGGTTTCGGTGGAGTGCCAGGCCAGGTCGAGTCGGCGCGGGCGCAGATCGCGCGGACCGACGCCGTCCTCCCAACGGTATCCGGACACGAAGTTGCCGCCCGGATAGCGCACGGTGGTCACGCCGAGTTCACGGACCAGATCGATCACGTCCTGACGGAATCCGTGCTCGTCGGCCGTGGGATGACCGGGTTCGTAGATACCCGTGTATACGCAACGGCCCAGATGCTCGACGAACGAACCGAACAGTCGGTTGTTGACTGGCGCGACGGCGAACGCCGGATTGATCGCGATCGCGGCCGGAACGGCTGACGTCTGATTTGACTGCTGATCCTGCTGATCTGCTGACGACTGTATTGACGACTGTGTCATGGTGTCCTCGTTCCCCTAACGTACGTAAGTGACCCCCTTACGTATGACAATACGGGCCGAAAAAGACGTTCCCGGTAATTCGTAGTGGCGTACGGACGTTTTTTGTACGCCAAACGTCCTTAAAGCACTACGAATAGCGGATTTCGTCTTGTTCAGCCCGTATTTGCGTCTGTCAGCCCGTATTCGCGCCTGACGACACCGCGCAGGCGGCGGATCAGTACACGCGACGCGGCTGGAATCCGGCGGCACGCAGCGCGGCGAGGATCTTGTCGATATGATCCGGACCGTTCGTCTCCACCGTCACGCCCAGCGACACGGCGTTCGTGTAGTGGCCGGACGCCTTGAACTGATCGTGGTCCAGCGCGATCACGTTCGCGCGCTGTTCGGCCAGCAGCGTGGCCACCTTCACCAGCTGACCCGGCGTATCCGGCAGCTCCACCTCGAAGTTCATGATGCGGCCGCGGGCGATCATACCCTTCTGGATCACCGCGCCCATCGTCACCGTATCGATGTTGCCGCCGGACAGGATCGGCACCACCACATGCGGGCCGGGGGCCGCGGCGAACTTGCGGGAACGCAGATTCAGATGCTCAAGCGCGGCCAGGGACACCGCACCCGCGGCCTCCACCACCAGCTTGTGACGCTCCAGCATCAGCAGGATCATCTCGTTGATGTCACGCTCGGTGACCGTCACCAGATCGTCAAGGAACTCGTTGAGCAGGGCGAACGTCAGATCGCCCGGATGCTTCACCGCCACGCCCTCGGCCGACGTGACCACCTGCTCGGCCTCCACCACACGGCCGGCACGGAACGAATTCAGGAACGCCGGGCTGCCCTCCGGGATCGCGCCAATCACGCGCACCTCGGGCTTGAACGTCTTGATCGCGAGCGCCACGCCGGCACCCAGGCCGCCGCCACCCAGCGGCACCACCACGTCGGTCACGTCCGGCACGTCCTCGAGGATCTCCAGACCGATCGTGCCCTGACCGCAGATCACCTCGTAGTCGTCGAACGGCGGCACGAAGATCATGCCCTGCTCGTCACTCAGACGCTGCGCGTAGGCGGCGGCCTCGTCGAACACGTCACCGTGCAGCACCACGTCGGCACCGTACGCCTTGGTGGCGTCCACCTTGAGCGGCGGGGTGATCTGCGGCATGCAGATCGTGGCCTTGGCGCCGCGCTCGCGAGCCGCATACGCCACACCCTGCGCGTGGTTGCCGGCCGATGCGGTCACGATGCCGCGCGCCAGTTCCTCGTCGCTGAGCGATGCGATCTTGTTGTAGGCGCCACGGATCTTGAACGATCCGGTGACCTGCAGGTTCTCCGGCTTGAGGAGGACCTTGTGTCCGGTCATTTCGGAAAGAATGGGGGATTCGATGATACGGGTGTGGTGAGCGGTGCCTTTGAGTCGCTTCGCCGCGAGCTTCAATTCCTCGGCATGGTCACGCTGCAGATTTTTGATGACGTCTTTCTGATCCATGAGTGTCAATCTTAAGAGACTGTCTCAACAAGTGAGTCTTCTGCCCCCATGCCATTTCGACATGCGGGCAGAAGACTCGGGGGATCGCATGAATCATGTGATCACGCGATCGAACATGCGGTTACGACTGCGCTCAGTCGCGACGCATGGCACGCATGATCAGGCACAGGCCCACGGCCATCATCACCACGAGAGCGCCCGCCATAACGGCCACGTTGACGCCGGTCTTCGACAGCGCCGACGGCGTACCCGCGTTCTTGGTCGTGGTCACGTCGGCGGTGGTCTTCTGCGCACCGGTGGTGCCGTTGTCCTTGCCAGCGCCACCGGCGTTCGGCGAGAACTCGTACGTCCACGAGAACGAACCGTCGGGGCTGGTCACGGTGAACTTCTGCGCACCGTTGGATTCGTCGGTCTTCGCGGCGGTCCACTTGTCCGGCACGCCCTGCAGCTTCACGCTACGGCCGGATTCGATGGCGAACGGACCGTGCTGGCGGTAGTCGAAGCCCTTCACCTGCGCGCCGTTGTCGGCGTAGTTGGCGGTCACGGCGCTGAGGTTGTCCACGCCGTACTGGGAGGGCTTGTTGGCGTCCGGGTTGTTCGGCGTCGGCACGTCGTTCGGGTCGATCTGCGGATCCTCGCCAGTGCTCACGTATCCGGTGGCCTTGAGGCAGCGCTTGAGCTCGCTGAGCTTGTACCAGGTGGAGTTCTTGGCCACCGGCACGCACTGGGCGCCGTCAAGCGCGGTCTCCTTCTCGTTGTAGAGCACGCGGACGAGCAGCGTGTATGCCTTGCCGGTCTTCGGGTCCGTGCCCTTGCGCGCGACGACGTCCCACTGCACGTTCACGGTCATCGGGCCGACGGTGTCGGAACGGTAGATATTGTCGGTGTAGTTGAACACGTCGTGGATGCTCTTGGGCTGGGCCACATCGGGCGCCTGCTGGGTGGAGCCGGGCAGCTTGAGCAGCGCGGCGAACGGCACCACGGTCTCGGCGTGGCCGAAGCGGAAGGTGGCGGCGGTGCTGCCACCGTCCACACGCTGGTCGATCACCTTGAAGAAGTCGTCGAGCAGCACCTGGGCGTTCTTGTAGCTGTCGTCGTGTCCTTCGAAGCCCGGCCCCTTCTCGTAGAAGTCGTCCTTGTCGAGCAGGTAGACGAACCATTCGGCGTCCTGCTCGTGACCTGCGAAGTACTTGGTGAAGTCGAACGTGCCGTTGTTCTCCTCGATCATATCGGCCTGGGTGATGTACAGCTCGTAGACGTATTCGGCGGCGTCGATCTGGGTCTTGATCTTCTTCGACGCCTCACCGCAGGCGTCCGCGTCCTTGGCGGGGTCGGCGCCGGGAGCGCAGTTCTGCTCGCCCTTCTTGGTGCCGTCCTTGGTGTTGTACCAGATGTGGGCGTCGTCGGTGCCGATCTTGCTGATGAAATCATCGGTGAAGATGGTCTTGAGCAGATCGTTGGCCACGGTCTTGCTTTCCGGCAGGCTTTCGATGAAGTCCATGTGCGCGGTGATCTGTCCGTTGTCGGACTCCTGCGCATCAAGCCAGTCCTCGTAGGCCTTCGCCTCGGCGTATCCCTCGTCGCCCGGCTACTTCACGGTACCGTCGGGGTTCTCCAGCTTGTGGAAGTAGAGGGTGCCGGGACGCTTCTCATTGGCCTGCACGTTGTCGGCGAGCGCGTTGCCGGATTCGTTCACCAGACCGTCCTTGAAACGGTCGCCGGATTCGGTGGCGCGGGATTCTCTGGATGATTCGAAGGCGATCTGCTCGCCGTTCGCGTTGGCCTGGTCGAACAGCGTCTTGTTGCGGTCGTACGCGCGCTGGCCGATGCCGCGCAGTTCGCCGCGACCCAGATTGGTGAGCTGTCCGTAGCCGTTCTTCACGTTGGCGGCGGTGATGCCGTCGAGGCTGGCGAGGAACTCGTTCTTGATCTGCTCGCTCTTGAAGCCGTTCTCCTTGACCGCCGTGGTGGCCATGAGCTTCAGCAGGGCGTCGTACTTGTAGCTGGACAGACCGCGCGAACCGTGGCGGTCCACGCTTTCCGTGTAGATCGGCTCATAGCCGGCGGGTGCGGCGGAGTATGAGCTCGTGGTCTCCTGCGAGGGGACGGGATAGGGCTGCTTGCTGCTGTAGTAGTTGGTCTGCGCGTCCGCGGCGAACGTGATGCCGGGGGTCAGTGCCATCGCCGTGGCCAACACTCCGGCACCGGCGGCGACGAGCGCCTTGTGGATCTGCTTCGAGAAGGTCGATGTCCTTCTGCTCCTTGATTTCCTAGCTCTGTGAGGGTTGATCACGGTCGGCGATTGCACCCCGTGGGTTTTCGCCGTGCCAGTCTCTTTCACGCTAGAGGAGCGTTGTGTGCGGAAGTTCGCAATTGGTTGAACGCTTGGTGACGGATGTGGGAATTCTTATCGGATTCGCGTACGCAAAGCGTTAAAGCATAAGCGGAGCCGGGATTATCCGGATTGTTCAGACCAGCGGGTGGCCGCTGCCGGAGGCGTGACCGCGGTGGACGATCACGCAGGCGCCGACGATGACCATGACCACGATCAGTCCGATCACGCTGAGCATGTCCATCGCGGTGAGCGGCGTACGATCGGGGGTGTTGATGCTGGTGGCTTCGGCCGCGAGCGCCAGCGCGGGCGTGAGCAGCGTCATCAGCGCGGCCGCCGCACCGCACAGTACCGCGGCGATCCTGACGCGCATGGCGAGGAACGGGCGCGACGTACGACGACGGGACGGCTTGGCGCCCGGCTTCACGCCGGCGTTCCTGCGATGCTTTGAATAATCGGGGGTGTGATCGTTGTTGTCGTGTTCCACTGCCTGCATTGTCGTTTCCATACCAGCCTCGCTTGATCGATGATGTCGCGTTCGCGCTCGGTTTCGGTCACTGTCCGCCCGCCGATTGCCGCGTTTCCGAATCAGTGTCGGATGGCGTCGACTGGCGTCGATCAATCGTCATATATCTGTTCGTTTATCGTCGGAACACCACATACGTGGTTCCGCACGTGCCGAATATAGGGCAGGAATGTGGATGCTTCCTCTCATGAATCTGAATACCACGTTACGGCCTATCGAATATTGACTGATATCGGCTGATGAGAACGGTCCGACGGCGGATTCTCGAGTGGGGAGGCCGGAAATAACGATGCCGCCCCGCCAACGAACTCGTGCAGCGAACGTTGACGGGACAGCAAGCTTTGTGCATTACTCGTAATTACTCATTAATGAATGGGATCGATCGACGTTGATGAATCCTCGTCGCCGCTGCTGTCCAACGGCATGGTGACGGTCACGCGAACGGTATGATCCGAGGACCCCGCGCCGAAGAACTCATCGGAGATGAATCGCAGAATATCGATCCTGCTCATGGCGAATTCCATCGTGCGCCTCCTTCCGATTTCCGCGGCACCGGTGTTTCCGATTCCGGCCGATGATCAATCGATCATCGTGACGCTAACGCTAGGCGACACGGACACGGTTTCGATTGCCGCATGATTTCGCGGGCGTTACCCATGTAACGCGGTCATGACGAGGTATAGCGAAGGGCAATGGCGCGTCGATTGGGCGTTGGATGTCATCGACGCCGAGTGAAGAAATCGGTGAGCAGCGCACGGCATTCGGGTTCGCGCACATCACCCACCACCTCGGGGGTTGAACCCACGTGAGGATCGCGGGGAATGTCCCACACCGACCCGCATGCGCCGAGCTTCGCATCCCAGGCGCCGAACACGATACGACCGATATGCGTGGTGAGGCATGCGCCCGCGCACATCGGACACGGTTCGAGCGTAACCACGAGCGTGCAATCCTCCAGATTCCAACGGCCGCAACGTTCGGCGGCCTCGCGCATGGCCTGCACTTCGGCGTGGGCGAGCGGATCGCCGTCCTCCTCGCGACGATTGCGGCCACGACCGATGATCACACCGTTCGCGTCGACCACCACCGCTCCCACGGGCACATCGCCATGCGAGGCCGCCTGTCGTGCAAGGGACAGGGCCTCATCCATCATTCGCAGATCCACGTCACTCATACGGACACTCTACCGACTTCCCGCATCACACTCTCCGCACGCTCGTCCGCCAGACTCCTGTCCCCCCTTGCAGACACTTGAACCATACAGCCTCCAGCCCATCTTTCTTAGTGTGATCACACTACCGTGTAGGGGTGCAGTGGCCTCCCGGCAATGGCCCATTCCCCCGAGGCGAACAAGACGAACCGAGGAATGAGCGAACGACCATCAGCAGACGGTCGCGGCACGGAAACGTCGGGGGCATACGCCCGATTAGACTTGGAAACCATGAGTATGGAATTGCATGTCGTATCCCACCCTCTGGTGGAACATAAGCTCACCGTTCTGCGCGACAAGAACACCCCATCCAACACCTTCCGCGAGCTCATCAGCGAAATCGTGATGCTCGAAGCCTACGAGGCCACGCGCGACCTGCTGCTGGAAGACAAGCCGATCGAGACGCCGGTCGCACCGATGGTCGGCAAGCAGATCGCCCCGCCCCGCCCGATGATCGTGCCGATCCTGCGCGCCGGACTCGGCATGCTCGACGGCATGATGAAGCTGCTGCCCACCGCCGAAGTCGGCTTCCTCGGCATGAAGCGCGACGAGCGGACCCTTGACATCATCACCTACGCCAACCGTCTGCCCGACGATCTGACCGGCCGTCACGTGTTCCTCGTGGACCCGATGCTCGCCACCGGCGGCACGCTGGTGGCCGCGATCCACTACCTGGCCGAACGTGGCGCGCGCGAAATCACCTGCATCGACGTGCTTGCAGCCCCGGAGGGACTCAAGCGCCTTGAGCAGGAGGTCAACCCGGACGTCAACTTCAAGGTCGTGGTGGCCGCCGTGGACGATCACCTCAACGAGCAGGCGTACATCGTGCCGGGCCTCGGAGATGCGGGAGACCGCCTGTACGGCGTCGTCGACTGATCGGCAATCACGCTTTTCGTAGGTGCTTTGGCATGGGGAGGCGTGTATGTTTCGCGATACACTCAAGGCCGTTTGGCCTCGCTCCGGGGTTTGCTGGGCAAGCCTAGCAAACCCCTGCGCTGCTTACAATCGCGAAACATACACGCCTCCCCTCACTCGTGTCTGGCCTAATGGGCGGGTACTTTCCCAAGGGTCAAGGCTTTCAGGGGAGACGCCGTGGAGGGAGGGGCATGTGTTTCCCGATCGTAAGCAGCGGAGGGATTTGTTATGCTATGCAAACAAATCCCGGAGCGAGGCCGAACGGCCTTGAGTGTATCGGGAAATGCATGCCCCTCCCTCCACCCACACCTATATCTGCCAACAGAACCAAAAGCACAAAGCAGAGCGGCTAGAGTGTAGGGCATGAGGATTACGGTTATTGGGGTTGGCAAGATCAAGGAACGGTATCTGCGGGATGGCATCGAGGAATATGCCAAGCGTCTTGGACGCTACTGCAAGCTCGACATCGTTGAGGTGGCCGACGAGAAGACGCCGGAGCATGCGAGCGATGGCGTGGAGCGGCTGATCAAGGCCAAGGAGGGCGAGCGCATCGCCAAGCATCTCCGGGACGACGCCTATGTGATCGCGCTGGCGATCAATGGCAAGCAGTCGACGTCGGAGCAGTTCGCGCAGCAGATCAACGATCTCGGACTGCACGGCACCAGTCATATCCAGTTCGTGATCGGTGGGTCGATCGGTCTGGACGATGCGATCCTCAAGCGTGCGGACTATCATCTGAGTTTTTCCAAGATGACGTTCCCGCATCAGCTCATGCGCATGGTTCTGCTCGAGCAGATCTACCGCGCCTACAAGATCAACGCGGGCGAGCCGTATCACAAATAGCTATCACAAATAGCAGGAACAAGAATCACCGCGCACTCTTCGTGACATTCGCAACGCTCACAATGTTCAGCGAAGAGTGCGCGGCAACGGCTATCGGGCCGGGGAATCGGGCACGAACGCCTCGAAGATCATGTGGTCGAAGTAGGGCGCGGACCGCTGGAACTCCACGGAACTGCGAACCGTCCACGACACCATGGTCGCGCCGAGCTTGCGGGCGAATCGAGCCTGGGCGCTGTCGCCGCCATGCCAGTCATAGGCGACGAAATCCGGGCGGCCAAGCCAGTTGAACACCAGCAGACCGCACAGCCAGTCCTTCCAGTTCTTGGTGGGATCGCCCTCTTCGGCCAGCTGGCCGCGGTTCACCTCGGGGCAGTTCTCCCGATACCAGCGCACGGCGCTCGGATGGAACGACTCGATCACATACGGGCCGTCATACGCGGCCAGCAGCTCGGAGCCCTTCTTCATGAGCTCCTCGCAGGAGTCATCCCAGCCGTAGTCGTTGAACTTGTACTCCACGATGATCGGCACACGCCCACCGACCACAGCAAGCACGTCGGAGAACAGCGGCACATGCTGGTAGTAGCCGGCCGGCTTCTCATCCCACTTGCCGTCGGCGCGCGTGGCGGCCACGGCGTCACCCGGCTTGGCGGGATCGGGGAACAGCGGAATGCGGGTCAGTTCCTCATAGGTGAGATCCTTGATGCGACGCGGATCGCCGGCGACACGCTTGAGATCGGCATCATGCACGACCACCACCTGACCGTCGCGCGTCAGCTGCAGATCAAGCTCAATGCCATATCCGGCCTCGCGCGCAGCGGCGAACGAGGCGAGCGAGTTCTCCGGCGCGATCGGACCATCAAAATCGGCGCTGCCGTAGCCGGCCTTCAGCGCACTGCGTCGAGCAAGATCCACATATGCGCAGCGCTCGCTCACCGTGCCGACGGACAGGCCCGATCCTGCGTCGTGCAATCCGCGATGCGCGTAGTGCACATACGGAACGGACGGCACGCGGTAGCGACGCGCATCGATACGCGAACGCGGGGCAAGCGCCCACGCCCCCAGACCGGCGGCCACGCCTCCGGTGATCACCGCGTTGCGAATCATCGCACCGAAACCGAATCCGCCCAACCCTTTACCATGCTTGGCGATATTTGCACGTCGTCCCGCAACCGCCTTCGTCTTACGCGACATCAGTACCTCCTGACTGGCCGACTCCATCATGATCGATCGCCATATCCTGCGGCGTTGGCGACAAATGACAGACGGTTCGACGCCGTTCGACGCCGCGGCCGCCACGCGAGGGTCTGACGATGCTCTTCCCCGTCATTATCACCCAAACCACGGGCAATCCGGCAACACCAACGACAATTCCGCAACACAGCAACCGAAACGGATGTAACGGTCAGCGCCGCGGAGATCATTTATGCTGGTGCTGGCAATGGCCGATCACAGTGACCGGCCATCACAACGACCATCACAATCGTTCCAGTTACCAGAAACAAGGAGTCATGATGCTGAGCGTGACGGATATGTTTTCGATTGGCATCGGGCCATCGTCGTCCCATACCGTGGGACCGATGCGTGCCGCGTGCGCATTCGTCACGTCACTGCGCGATCGCGGATTGCTGGACACCACGGCCCGCGTGCGCGTGGTGCTGCTGGGATCGTTGGCGCAGACCGGATTGGGGCATGGCACCGATCGCGCGGTGCTGGCCGGGCTTGAGGGCAAGCATCCGGAAAGCGTCGACCCCTACGATGTGCTGCACGATCTCGACGACTGCGACCGGCGGGGAACGGTGACGCTTGCCGGTGTGCACGACGTGCCGTTCACGAAAGACGATATCGAATTCAACACCTGGCATACGCCGCGACTGCACCCGAACTGCATGGAGTTTCACGCGCTGGACCAGCATGATCATACGGTGGATTCGGCGGTGATCTATTCGATCGGCGGCGGATTCATCGCCTACGAGGACGAGCTGCTGCGATCGCGAGACGCCGATGATAGCGGACATGGCAACGGCCGAGGAACCGACGACGACGTTCCATTCCCATTCGCGTCGGCCGCGCAGATGCTGGAGATGTGCGACCGGGAACAGTGCACGATCGCCGATCTGGTGCGCCATAACGAATTGTCGTTCCGCCCGGCCGACGACACCCGCGCGATGATGACGACGATCTGGCGAACGATGCGCGACTGCGTACGCAACGGATGCACCAGCGACGAGGCGACGCTGCCGGGTGGCCTGAATGTTCCACGCCGCGCCCCCGCACTGTATCGGCGGCTCGGCAATGGCGACGTCGATATGTTCCACGGCAGCGTTTCACGTGAAACATCGCGTGAAACATTCCATGCGCACGCATCCGACAGCGAATGGGTGGATCTGTTCGCTCTTGCCGTCAGCGAGGAGAACGCCGGCGGCGGGCGGATCGTCACCGCGCCGACGAACGGATCGGCCGGCATCATTCCCGCGGTACTGCACTACTACTGGTGGCTCACCGCCGACGCGACCATGGATGGTGTATACGACTTTCTGCTCACCGCCACGGCGATCGGCTATCTGTTCAAACGTAACGCGTCGATCTCCGGAGCGGAGGTCGGATGTCAGGGCGAGGTCGGATCGGCCTGTTCCATGGCGGCGGCGGGACTGTGCGCCGCACTCGGCGGCACACCGCATCAGATCGAGAACGCGGCGGAGATCGGCATCGAACACAATCTTGGACTCACCTGCGACCCGATCGGCGGACTGGTGCAGATCCCCTGCATCGAACGCAACGCCATGGCTGCGAACACCGCCATCAACGCGGCACGCATGGCACTGCTCGGAGACGGATCGCACATCGTCTCACTCGACTCGGCCATACGCACCATGAAGGAGACCGGCCGCGACATGATGAGCAAATACAAGGAGACCTCCAAGGGCGGCCTCGCCGTCAACGTCACCGAATGCTGACGCACGCCGCCCGTCACACCACTCACCACTCAAACACCCGACCAAGCTCGACCAAACGCAACAAGGCACCCCGCGTGCGTGCGCGGGGCGCCAGGTGAAACAACGATCATACGGTGTAGTCTCGTACAGGCGGCTCCTTACTGGACCGGCTGGCACCGATCCTTGATTTCGGTTTTTCAGCGGTCGGATTTGTCGGGCACCTGACCTCATGACACTCAACGAATCCGACGATATTCACGATGGTCAGTCAGTCTGGCCCAGGGCCGGAGACCAGGACCAGACGACCGGAATCAGGCCTCGGTCTCAGCGGAGACGGCGGCGGCGAAGCGGGCGACGAGCAGAATCGTACCCGCGCCGAGCGCGCCTGCCGGCGGAATGTGGAACACGTCGGTGTAGAAGTACATGATGTATGACGAGATCGTCACGTAGAGCAGATTGCCTGCCATATCAGTGCAGGAGTAGGCGATCTTCTCCTTGAGCGACAGCTTCACCGCGGAAGCGTCCTTGGTTACGGCACTCATGATGTTTCCTTCTTCGTTGAATGAGTTGGCATAACAGCAGTGATGGTGATTGCGGATCGGTTACGAACCAGATCGTGAAATACACAAGCAACAGCATGTTTCACGTGGAACATTGGATGAGCGCATGAGCGACATCGCGATGTCTCATCGCAACCGATCCGGCAATCCTAGAAATCGGAATCGAACCACACCTGCATCTGGCCGATCTCACGATTGGCCCAGGCGTAGTACGGAATGAGCTTCAGCGTGGCCGGGCGAGGAGCGGCCAGACCGTCGGCGACGTCGGCGTACAGCGGAGCGTCCGCGGGGTCGTCCACACGCTTGGCAGCGGGAACGGTCAGCACGGTCACGCCGTCGAGCTCGTCCGAATGGTATTCGGCGCTGGCTCCGGACACGGCGGCTGCCGACAGTCGGTAGTTCCACAGCGGTCCTTCGTTATCCGCCTCTTCGGCGCAATACACGACCGGTCCGCGCATCACGGCCACCTTGCCGGCGTCCTGACGCACGGCGTTCTTGGAACGCATGAACTTCACCCGCATGTCGAGACCCAGCGCGATCACAGTGTCACCAGCCGGCGCATCAATGGTCACGAATCCGTTGACGACCGGCAGGTCGGCGGCATTGCGCCCATTCACCGTCAACGTGTACTGGCCGGCGGACCACGACGGGATGCGAACCAGGAAGCGTACGGCGTCGGCGCCTTCCGGCACGGTCACCGTGAACTTCACGTTGCCGTCCCACGGGAAGTTGGACTCCTGCTTCACCTCCACGCCATCGAAGAACTCAGCCTCATTGGCGATGAACTGGTGGGCGATGATCGTGCGGTCGGATTCGCGTACGTTGTACAGGTACCGATCGATCGACGCGATGAAGCGGGCGATGTTCGCCGGGCAGCAGGCGCATCCGAACCATTCGGCGCGGTGCATGAGCACGTGTGCCTGATCGGGGTTGTGCGCGCTGGCCTGCGGATCGGCCTCGAGTGGGTTCACGTAGTAGAAGTGCTTGCCGTCCAGTGCGATGCCGGAGATTCCGCCGTTGAAGATCTCCTTCTCCAGTACGTCGGCATATTCGCCACGCGGTGCGATGTCCAGCATCTGACGGGCCACGAAGCTGAGACCCACGGAAGCGCAGGACTCGCCGTACATGGTCTCGTTCGGCAGATCGTAGTCGTAGGTAAATGCCTCGCCATCGTGCGTGGAGCCGATGCCGCCGGTGATGTACATGCGACGGCGAACGATGTCCTCCCACAGACGCTGAGCGGTTTCAACAAGCTCGGCGTCCTGGGTCAGGCGCGCCACGTGCGCCACGGCGGTGAGCATATACACCACGCGCACGGAATGTCCCTCGGCGGTCTGCTGCTGGCGAATGGGTCGGGCGGACTGGGTGTATTCGTGGGTCCGGCCGCGCATCTGGAAGATATCGGTGGAGCCGTTGCCGATCTTCGCGTTCTGCTTGTCGTAGAACTCGGGATCGCGACCGCGCACGTCGATGAAGAACTTGGACAGGTCGAGGTAACGCTGCTCGCCGGTGACCTCGTACAGGCGGGCGAGGGCCAGCTCGATCTCCGGATGGCCGTCGGCACCGTGGATCTTGCCATCCTCCGGACCGAAGTTCTCATCCAGACAATCGGCCATCTTCTTGGCCACGTCGAGCGCCTGCTCGTTGCCCGTCACCTCGTAGTAGGCCACGGCGGCCTCGATGTAGTGGCCCATCACATACATCTCGTGCGACTGCTGGATCTGCGTGAAACGTTCACGCGTCTTGAACGCGCCGGACTTGATGATGTACGGGGTGTCGAGATAGCCGTCCTCGCGCTGTGCACGGGCGATCAGATCGACGAGCTTGTCGCACAAGTCGCGCAGGTCGGCGTCGTCGGTGTAGGCGAGCGCGTAGGCGGCCTCTTCAAGCCACTTGTACACGTCGGAATCCTGGAAGACGAATCCCTTGAAGGGGCCTTCCTCGTCGCCGGCGGCGATGCGCAGGTTACGTACGGCGCGGCTGTAATGGTTGTCGATGTCCTGGTTGTTGACGCCGGACGGATCCTCGGGGATGTCGATCTCACGTTCGTCGTTGATGACCGACCACTGGTAGGGGATGACCTCGTTGGCCACATTGTCGCGGTACCGCACCCAGAAAGGCGACGTTACCTTCACTGTTGTCGCGCTCATTCGCTGCCCTTTCGCGTTTATCTATCAGTTCTTTCGCATTTTTCGCAGAGTTCTCCCCATGGATGGCCATTGCTTATCGGCGGAAACACTTCTCCATCGAGTTCACCCACGGATTGACAATCGTTGGAATTCCAACTGTGGAATGCCACCGATCAGCCCTTCGTTGCTGTTGATTGTGATATTAGGAAACCGTATGACGCAATATCAGCGAATGCCGCGAATGCGAAAAATTTCGCAGAGTGTGGGTAGACTGCATATCAATACGGCAATGAGGACAGGAGCGATCAAGCATGGCGAAACGAGTGACACTGCAGGATGTGGCACGCGAGGCGCATGTATCGGTGGCCACGGTATCGAAATCGCTGAACGGCACCGAACGTGTATCGGCCGCCACACGACGACATGTGATCTCGACCGCGCAACGACTTGGATATCGCAAATCGACAGCAGAAGGCATACGGATGCGTTCCGGTCTGGTGGGACTCATCACGTCGGATTACAACGGACGATTCTCGCTGCCGCTGCTCACCGGAGCGGAAGGAACGCTCGGCGCATCGAATCATGCGGCGCTGCTGATGAGCTCACACGGACGGCCCGATCTGGAACGCAATCATATCGATCAGCTGGCCGCGCGAGGCGTCGACGGCCTGATCGTGGTTGGCGACACTACGAATCCCCGACCGCCACTCAAGCCGTCCACCACCATGGGTCTTCCGGTGGTGTATACGTATGATCCGTCGACCGATCCGAATGATTGCAGCATCATCTGCGACAACGTGGGAGCGGGAGCGCAGGCCATTGAATATCTGCTGTCGTTAGGGCGGCGATACATTGCGGTCATTGGCGGATCCGAGGATTTTCAAGCCGCACGAGACCGCGCGCAGGGGGCGCAGCGCACGTTTATGCTTTACGATTTCCGACCCGTGGAAGTGCTGTTCGACATGTGGAGCGAGGAATGGGGCGAACGGGCTGCGAGGTTGCTGCTCGACCGGCACCCGCATCTGGATGCCGTGTATTGCCTGAGTGACGAGATCGCACGCGGAGCAATCCGCGCACTGCTGGCCGCCGGCAAGCGTGTGCCGCAGGACGTGGCGGTGATCGGCCACGACAACTGGTTCGTGTTCTGCTCGAACTCGCATCCCACGCTCACCACGTTCGACAACAACATTTCGTTGATCGGCAGGATGGCGGCCACATATTTAATCGACGCGATCAACGGGCATCCCCATCGCGGCACCTTTGCCGTCGAATGTCCGATGATCGTACGGGAATCCACCGATCCGACACGTCGAACCGCGCTGAACAACACCGATCGCATCTTCCGCAGACGGTGATGTTTGCACGGAACGATCGTGATGATCAGCGCGCGGTGATCAACTCGCGGTGATCTGGAGGATGGCGCGCCGGTACGGATTGGCGGGAGCGGTGCGGCGAATGCGCTGCACTTCGATCACCTCGCCATCGGCGGCGGCTTCAAATACCACGTTGCCTTCCATGCGGCGACGCAGCTGTCGATTCTGCCGCTTGAGCTGACGATTCTCCTCCATCAGCTGCAGGATGCGCGTGATACCGGCGAGGTTGATCGACTCCTCCTGACTCATGCGCTGCGCCTGAACCAGACGATCGATGTCACGCAGACAGTAGCGACGGGCACCGCCCGGCGTGCGCTGCGGCACGATCAGGCCAAGCCGATCGTACTGACGCAGGGTCTGCGGATGGATGTCGGCGAGCTCGGCGGCCCGACCGACGCTGAAAATCGGAAAGTCGGCGTTGAGACCGATCTGGTCGACAACGTCAAGGTTCACGCGGCCAAGCACCAGCGCCTGCGCACACATCGTGTACGCCTGACGAATCTTCGGTGTGATCTTAGCCATGGTTCACCTTCTTTCCGATTTTCCTGTCTGGCTATCGTTTCATCATGCTCCGCGGATCATTCGCCCATGCGCTGGGATGCGACGCGGGCGTTGAAGTCCTCGCTCAGGTTGTCGAAGTCCTTCAGGGACTTCCTCTGGCGCAAACCCAGCGAGTCGGGCACCTGGACCATGATCCGGCCGATCAGGTCGCCGTTGCCCTTGGGGCTCTGCACACCCTTGCCCTTGATGCGCACCTCGGCACCGCTCGACGAGCCGGCGGGCACCTTGAACGTGACCACCTCACCATCGATGTCGCGCGCGGAGACCTTGCCGCCGCATGCGGCCTCGACGATCGTGACCGGCAGATCCATCACCACGTCACGTCCCCGCATGGAGAACGTGTCGTCGGACTTCACGTGCACGGTGAGATACAGGTCGCCGTGAGAGCCGCCGTTCAGACCGGCATGGCCCTTGCCTGCCAGACGGATCTTCTGCCCGTCCTTGACTCCGGCGGGGATATGCGTCTTGAACTTGCTGCCGTCCATGCTCAGGGACACCGTGGCCCCCTTCACCGCCTGGCGCGTGGTGAGCGTGATCTTGGAGTTACGGTCCTTGCCGCGTTCCGGACGCGGCGGCTCCTCGTAGGAGTATCCGCCGGCACCGTAGCCGCCCGGCCGAGCGCCTGCCGCTCCGCCGAACGCGGAGAAGATGTCGTTGAGGTCGGGGCCTCCCTGACCGCCGGTGGAGAAACGGATGCGCGAGCCACCGGGGGCACCGGCACCCGCACCGAACATCGAGCCGAAGATGTCGGAGAAGCCGCTGGCATCAAAGCCGCCCTGCCCCGAACCTCCGGCGAAACGAGCGCCACCCATGCCGAACTGGCGGATCGCATCGTACTTCTGACGCTGATCCTTGTTGCTGAGCACGTCGTATGCCTCGGAGATGTCCTTGAACTTCTCCTCGGCCTCCTTGGTCTTGTTCAGATCGGGGTGGTATTTACGCGCGAGCTTACGGTAGGCCTTGGTGATCTCGTCGGCCGAAGCGTCCTTGGAGACACCGAGGACTTTGTAGAAATCTTTGTTCAGCCATTCATTCTCAGCCATTCAGGTCTCCTTTCACAAGTCTGTTGATTATTTGGTATCCATTCCTGTGTGGTGCCCCTCCATGGAGGAGGGACACCGGGGATATCGTGCCGGTACTGGCCGATTCTGGCCGGTACCGGCTGGTGTGAGTGTGTTAGTTCTGCGGAGAAACGACGACCACACGGGCGGCGCGGATCACGCGATCGCCGATGCGGTATCCGGCCTCGACCACGGCGTCGACGGTCTCCTTTTCGGCCGTCGGATCGGGACGATGCAGGATTGCGTCGTGCTTGGTCGGGTCGAAGTCCTCGCCCTTCACGCCGAACTTCTCCACGCCGAACTTCTCGAACGCTTTGTCGATCTTCGTGGCCACGGCCTTGAAGGAATCGTCCATCTCGCTGTGTTCGCGAATGCGGTCGATGTCGTCGAGTGCGGGAAGCAGGGCGGTCAGCACGTCGATGATGCCGTGCTGGCGGAACACGTCCTTCTCCTTGGCGGTGCGGTTGCGGTAGTTGATGAACTCCGCACGTTCGCGCTGCAGGGCCTCGAGATAATCGGCGGCCTCCTTCTTGGCCTTGCCAAGCGGGGTGAGCTCGTCGGTATCGGAGGCGTCGGAGCCGGCGTCGGCGGGCTTGTCAGCGTTGTCCGCGGTATCCGCATCCGTAGCGGCCTGAGCCGAAGCATCGGCATCGGCGGGCTTGGCGGAGCCGGAATCGGCGGCCTTCGCATCGTCGGCGGGGGCAGAGCCGGCGGATGCCGGGTCGTTCTTCAGCGACTCGGCATCCTCCATGTCGTTCAGGTAATCGTCCTTGTTGAAGTCAGACATGATTACTTGTTGTCCTTGTCGTCATCGTCGTCCACGACCTCGGCGTCCACCACGTCGTCGTCGCCACCGTTGGAGGCGGAACCGGCGTTCGCGGTACCGGCACCAGCGCCTGCGGCACCAGCGGCACCGGCAGCGCCAGCGGCGGCCTGCTGCGAGTACAGGGCCTCGCCGATCTTCTGGGCGGAGGTCATCAGCTCGGACTGGGCGGTCTTGATCTTCTCGATGTCGTCACCCTTCAGGGCTTCCTTCAGAGCGTTCACCTTGTCGGTGACCTCCTTGGCGACCTCGTCGGAGACCTTGTCCTTGTTGTCGTTGACGAGCTTCTCGGTCTGGTAGGCGAAAGCTTCGGCCTGGTTACGCACCTCAGCATCCTCCTTGCGCTTCTTGTCCTCGGCCTCGTGCTCTTCGGCTTCCTTGACCATGCGGTCGATCTCATCCTTGGGCAGGCCGGAACCACCGGTGATGGTCATCGACTGCTCCTTGCCAGTGCCCTTGTCCTTGGCGGACACGTGCACGATGCCATTGGCGTCGATGTCGAAGGTGACCTCGATCTGCGGGACGCCACGCGGAGCCGGAGCGATGCCGGTCAGCTCGAAGGTGCCCAGCGGCTTGTTGTCGCGAGCGAACTCACGCTCGCCCTGGTAAACCTGAATCAGCACGGACGGCTGGTTGTCCTCGGCGGTGGAGAACACCTCGGAGCGCTTGGTCGGAATGGCGGTGTTGCGGTCGATCAGCTTGGTCATGATGCCGCCCTTGGTCTCGATGCCCAGCGACAGCGGGGTCACATCGATCAGCAGCACGTCCTTGCGGTCGCCCTTGATGACGCCGGACTGCACGGCGGCACCGACGGCCACGACCTCATCCGGGTTCACGGACTGGTTGGCTTCCTTACCACCGGTGAGCTCCTTGACGAGCTCCTTGACGGCGGGCATACGGGTGGAGCCACCGACGAGCACCACGTGGTCGATCTGGCTCACGGAGATGCCGGCGTCGGACAGCACGTTGTTGAACGGGGTACGGCAGCGACCCAGCAGGTCGGAGGTCATTTCCTCGAAGTGCGCACGGGTCAGGGTCTCGTCCAGGTGCACCGGGGTGCCGTCGGGCGTCATGGCCAGGTACTGCATGGAGATGCTGGTGGAGGTCGAGGAGCTCAGCTCCTTCTTGGCCTGCTCGGAGGCTTCCTTCAGACGCTGCAGAGCGATCTTGTCCTTGCTCAGATCAACGCCATACTTGTTCTTGACTTCGCTGACCAGCCAGTCGATGATCTTCTGATCCCAGTCGTCGCCGCCCAGGTGGTTGTCGCCGTTCGTGGCCTGCACCTGAATGGTGGAGAAGCCGTCGTCGTCCTTGCCGATCTCCAGCAGGGAGACATCGAAGGTGCCGCCACCGAGGTCGAAGACCAGGATGCGCTCATCTTCCTTGCCCTTTTCCAGACCGTAGGCCAGTGCGGCTGCGGTCGGCTCGTTGATGATACGAAGCACGTTCAGGCCGGCGATCTTACCGGCGTCCTTGGTGGCCTGACGCTGAGCGTCGTTGAAGTATGCCGGGCAGGTGATGACGGCGTCGGTGACCGGCTCACCCAAGTAGGACTCCGCGTCCCTCTTCAGCTTCATCAGCACCTGAGCGGAGATCTCCTGCGGAGTCCACTTCTTGCCGTCGATCTCGACGGTCCAGTCGGTGCCCATGTGACGCTTCACGGAGCTGATGGTGCGGTCGACGTTCGTCACGGCCTGGCGCTTGGCGACTTCGCCGACCAGGATCTCACCGGACTTGCTGAATGCGACCACGGACGGCGTGGTGCGAGCGCCTTCGGCGTTCACGATAACGGTGGGCTGGCCACCTTCAAGAGTGGCGATGCAGGAATTCGTGGTTCCCAGATCAATACCAACTGCGCGTCCCATAATTTCCTCCTATGGTTAGGTTTCGTTCTACGTGTATCGCTCAAGCTTCCGGCCTCGGCGATCTCCACGACCGACTGCGTCGATCAACCGAAGCCCGGTAGGCTTTTCGCTTTCCAAAACTTGAGCCTACACCACTCAACTTTAGAAGTCCAGTTTTTATTCCGTCTTTACAGAAAAACTTTTTCGGAGTTTCCGAATCACTCGAAGACCCGGCTCGAAGACCCGGACAGCATTGGATCGCTCTCGACGATGAGAGACGTCAACCTACGAGAAAGGGGTTCTTCGGAACCGGTGTCACCCGGTTTCGAAGAACCCCTATGGTGTTTGCTTGATTGTTTGATGCCTGCCGCCCGTTACCGCACGCCGCCGTAGCGGCTTGCGGTCTCAGGCTTGGTCAGGCTCAGTCTCAGGCGTTGCGGGACTTGGCGAACTTGATGGCCAGACCGCCGGCAACCAGGGCCATGGCGAGCAGAGCCACACCGAGCACGGTGGCGCCGGTCTTGCCGAGCACGCCGTTCTGCTTCGGAGCGTTCACCTTGCCGGAGGCCACAGGCTTGTCGTTGGAGGCGTTCGGGCCAACCTGGGCGGCGCCGTTACCTTCGGTGCCGTTCGGGCCGGCGAAGTCCTTGATCTCAACGGTCTTGCCGGACTGCTGACCGGTGACGGTCAGGCTGTACTTGGCGTCGGAGTTGATGAACTTGCTCAGATCGAGGGTGGTCACACCGGCGGTCTTCACGCGCAGACCGGACAGCGGGGTGGTCGCGTCGGAGGCGGAGACGACCTTGCCGTCCTTGTCCTTGAGCTCGTAGCGCAGCACGGCGTCGCCGTTGAAGCCGGCGATGTCGAACACCTGGTTCTTGTTGTCCTTGGCGGTCACGGAAGCGCCGTCGGACAGCTTGTCCTGATCGGCCTTCTCGGTGGCGAGGCCAAGGGCGTGGGCGATGGTGTAGAAGTTGTCGGTCTGATCGGTCAGGCCGTCAACACGGGAGGCACCGGGGCCGGAGGCCGCGATGCGCAGCTGGGTGCCGGTGTGCTCCATGCCACCGTCGTTGTAGCCGACTTCCGGGTTCTCGGCATCGGGGTCGTTGGCCGTGGCGGTGCCGTAGGAGATCACGGTCTGGGAGCCGTCGCGGTTCTTCAGAATGGTGCTCAGTGCGTATGCCGGGGGCTCGCTGACGATCTGGCTGGTGTGGGCGTGATCGGCGGTCACGATGACGAGGGTGTTGCTCAGATCCACCTTGTTCAGTGCGGCGGAGATGGCCTTGTCGAGGTCGTCGGTCTCGCCGATCTGGCCGCAGGCGTTGGCGGCGTGGTCCTGCTTGTCGATGGAAGCACCCTCAACCTGCAGGAAGAAGCCGTTCTTGGACTTCGGGTTGGCCTTGAGCAGGTCGATGGCCTTGTCGGTGAAGTCGGCGAGCGAAGCGCCCTTGTTGCCGAGCCAGTCGGGGCTGACCTTGCAATCCACCGGGCCACGAGCCTCGGTTTCCTTCTGGGCCAGAGCCGGGGTGTTCTGGAACTGGGTGGGCAGGTTGCCGTCGCCGAGCAGGGCGAGAACCGGCTTGTTCTCCTGGTAGCTCAGGGCCTTGAAGCCATCCACGTCACCGGACTTCACGGTCTGGAAGCCTTCGTTGGCGGCCTGCTGCCACAGGGTCTCACCGGACTGGTTGAGCTGGTTGAAGTACTTGGCGCCACCACCGATGGTCACATCGGCGCGGGTGTCGATCAGCTGCTCGGAGATGGATCCGATGCCGCCGTTGGCCTTGAGCTGCGGGGCGAGGCAGCTGCCGATGCCGGCAGCCTCGGCGTCCTTGAGGTCGACCACGCCGTCACCGTTCTTGTCGGAGCCGTCCCACTTGCCCTGCGGGCCGTAGCAGGCGCGCTCAGAGGAGTGGGATTCCAGCACGGCCGGGGTGGCGTCCTGGATCTCGGCGGTGGTCACGTTACCGGTGGCCTTGCCGGCCGCCTTGGCGAGCTCGATGAGGTTGAGCTGCGGGTTGCCCTCGACGTCCACGTCGACGGCGTTGTTGTAGGTCTTGGTGCCGGTGGCCCAGCTGGAGCCGGAGGCGGAGGAGTCGGTCACGGGGGTGATCACGCCGGCGGTCTTGCTGCCGGTGAGCTGACCGTTCTTGTCCTTGGCCATCAGCGAGTCGTTGGAGCTGTTGCCCAGCGAGAAGGTGGTGTACTGACCGGTGCCGGTCTCCACGCCCTTGTTCAGGTTCGGCTGACCGATCTTGTCGAGTCCGTCGAAGCTGCCGTTCACGCCGTGCAGGTAGTTGCGGGCCACGGTGATCTCGGAGTCGCCCATGCCGTCACCGATGAACAGGATGACGTTATCGGCCTTGGTGTTGCCGTAGACTCCGGCGATGCGCTGTGCGGCACCGTGTTCCTTGAGCTGTTCGACGCCCTGACCGTCGGCCGCGTTGGCCAGACCAGCGAAGCCGAACAGCGTGGCGGACGCGATGATCGCGGCCACTGTTCCCTTCAAAGCCTTGCGAGTGTTCACTTCCATACCTCAATTCCATCTTCGAGCAACGGCATGTCGATCGCACGTCATGTCGACGCTGACCGATGTATTATGCCGGCTGGTCCAAGGGCATGATCCACGATCACGCCAACAGGCCAGCCGGCATCCTTACCGCTGAGGGAATGCTCCCTAACTGGGAACGCTATGCCCGTCAATCGTCCGGGGGGCATCCCCCGGGCAACCGCTACATGAATTTCGGCAACGGACGGTTAACAGCCGTCGAACACTCCGCTAAGTCCGCACCGGACACGGCTACGGACGGGACACCTTGTACTGGTATCCGCGGTGGTTCGGATTGAGATGATCGCCCTTGCCGAACAGTTTGTTGCGCAGCGTACCGGGCGCGTACTCGGTCTGATAGACCCCACGCTCCTGCAGAATCGGCACCACATAGTCGATGATGTCCTCGAACGTGCCGGGATTGGTCACATAGGCGAGATTGAATCCGTCCACGTCGGTCAGTTCGACGATGCGCTGCAGCTCGTCGGCCACCTGCTCGCCTGAACCGACGATCACCGGGCTGTTGCCGCCGATCGCGCGACGCACGGCGATGTCGCGCACCGTCCAGCGCTTGCCGTCGTCGCCCTTGACCTTCTGCATGTTGGCGGCCGTGGACTGGATGGCGTTGGAGTCGATGTCGTCGAGCGGCTGGTCGAGATCGTACTTCGACAGGTCGGTGCCGATCCATCCGGAATACAGTGTGAGCGCGCCCTCGGTGGACGCATACCGCTCGTAGTCGTGGTACTTGTCCCACGCCTCCTGCTCGGTGTTGCCGGTGATCACGGTGAGCATCATGAGCACACGGGCATCGTAGCGGCCACGGCCGGCGGCCTCGAGTGAGTCACGCACCTTCTTCACCTGCGGCGCGACCAGCTCCGGCGTGGGTCCGGTCACGAAGATGGCCTCGGCGTTCTCGGCGGCGAACTTGATGCCGCGCGGCGAGGTTCCGGCCTGGAAAATCACCGGCGTGCGCTGCGGCGACGGCTCGCACAGATGGATGCCGGGCACATCGAAGAATTCGCCGTGATGGTTGATCTCGTGCACCTTGGTCGGGTCGGCGTACACGTCGTGCGCCTTGTCCTTCACCACGGCGTCGTCCTCCCACGAGCCCTCCCACAGCTTGTACAGCACCTCGAGGTATTCGTCGGCGTAGTCGTAGCGCTTGTCGTGCGGAATGTCGTCCTGACCCATGTTGCGCAGCGCGGACGGCAGATAGCCGGTCACCACGTTCCAGCCCACACGGCCGTTGGTGATGTGGTCGAGCGAGCTCATGCGGCGCGCGAACGTGTACGGATGCTCATAGAAGACGCCGGCGGTCACGCCGAATCCGAGGTTTTCGGTGGCCACGGACATGGCCGAGATCAGCGTGGTCGGATCGTTGATCGGCAGCTGCGAGGCGGTGCGCAACGCGGAGTCCACATTGCCGCCGTACACGTCGAAGTAGCCGACCAGATCGGCGATGAACATGGCATCGAAACGACCGCGCTCGAACAGTTTCGCCAGTTCGATCCAATGATTGATGTCGGTGTATTCCGCCGACCGGTCGCCGGGGTATCGCCACATGCCCGACGACTGATGGCCCACGCAGTCCTTGACGAATCCATTGAAGTGAATCTGGCGTTTGGCCGGGCTGCTGGCCTGATGGTCATTGCTGTTGGCGGCGTTGTTCCCCACTGAAGCGTCCTTTCATGACGACGGCCCGAACGCTCGCCCCGCGGACGGCGTTCGGCGAAATCGGCGCACGCCTCCCCAGACGTGCACCACGGATATCGCCATTATGCCGCCCGAAATCCCGCGGAATCCCCGAAATCGCGGAACGCCGTATAGACGTTGGTTATCAACGATTATCAATCAGCGCGATTCCGCGACAGACTTCCGTGACGACGTAGCGCAGACAGCAGTCTGCCGCCAGCCCCACCGTCAGCCGTTGCGCCACACGCAGAAGGTGCGCGGCGGGATAGCGATCTGTCGCTCATGCCCCTGCGCATAACTCTCCCAATTCGCCTCGCCGCACGCCTTGGGGCCGCGCGAACTAAACACGCACTCCCATGCGGAATCGTCGAGCGGCGCGAACTGGCCGTAGTCGTGCACGGCACGCAACGCCGACACATGCTGCCATGCCGTCTGCCGCGTCGGGTTGACGGTCACGCAGTCGTTGCCCACGCGGAACACCACGACGGAATCATCGCGGGAGGGGACGATGCGGGGGCCGCCGAAATATGCGGGATTGTCGCGGCGAATGCGGATCAGCGTCGCATAGTAATCCACCAGATCGTGCAGCCGGCGGGCGCGACGCCAGTCCAGTCGGTTGAGTTCGGCGGATCGGTCGTACGAGTTGTCGCAGCCGTACTTGGTACGCGCGAACTCCTCGCCGGAAAGCATGAACGGGATTCCCGCGCACGTGGCGATGATGCCGGCCGCCATGCGATTCGCATCCATGATGTCCTCGCTCAGGCTGGGATCGGCGTCGTATTCGGCGTGCGTGGGATCGGATTCCGCGGGCCAGACGCCGGTGAATCCGGTTGCGGCGGTCGATGTGTCTGCATGGCCGAACGCGACCGATCGCATGGCCATGCAGAGCTTGTCCCACAACGTCAGGTCGTCGTGCGCGGAGATGTATTGCACGAACTGGCCGACGCTGGCGGCCTCCACCTGGGTGCCGCGCCACCCGTCGACCGCGTGACGGATGGCCGGTGCGAACTCGAGTGCCGCGCCGGAGACGTAACCGGGCTTGCGATGGTGGAAGATGTTGCCGCGTATGGCGTCTCGCGTGTCGTCGCTGAAGAATCCGATACGCGGATCGAGTCGCGAAAGGCCGCGCTTGCCGGCCAATATCACGTCGGGCGACACCGCGGTCATGTCCGCGGCCCACGGTTCGCCGTACAGGATCTTCTCGGCGCCGCCGGGCAGCGAATCCAGCCGGGCACGCACCGCGTTCATGGTGTCGACGTCCATCAGGCCCATAAGGTCGAATCGGAATCCGTCGATGTGGTATTCGCGCGCCCAGTATTCCACGGAATCGACGATGTACTTGCGCATCATCGGCCGCTCGGACGCCATGTCGCTGCCGCAGCCGGAGCCGTTGGACAGCGCTCCCCCGGCGTAGCGGCGGCAGAAGTATCCCGGCACCATGCGTTCCAGCCAGTTGTCGGCGGAATACATGTGGTTGTAGACCACGTCCATGATGACCTTGAAACCGGCCGTATGCAGCGCCTGGATCATCTGCTTGCATTCGCGGATGCGTACCGCGCCGTCGAACGGATTGGTGCTGTATGAGCCTTCGGGAACGTTGTAGTTGACCGGGTCATAGCCCCAGTTGTAGGCGCGGTCGAGCGGGTCGGCGTCCCGCGCGGCGGCCTCGTCCACCGATCCGAAGTCGAAGATCGGCATGAGCTGCACCGCGGTGACGCCGAGTCGACGCAGGTAGGCCGTGCATGTGGGGAAATCGCCTTCACCATCCACGCTGGTGTTGTTGTGGGTGAAGGCCAGATATGTGCCCCGATGCTCGTCAGGAATGCCGCTGTGGGAGTCGTTGCTGAAGTCGCCGACGTGGGTTTCCCAGACCACGAGCTCGTGGAGGGGGATGTGTGGGGCCTGATCGGCGGCCCAGCCGTCGGGGTCGGTTTTGCGCAGATCGACGACCATGCTGCGGCGGCCGTTCGCGCCGGCGGCCCGCGCCCATGGGTCGGCGGTTCTGGATACGTGGCCGTCCGGGAAATGCACCACATAGTCGTAGTAGGCGCCGTGGCCTACACCGTCGACGTGTACCAGCCAGGTGCCGTCGAATTCCTTGGCGTTGCGCGGACCGGAGCCATGACGGGGCATCACGGCCACCGCGGTCATCGCATAGGTGGCGTACGGCTGCTGCATCACATCGGCATCGACGCCTTCGACATGCACGCCCGGTGCGCAGACGCCACCCTCGTAGAACAGTCGCAGTTCGACACGGCTTGCGGTCGGCGCCCATACGCGGAATGTGGTGCCATGACCGGTCTTGTCGGGAATCGCACCCAGATCATCGCCCGCGTAGATAGGAAGCTCGTCAATTGGCAGAACACTCATCCGGCACCCCCCATCGGCCCATCGGTCATCTACCCAGCAATCTACCAGCGGCACCGAACGCATGGAATTCGGCTATTCGATCGGATGGACGGGAATGCGACGGGAGTGCAGGGCCTCGACGATGTCGTGGTGATGCGTGGAGACGAGGATGGACTTGCCGGCGGCGACGAACTGGTTGAGCACACGCACGACCAGGGCCGTATTCCGTTCGTCAAGCCCATCGGTGGGCTCATCGAGCACGAGGAGCTCGGGGTTCAACGACATGCAGCAGGCGATGGCGACGCGTTTCTTCTCGCCGCCGCTGAGGCGATAGGGTGCCCGTTCGGCGAATCGTTCAAGCTCGAACAGTCGCAGAATGTCGTTGGTGCGACGATGGATCTCCTCGTCCGGCAACCCCATCTGTGCCGGACCGAACGCGATCTCCTCGGCCACCGACGGGCAGAACAGCTGGGTTTCGGAGTTCTGGAACACGAAACCGATGCGCTGATGCAGCCGCTTGGCGAAGCGCTTGTCGGCGAGCGCCTCTCTGGTAATGAGATTCCCGTCGAACCGGTATTCTCCGGCGGAGAGGAACTCCAGGCCATTGAGAATGCGCATGATGGTGGTCTTGCCGCTGCCGTTCGGGCCGAGCAGGGCCACGGATTCGCCGCGATCGAGCACCATGTCGAATCCGCGCAGCACCTCGTGGGGCGGGTCCCCCTCCACACCAGGGTACGAGAAGCATGCGCCACGCAACTCGGCAAGGGGCGTTCCGTCATCATGTCCGCTGTTCATCATCTCTCCTCGTTCATTGTGCTAGGTCATTGTGTGAATCCGCCGCTCGCGCGCCCGGCCAAGGCCAAAAACTGAGCAATCTGCGAGTTCTGTGCGGATTCCGGGCCATTGCAGACATCAATCTGCGAGTTCTGTGCGGATATAACGTCATATGCCAAGTATGAGGCTTGGAATTCCAACAGTCCTACTATGGCACTGAGGCATATGACCGCGCAGAACTCGAAGATTGGTGTCTGCACTTCGGCAAATCCGCACAGAACTCGAAGATTGTCCGACCTGATGGCCGATTCGCGCCTGGAATCATCCGAAATACACCGCCGCGGCGATCATCAGGGCGATCACGCATGTGTACACCGAGTTCGCCGCGGTCAGCATGCGCTCCTTCGCAATGCGATACTCACCTTCGAAGCCGCGGCAGAGCATGGCCTCCCCCATTTCCTTGGCACGACGGTTCGCCAGCAGGAACACCATGCCGATGATATGCCCGGCAGAGGTGATTTTACGGGAGTCACGGCCAACGCTTCGCAGCCGTAGGGCATCAAGAAGCAGCAGCATGGATCGTCCCAGAATGTCGATGAACTGGATGGTCACATCGCAGACGTACACCACCGCGTTCGGCACATGCAATCCGCGCAGACCGGCGATCAGCCGGTTCCACGGCACCGTTCTCGCAAGCCCTATGGTCAGCGACACGGTGATGAATGCGCGGATGAACAACCGCGCCGGAGCCTCATATTGTCCGATCAGTATCGATGGCAGGGCGATCACCGCGCTCAGCCCGGCGATGCCGAGCCCACCGAACAGCACGGTTTTCATCAATCGTGCCGGACGTATGGCGAGCGCCACCAGCACCACGGCCAGCATGATATAGCCGAAGGTCATGTTGCGCGTCGCATTGACGCAGATGATGACCGAGATCAACCCCAATAGTCGCATAGCCGGGGAGACTCGGCAGAGCAAACGATCGACCGGGCTGGAAACGAGCTCCGGCTGTCCTCCGTCAGCGACTTCAGCGAGCGCGGTACCGATGGACCCCAGATTCTTCTCGATGAACGTCGAACGGTCGCCAAGCGGTTCGTATGACTCCGATTCGGCAAGCCAATCCGGCAGCGCGGAACCGGCAGAGGCCGATCCCGACGCGACCGCCGCCGTCATGGTTGTTGTCGTGGATGACGTTGATGCCATTGCCCTCCCCAGTCAGAACCCAGTCAGAAACCCAATCGGCACTCGGTCAGGGCAGCATCATGCGGTAGTCGCCTTGGTGCCCTTGGATGCAGAGGCATCCTTGACGCCCGACGCCAGCAGTCGGAACACGATGGTCATCACGGCGATGCCGATCACTGCGGAAAGAATGTACCCGGCCCAGTCGGGCAGACCCTGCAGGGAATAGTCGGGAAGCAACGCGTTCCAAGAGAATCCGTGCGCGATCTGATCAGGCACGTAGCTCAGGCCGGTGGCCTCCTTGAATTCCTCGGCTCCCCACTCACCGTAGGCGCTGCCCGTGGCGAGCAGACCGATCGGAGAGATGACGGCGAGCAGTCCAAGACCGATCCAGACCGGGGTCCTCAGTCCCTTGGCAGCCTTGCCATCGGCGGCAGGCTTGGCCGCGCCCGCCACGATTTCAGGGGCGGTACGACGGACGAATTCCACGACCACCACGGTGACCAATCCCTCGATGATCGAGGCCATCAGCAGGTGCGGAATCAGCATGGCCGGCACCGAAACGGTCACCGGATACGGGAAGTACAGCGCCTGACCGGCGGCATCGCGGAACAGCATCGGCTGCACGCCAAGCTCCAAGGCCACGCAGAGCGCGGCAAGCGTGATACCCACGTAGGCTCCGATGAACGAGGCCACACGCTCCTTCCATCCGGACGCGAGCGCCTTCTTCAGCAACGTATACAGTCCGTACGCCACGAACGGCAGCACGAATGCCATGTTGAAGCAGTTCGCACCGTACGTGATCAGGCCGCCATCGCCAAACAGCAACGCCTGCAGCAGCAACGCCACCGAAACCGCGACCGTGGCGTACTGCGGCCCAAGCAGAATGGCGATCAGCGAGCCGCCCACCGCGTGCGCCGTCGTGCCGCCGGGGCACGGCACGTTGAACATCATGATGAGGAACGAGAACGCCGCGCCCGCGCCAAGATACGCCATCCGCTCATGGTTGGCGTGGGTCATCACGTATTTGAGGCACAGTCCCCAGATCGGAATCATGATGACGGTGAACATCAGACCGGTGGACGGCGACAGATAGTTGTCGGGAATGTGCATTGACAGCGTAACAACGTCGTTGGTGACCATGACGATCGCACTTCCTTTCCTTCCGCCCACTCGCGGCTTGCGGCTGCGCACGAATTGCCAGATTGCCGCATTTTTCGCATATGTAGCGAGCGGGCACTGCACACGGGACCGAGAAGGACGCGGCCGGTCACGGATCGGGATCAGTCGGGCCCAAAGCCCCGAGAAATATGGTAGGAAGTCCGATTTCATCCATGTAAACATGGGATATCGAATACGTTGTTTCGTTGAGATTCCAACGAAAACAGCACACGACAAACCACACGACACGCCGACGATACGGTCGTATGAAACCGGTGATTT
>NZ_JEOG01000023.1:0-54377 GCF_006408715.1 Bifidobacterium sp. UTCIF-39 | reverse complement strand
ATAAATGATGCATCACGTCCTTTTAACTACCAGAACGCCGTTTCTGCCGGGAATGCAAAAGCCTCGAAACCGTTGGAATCATTGGCTTCGAGGCTTATTCGCGGTGCCCCCCGTGGGATTCGAACCCACAACCCACGACTTAAAAGGACGCTGCTCTAACCGTTGAGCTAGAGGGGCAACATTTCTAAGATACACGGCATCTCCGAATAATTCAACCCATATGGCTCGAAAGATTTTCGTACAATGGGCGGGTGAAGATCAGCGCACAGACTTGGGAATTCATTCGATCGCACCGCAATGACGACGTACGCGATCTGGCATTGCACGCGGGCAGGGACGGCAGCGAGATCGACATGCCGTTCGTGCTTGATCAGATCGCGGGATGGCAGCGAGCGCGTACCAAACTACCGGAGTGGGCCGCGCACGATGGGGTGATCTATCCGCCGCACATCTCCATGGAGCAGTGTTCGTCGCAGTCGACCGCGCAGTACAAGGCGAGCGTGGTGCGCGCGGTAACCGGATCGCAAGAGCCGCGTGGCACGCTGGTGGATCTGACCGGCGGATTCGGCGTGGATTTCTCCTACATGGCGCGCGGATTTGCGCATGCGACGTACGTGGAGCGGCAGTCGCATTTGTGCGAGATCGCCGAGCATAACATGCGTGCGCTTGGCTTGGATCATGTGATGATCGTGAACGGGGATGCAGAGGAGTATCTCGCGGGAATGCCGGATCGGAGTGCAACGCGCGGGGACGATCCCTCCGATGCCACCGAGCTCACGCTTATCTTTCTTGATCCGGCCCGACGTGATGCGCATGGGGCGCGCACCTACGCGATCGCGGATTGCACGCCGGATGTGCTCGCGCTCAAGAGCATGCTGCTCTCCAAGGCGGATTGGGTGATGGTGAAGCTCTCCCCCATGCTTGACTGGCGGAAGACCGTGGCCGATGGGAGCTGCGTGCGGGAGGTTCATATCGTATCCGCCGGCAATGAATGCAAGGAGCTGCTCGTGGTGCTGGCATCCCCGCGGATGCACGCCGCCGTGGGAGCAGGCGATGCGGCGGAGGAGCGTTCCATTCGCGTGGTCTGCGTGAATGATGGCGATGTGCTCGAGTACACGGTCGATGCCGAGGGACGAATCCTCAACGCGGAAGCCACCAACGTCGTCTCCGCAGAAGCTGATTCCATAGGCCACGACAAAACCGAGCCTCGATACCTGTTCGAGCCCAATGCCTCGATCATGAAGGCGGGATGCTTCGATCTGCTTGAACGGCGATATGCGCGGCACGGGCTTCGACAGATCGGTCCCAACAGTCACCTGTTCACCTCGATCGAGCCGATTCCAGGATTCCCAAGGGAGGGCGTTTCTCATCGACCGCGTCACCGGCATGGGCAAGAAGGAGCTGAAATCCGCGCTGGCCGGCATTACGCATGCCAACATCGCGGTGCGCAACTTCCCCATGCCCGTGGCGACGCTGCGCAAGAAGCTCAAGCTCAAGGACGGCGGCGACACCTACATCTTCGCCACCACCACGGCGAGCGGCCAGCATACGCTGATGATCACAAGAAAACCGACGAATAGCTAGACACCAGTACCCCCAGACGAGGCAGCCGGCCGGCAACCTCGGTGCTATCCCTGCTTCGCTAGGCAGATTCAGCCTCTTGCAGAGGTCTAACCCCTCTTCCCTAGGCACATGGTTCCGAATACCTGCGGCATTTCAACCATCGCCGTGTTGTAACCCCAAGGATTTTGACAAGGTTGTAGTGGACGACTGCCTAGCGAACGGCACATAGATCTTGACAAGAGCCCTAATCTGCCTAGCGAAGGCCGGTTATACCTCAAAGTCCGCAAACCGACGCCTCGCACCGCGCATATGCACCGGCATCTCACCAAGCCGACACGACCACCTCCACTTCTCCGCGTCATGATAAAACGGCAATCATCGAGCGAAAAGGAGCAGACAACAATGATCAACGAGGATTACAAGGCGATGCTGGGAGGCAAGTCCGTGATTCGCGAGCTGAGCGAATACGCGACCGCCCGCGGAGCCGAGATCGGCTACGAGAACGTGTTCGACTACAGCCTCGGCAACCCGAGCGTACCGGCACCGGCCAGCTTCACCAACGCCATGGTCGACCTGTATGAACACGGTGACCCGGTGGCGATCCACGGATACTCCCCCTCGCTGGGCATCCCCTCGGTGAAGGACGCGATCGCCGACTCGCTCAACCGCCGCTTTGGCATGGAGTACACCGGCAATCACATCTTCCCCACCACAGGTGCCGCCGGCGCTCTCGCCCACGCCATGCGCGCGGTGACCAAGCCCGGTGACGAGATCATCACGTTCGCCCCGTATTTCCCCGAATACCAGCCGTACGTGAAGGGCACCGGCGCGAAGCTCACCATCGTGCCCGCCGACACGGAGAACTTCCAGATCAACTTCGAGGCGTTCGAGGCCGCATTGAACCCGAACGTGCAGGTGGTCCTCATCAACACGCCGAACAACCCGTCGGGAGCCGTGTACTCGGCGGCCACGCTGGAGAAGCTGGCGTCGATCCTCACCGCCAAGCAGGCGGAATACGGCCACGACATCTTCTTGGTCAGTGACGAGCCGTACCGCGAGATCGTGTTTGACGGCGGCACGCAGCCCTACCCGGCCAAGTTCTACGCGAACACGCTCACCTGCTACTCGTGGTCCAAGTCACTGAGCCTTCCGGGCGAGCGCATCGGCTACGTGGCCGTGAACCCGAAGGCCACCGACGCCGATCTGCTCGTGCCGATGATGGGCCAGATCTCGCGAGGCACCGGACACAACTGCCCGCCGAGCTCCATCCAGCTGGGCGTGTCGAAGGTGCTCGACACGACGAGCGACCTGTCCGTGTACGAGACCAACATGAACCTGCTGTACGACGCGCTGACCGGCATCGGCTTCGATGTGGTGCGCCCCGGCGGCACGTTCTACATCTTCCCGAAGGCGTTGGAGGACAACGCCACCGCGTTCTGTCTCAAGGCCAAGGAGTACGACCTGATCCTGGTGCCGTCCGAAAGCTTTGGCGTGCCCGGCTACTTCCGCATGGCCTACTGCATCGATACGGAGAAGGTGAAGCGTTCGATTCCGGTGCTGGAGAAGTTCGCCCACGAGGTGTACGGCCTGTAAGCCCCACCGGCGACCAACCGGCGGCGGCCAACCAGACCAGTTTCCGGCCGCCGACCGGACCGATGACAATACAAACGAAAGCCCCTCACGTTGAACCGCCCCCCGATCATTCGACTGAAATAAGTCAGTGCGATAACCGGAGATACGATTCCATGTGAGGGGTTGTTGTCAGCGCTCCGATAGTGCACGCCGATTCGGGACCGCGTACCTACTCGATGTTGCTGATGCTTCCACCCCACGTCTTCTGCAGGGTCTCAGTACCCTTCTGCTCTCCCACGAGGACCCATCGCTTGCCGGCGAGCATGGAATACTTGGCGTTGCCCGCCTGATCCTGATACTGCGCAAGTACCTCCCTCGCCTTGGACGCGATCGGCGCCTTGTAGATGCCCACGGACGTGTCATTGTCGAACACGGCGAACACCACCCGAGTGTCGCTGCACATCTCAACGGACTTGACGCCCGGGTAGGAGCTGGCGTCCATACCCTGCCAGCCGCTGGTGCAGGTGCCGAACACCTTGTCCAGATCCGCCTCCATGGCCTTGGGATCGTCGATCGGCGCCGTGTCGAGGACCTTCTCCTCCACCACGCCTTGCGGGAACAGCGTGTTCGCGGCCCATCCGCATCCGGCGAGCATGAGGGACAGCACCAGGGCGATGATGCCCCACGTGCTGGCGATGCCGTGGCCGACCCCGGCCTTGTGGGCGACCCTACGCGCCACGATCACCAGAATCAGCGTGATCACGGCGAGCGCCACGGTGAGGATGATCAACGCGTTGACGGGAATGCCTGCAAACAGTTCCGGCATGCGCGCGGGGGCGATGGCACGAGCCGCTGTGGCGCATCCGGACAGCACCGCGAGCACGCCGGCGATGGCGCACAGCGGATTCCACGGGCCAAGTGAGACGCGACCGTTGCGGTCGAGTTTGCCGCCACCATTGCCCCCGTTGCCACCGGCACCGCCTTTGCCGCGATGACTTCCCCGGCGTGAATGCTTGCGGTAGTCCCCTGCGTGATACACCGTCATGCTCAGCCCCCTCGATACGTTCGATATGCCCGATATGAATCGGCAATGAATAGTCGTCCTGACACCCGCCGACGAGTCCGTGATGCCGCGACGACAGGCCGGTATTGGTCTCCAGTGTAGTGCGACGGACGTGGTTTCTCGATAATCCGACGGGATGACATGGCGGTTCTCCGAACGCGATCGTCCCACAGAACGCCATGTACGCCAACCGCCTGCCGAGAATCCCCTAGCGCTACGGATGTCGTAGTGCTACGGTAAACGTAGTGGGTTGGAAATCGATAATGCGATCGGCAAACGATCGATGACACGATCAACAGATCAAACGGCGTCGGCAACAAGGTTCGACAACAAGACCGACCGGACATGACGAGGGGTTGTTATGAGGAATGTTCTACGGCTGGTGAAACGAGATCTGCTACGGCTGGCCAAAGTGCCCGCGGCATGGGTGATCTGCGTTGGCCTGATCGTCATCCCATCGCTGTACGCGTGGGTCAACATCTACGGATTCTGGGACCCGTACGGCAACACCAACAAGATTCAGGTGGCCGTGGCGAACGAGGACAAGGGCACGACGAACGATCTGCTCGGCGAGCTCAATCTGGGCGATCAGATCGTGCAGGCGATGAAAAGCAACACCCAGCTCGGCTGGCATTACGTGAGCCGCGATCAGGCGCTCGACGAGGTACGGTCCGGCAAAAGCTACGCCGCATTCGTGATTCCCGAGGATTTCAGCAAGGATCTGGCCACGCTGCTGTCCGGCGATTTCCAGCAGCCGAAACTGCAGTACTACGTCAATGAGAAGGCGAACGCCGTGGCACCCAAGATCACCGACGTCGGCTCCACCACGCTCGACACGACGATCAACAACACGTTCGTGTCAACCGCGAGTCAGGTGATCGTCTCGCAGCTCAACACCAAGCTCAACGACACGTCACAGCAGATCACGCAGGCGCAGACCGACGCGTCGAGCTCGCTCGACGACACAGTGACCAAGCTCGACAACGCCCGCGGCTCGGTCAAGGATCTCAAGACCACGGTCGGCAAGGCCAAAGGCAAGGCACAGGACGCCAAGTCCACCCTCAGCGACGTGAAGACGCAGACCGGACTGCTCACCGACGGGCTCAAGCAGACATCGTCGCTGCTCACCGACAGCACGAACGCGATCAACTCGTTCGCGGCGAACACGTCGAGCACGCTCGACAAAGGATCGTCCCTGATCTCGAACACCTCGTCGAAGGCGAACGTGTCGGTGGGCAAGGTCGCCGGCACGATCACCACGGCCAGCGGTACAGTGTCGGGCGCAATCGAAACCGGCAAGACGATCACCGATCAAAACGCGCAGACACTGAACTCACTCGAATCGGTAATCGCCTCACTGCCCGCCGACTCCCAGCTGCGCACCCGTCTCGACGAGATCGTCAACGGCAAGACCGGCAACGGCGGACTCAAGCAGCGCAACCAGTCCCTCGCCCAGACCCTGGGCAATCTGGACAAGCTCAACACCGACACCGTCAACACGGCCAACACCGTGGCCGGCGCGACCAACACACTCGACGCGACCGTGCAGAACACGCTCAACAACGTCAACGGCTACCGCAGCACGCTGTCCGGCACCACGATCCCGCAGATCAACTCCGGACTCACGCAGCTGGCCGGAGTCAGCGGCAACCTCGCCGGCGGCATCACCAGCCAGTCGAACCTGATCGACCAGACCAGCACGATCCTCGACCAGCTGATCTCCACGCTCGACGCCACCGACAAGGCGCTCGACCAGACCGACGCCGGCATCAAGACACTCCGCGACGACACGGATACCGTGCGCACCGACGTGAACGCGCTCGTCGGCTCCGACACCTGGAGCAAGATCACGTCCGGCGGCAATCTGGACGCTTCCAAGATCGCCGACTTCATGTTCTCCCCCACCACGCTCAAGACCACGACGATCTTCCCGCTCAACGCGTACGGCTCGGGCATGGCACCGCTGTTCACCGACCTGTCGCTGTGGGTGGGCGCGTTCGTGCTCATGGTGATCGTCAAGCTCGAAGTGGACGACGAGGATATCCCCGGGCTCACCGTCCGCCAGGCGTACATGGGCCGCTGGCTGCTGCTGGCGATCCTGGCCGTCCTGCAGGCGATCGTATGCTGCGTGGGTGATCTGATCATCGGCGTGCAGGCGGCGAACGTGCCCGCGTTCATCGGCACCGGCGTGATCACGTCGCTCACCTATCTGAGCATCACGTACGCGCTGTCGGTCACGTTCCAGCACGTGGGCAAGGCGCTGTGCGTGGTGCTCGTGATCGTGCAGATCCCCGGCGCGTCCGGCCTGTACCCGATCGAGATGATGCCCGGATTCTTCCAGCGTCTCTACCCGTTCTTCCCGTTCACGTACAGCATCGACGCGCTCCGTGAGACGATCGGCGGCTTCTACGGCAACCAGTATGCGACCGCCGTGGGGCACCTGCTGCTGTTCGTGGTGGCAAGCTTCATCCTCGGTCTCGTGTTGCGCCCGTACCTGACGAATCTCAACGGACTGTTCGCCAGGGAGATCGAGGAAAGCGACATCATCATCGGCGAGCAGAGCGAAGTGCCGTACCGCGCGTACCGCTTCTCGCAGGCCATGAGCGCCATGACCGATCACGCCGGCTACCGCAGTGGCACCCACCGTCGCGCCATGCGATTCGCCCGGCATTATCCGCGTCTCAAGATCGGCGGCCTGATCGCCGGATTCGTGGTGCCGGTCGCGCTCACCCTGCTGTTCTCGCTCAACCCGGCGTTCGCGGACACCAGCCGCAAGGCCCTGATGCTGGGCGCCTGGGTGGCATGGGTGCTGATCATCATCGGATTCCTGCTCGCCATCGAATACATTCGCGACACCATCGAACGGCAGATGCTGCTCGGCGCGATGAGCGACGACGAGATCCGCGACCTGTTCTCCGTACGCAAGTACCTGAAGACGATCCAGCGGCCGTCATTCGGACTGCCGACCAGGCCGGCGCACGCGGACGCACACGGTTCGACCCACACCCACGGCTCGTCATCCGGATCATCCGGCACCCATACCAACCAGCAGCACTAGGAATCAGGAGAAGGAGGAATCATGCGACAGATCTGGCGACTGTTCATCGGCGACGTCAAGCGCATCACCAGCAACGTGGTGTCGATCATCATCGTGATCGGCCTGGTGGCCATCCCCTCGCTGTTCACCTGGTTCAACGTGGTGGCCAGCTGGGATCCGTTCAGCAACACGAAGAACCTCAAGTTCGCCGTGGCCAGCGTGGACGAAGGATACAAAAGCGACCTCGTGCCGCTGAAGATCAACGTCGGCGATCAGGTACTCAACGCGCTACGCGCCAACGACCAGCTCGACTGGACGATCACCACCAAGGACGACGCGGTGGACGGCGTGAAATCCGGCAAATACTATGCATCCGTGGTGATCCCCGAATCGTTCAGCAAGGACATGATGACGTTCTTCGACTCCGACGTGCAGCATGCCAAGCTCACGTACTACACGAACGAGAAGAAGAACGCGCTCGCCCCCAAGGTGACCGGCCAGGGCGCCGATCAGGTGGCCGCGCAGATCAACAACATGTTCGCGAGCACGCTCAGCGACGTGGCGCTCAACATCGTGTCGTCATTGTCCGATTATCTTGACGACGCCGACGTGCAGAGCCGACTCGGCACGATGAACGACCATATCGGCAAACTGTCCGAACAGATGACCGACGCGTCCGGCATGCTCACCACATATTCGTCGCTCACCGATTCCGCACAGTCGCTGATCACCAATTCGTCGACGCTACTCACGCAAGCGTCCGGTGCGGCAAGCGATGCGAAGAATTCGATCGGCGACGCCAAGGCGGCCGGCGGCACGATCACCGACGCGCTGAAGGGATCGGCGTCCTCTCTGTCCACGGCGTTGAACGACTCGGCGGACAGTTACGGTGCCGTCGCCGGCGGAGTGGACGCCGTGTTCGATTCGGTGAACACGCAGGCCGCCGATAGTGCGACCGCGTTGCGCGATCAGGCGACGAGCATCGACAAACAGATCGTCGAATACCAGCTGATCGTCAAGGATCTCAGCCAGTTCCGCAGCGATATCGCCGCCACGCAGCCGAGCACGCAGATCGGTCAGGACGTGATCGACAACGTCACCAAGCAGACCGATGCCATGATCAGCCAGCTCAATGGTGTGATCACACTACAGCAGGGGCTGCGCGACAAGCTCAACGACGCGGCCGGCAAGATCGAATCCGGCAACAGCTCCGCACAACAGGAACGCAACGACATCAAGGCACTTGCCGCGCAGGCGAAGTCCGACATCACGTCGTTGACGAACGATTATGACGCCAACCTCAAACCGCAGATCACCTCGCTTGCCAACACCGTGGCGAACACCGCGCAGACGCTGAGCGGCGGGGCCGCCAAGCTCGAGGGTGCCGTGACGGACCTGTCCGGTTCGAGCGGCTCGGCGTCCAAGCAGCTGGGCACCATGCGCACCACGCTTGCCGGCGTGGCCGACGATCTCAACAAGTCGGCCGAAAAGCTCAAGACCCTGCACGACAAGCTCGGCGATGCGCTGACCAGCAGCGACACTTCGATGATCAAGCAGGCGCTGGGTACGGACGCCGAACAGCTGGCCGACTACATCGCCGCGCCGGTAGGCGTCACGCGTCATGCGGTGTTCAAGGCGGACAACTTCGGCTCGGCACTCAGCCCGTTCTACACCACGCTGCCGCTGTGGGTGGGATCGCTGCTCATGGCGGTCACGCTGAAGACGTCGGTGAGCAGGAAGATTCGCACATCGCTCGCCCGGAACGGCAACGCCGGGGCAGGAGCCGGCGCTACCGATGGCGGGCAGGCGAAGGATGCCGGCAACGGCGAGACCGGCGAGGCCAGCAAGACCGCTAAGACTGCAAAAGCCACCAAATCCGCCAAGCGCAAGGCGCGGTCCGGCGAGCTCCGCCCGTATCAGATGTATCTCGGACGGTTCGGCATCTTCGCACTGATCTCACTCATGCAGACCACCTGCCTGTTCCTCGGCAATCTGCTGTTCCTGCGTGTGCAGTGCGAGCATCCGTTCCTGTATCTGCTCACCGGCTGGGTGAGCGGACTCGTGTTCATCTTCATGATCTACACGCTGGTCGTGTCGTTCGGCAACGTGGGCAAGGCCATCGGCGTGCTGTTCCTGGTGCTGCAGATCTCCGGCTCGGGCGGCGCGTATCCGCTGGTCGTATTGCCGGACATCTTCACGCAGATCAGTCCGTTCCTGCCCGCCACGCATACGATCAACGCCATCCGCGCATCCATGTTCGGCATCTACGACAACGACTACTGGCGGGCCATCGGCGCACTGCTGCTGTTCGTCCTGCCGACGCTGCTGCTCGGTCTGGTGCTGCGCAAGCCGCTGGTGAAATTCAACACATGGTATGTGGCACAGGTGGAAAGCACCAAGCTGATCTAGGAAATCAGCAATCAGAAATCCGTTCGTGCCGGCGAACATCGTCGTGAACCGGCACGAACGATATCGAATATCGACGATGAGAGTTGCGTTGATGGGAGGATACGATGACATCGCAACGCGGAGAGAAGACGCGTAAGGAAACCGATCGCAAGATCCTGCAGGCGACACTGCAGATCGCCATGACCAAGGGCATCGGCGGCATTTCAATCGAGGAGATCGCCCGGCGGAGCGGCGTGGCCAAGACCACGATCTACCGTCGGTACGAGAACACCGCCGATCTGCTCAACAAGGTGAGCGCGCTGGAAATGTCGTCATCACCCGAACTGGCCGATCTGGAACCGTCGCGTGACAATCTGGAGCTTATGATGCGCAAGATGGTGGAACGGTTCGTCAGCGGGATCGGCGTGAAAGCCATCGGCATCATCCTCTCCTCGGAGGAAGCATTCTTCCAGCCGCTGGTGAAACAGGCGATCGCGCCGGAGGAGCAAACGCTCGAATCGTTCTTCAATCGCGGAGTGAGGAACGGACTGTTCCGCACGGGTATCGACGCGAAGTTCCTGTTCGGTACGATTCTCGGATCGATGATCGCCTGCGAGGCGCTGACCGGCACGATCGACGACGGATGGCCGGCCCGTATGACCAATCTGATCTGGCCGACCATCGCCGCGTAGGACACCGGTCCCGGATTGTCTTCGTTCGATGACTTGATTTACTGATTCAGCTGATCGAACGCGGCTCTGATCGACGCCTGGATGTTGTCATCCGGACCGGAACCGCCGTCTTCAAATCCATACGGATCACTGCCGAAGTCGAAATCGTAACCGTCATCCTGTCCGGCGTCAAGCGCGCCGAACACCACGCCGATGAAGAACACGATCGCGGCTATCAACCCGATCACCGCCACCACGATCACGGCGATAATGACGCCGGTGTGGCTGTTGCGCTGCTGCGGCTGCGGCGGAAGATAGGACGGCGTGTATGGAACCTGCGGCTGCGGCTGCTGGAACTGCGGCTGGACCGGCTGTGGTTGCGGCTGCACCGGAGGCTGGAACTGCGGTGGCTGTTGAGCAACGTTGGGATTCGGCGCATAGGTCGGTTGCGTATACGGCGAGCGCGGCATCGGCTGGGCCGGCTGCGGCTGGGCGGGTGCGGGCCACGTTGAAGCCGGTTGCGGAGAGGAAGCCTGCGGCGGTGTCGGTACGGGCTGCGGCGGCACTGTCTGGCCGAACTGCTGACCGTTTACGTTCGGATATGGCTGTGACTGATATGGCTGCGGCGCGGCAGGCACAGGCGACACAGGCGGCACAGCAGACACAGGCGGCACGGCAGACGCGGTAGGCATAGGCGACACAGGCGGCACAGACGACGTATTCGCCGACGGGACATCGGGAATGACCAGATTGCCCTTGCGGTCGTAGAATCCCGCCTGCTGTATGTCCTTCGCAGGTACGGCAGGTACCTGAGTCGATGCGACGAGAGCTGGTGCTGGAGCCGGTTGCGAGGTCGGTTCCGGTTGCGGCGTTGACGACGGCTGCGATGCCGGCTGTGATGCCGTCACGACGGGCGGCTGCGGGATTGCAGACGATTGCGGCACAGACGGTTGAGACACGGACTGTTGCGGCATCGACTGTTGCGTTCCTGCGGTCGGCTGCTGCACCGGTGTCGGCTGCGATGGCTGCTGAGCCGGCGATGGCGGGACGGCGGTGTCCGGCACGGCTGTTCCAAAATGAGGCTGCGGAATGTCGACTGTCGGCCACGGCACCGGGTCGAAACCAGGCGTCGGCGCGGCACTGGTTGTGGCACCGCTCGTTCCATTGCCCCAATCGGCACCGGGCGATGACAGGGCATGATCAAACCAGTCCTCTTGCGAGAAGCGCTCGCCGGCCGGCTGGCCTTCGGCATCAGGTTCGGGCTTCGATTCGGCATCGAACGCAGCATGACCATCTGCCGGATCAGTTACAGCGGCTGGAGCAACGTCTGATGACGACGTCGACTCCGGCATCGGCTCCGGCGTTGTATCGGGTTTCGACTGAGCCGCTTCGGCCACGCCATCCCCCTCGGACCGCGTTCCGTCAGGCCGTACCCCCGTGTTGTCGACCTGTGGCTCATTTTCGGAATTCGTCATGTTCTCAGCTTAGTCCCCGGCTACGTCATACGGAACCCGTATTCCGGTGAACGGTATCGACTGGATTACCTACCGGACGGGATGGTTGATGAGGTCGCGTTCGATCCAGACCATGACCAGTGCGGACAGGCGGTCGATCTCCTCGTCGGTGAGTTCCCGGCCCTGGGGAATATGATGCCACTTCTCAATGCAACCACGACAGCAGGTGGCGGTGGCGTGCTGTGCGGTGAACACCGGATGCCCGCGCCACGGCGTCTGCTTGCCATCCTTGAGCGGATGCGCCGGGCCGACGCGTTTGGCGAGCAGTTCGTGCGCATGACGGTCGATCACCGCCTTGCCCTTCGCCCGCGCGTAGGCCCGGTCCTTGTCGCTGAGCACGAACTTCGCCCGGAACTTCGACGTGCCCAGCCGAGCCAGCATGTCCGCGATCCACGCGGAGTAGCCGGAGCCGGTGCCAGAGTCAGGGACGCCGGAATTGTTCGGCCGAGGTTCGCCATCGGACCGAGATCCGTTCATCGCATTCGTATCCGTCACCATCATCGCCTCCGCCTACAACAGTAGCCAGTAGCCTGCGTTACCCGATGTACGTTCCGGTGATGTGCCGATACAGTTCGGGATCGAGCGGACGATCCAAACGCATGCAACGAATCATCAAAATCGAACCGCTGAAATACCTGTTCCGGGTCTTGGCGCAAACTGGCTTTCGGGGAATCCTCTACTAATAAGTTTCTGCCGCCATGACCAAAGGCAACGTGTCTGCTGATCGGTTAGAGGTATGTGTTTATCAATCGACATGATACCGTCCATTACTTCGGCGGTTAGGATATTCCTATAGCGGGCTCCGTCAAGGATAGTCCGCCAGCTCTCCACGGGAATTGCCATGAGGAAATTCCTCTGGTAGTTGAGATCGTGTTCGGCGCTCGCGAGAACTTGAGTCTCAGGTTTTTTCTTTGCCGCAGTCTTGGGAGCTGCAACAGTTTTCTTTTTTCGGACTGCAGCTTTTTTGGCAATTATCTTGCTATCTTCTTCATATCGAAAACCGCATTTGTTGGCATTCGACAGTAGAAAATCCAGCGCATTGATATTGATGCCAGTTGTATCTCCACGCATGAGATGATTCAATGACATTTCGGCTTTGGGGCTAAGCAAATTTCGTGCCCGGCCGAAAGAGTACAGTTTGCGCAACAAGTCGACGGGAGCCGCAGTCCAGTCATCTATCCTCGCAGCTTCAGGCTGCACGGCCGCTTTATGGCGTGGCACTGTCCGTTTCGAAGTCGATGGCACACGGGGCATCAACTCATCTTGTTTACTATCAGTGATAGCCGACTGAGGGGTGTCCTTGTCGTCTACAGATCGGACGGTGGCCACATCAGCCGCGCTAGATGAACTCCTTCGGGGAGCGAAATCCACAAATACAGCGTCGAGGCAGGATGGACGTTGACGAAGAATATCCCAACAGGCTTCTTTTTTTGCCCACTCGCTGACATTCTGGACTGGACGGTTCGGATCGTTGAGTACCTCGCTGGCCTGCTCAGCAGCTTTCATGAGATACGCAAGAGAAGTATCATCTATGTATTGTGCGCGCCAAATCGCGTTGAAGCCGAAACCAGTGCAGGACCGGCGCAGATCGAATGCATACTTGGCCACAGCGTATTGGGCGATATTGCTTTGATAGGCACCCTTATACCAGTCCGCGGTCTTAATGCTCTTATAAATAGCATCGAAAATAATACGCTTGCATACTAGTTGTTTAAAGAAATCCGCATCGAGTGCTTCGACGCTCTTCTGTCCTTTTGCTGCCTCCATATCGACAAATCGAGCAAAACACTTCTGCGAGCCAAGACTCGCAACGTGGGGATATCCTTCCCAGCACATAAGGTATTTTGGTGCGTCTATCATCTTGATACGCTGTTTAGAAGGATTGAGTTTTTCGAACTGCTTGCGTTCGGAAGTACTTCTGCGATTCCTTTCACTATCATACTGCCCTCGAGTACGCTCGTAGTACCAATGTGTTGGGTTCGCACCTGGAAGGGGTGGCGTAAGTACCTGCTGCGAGAGCGCGGAAAGACGTACTTGGTATTCGCTGTTAGATGAGAAGTCAGTCTCAGCGACCTTATTCTGGCTATTGGTGTATCGAGAAATGCATGGGACGAGTTCACGAGCGACATCTTCACGAACCACGACAAGCTTGACGGGGACTGCGACCTTGGACAAGTCGATCCCACCCCCCTTTTGACTGTAAAAGATTGACGCCGTGGTCTGTCCGCCATTGACGATCTGCAAATCGTGTATCGCTGTGATGTATCCTTGTCCATTCATGTCGACCATGCTGGCAGTGGCTGATAATCCATTGTTGTAAGCAACAAACCGATCAGGTTCCTTCTCCAACGTGTTACGAATGCCACGGTTGACTTTGCCTCGCAAGGACAAAAACGAGCGTACGTTTGCTTCCATGAGTTTGGATCCGTGCTTCTCGTACCAGTCGGAAAGAGTCTGTCCGGCCACGAACATGAGATACGTTTCCATACCATTGCCTGAGTCGGGAGCCTTGACCGCGGGAATGCCTTTGTATCCGAGATCCACAGTAAGGTGCTCGAGCGGAGCTGCGGCCTGTGATGCTTCCATGAGGTGACGCAGGTCCCATACGTGGGCTTCGAAGCTGATGGCGTTATCTCTGTCCTCTAAATAAAAATCAGTAGGATCCTTGATGCTGGAATCTCGTCCTGTATATTTCCGGTCAGTGACGAAGTAAAGGCGGAATCGAGATATGCTCTTCACATGCTCGTGGATGAACGAGGCGAACTCCCATGCCGCGCTGCTCTCTTCCGCCTGTTCAAGGAATGACCCATCTACTGCTTTCTGAATGTATCGTCTCATGGCTTGGATGTATCGCATACAATCTTTAGCTTGGATTGTCGATACTTGTTCATCACCAGCACGAGTTGAATAGTCATCGCACGTGATGACAATGATCGATTCGTCCATCTCAAACGAAGACTGATCATAACCGTCAACAGCCATGAAACGATTTGTCCCCTCGCCGAATCGGTATCCCGGCTCGATGGGCTGGTAATCAGTGATGGCCTCACTGTCACGTAACATATCGCAGACGACGTGGAAGAATGCCTCTTGATCAAAGAGGTTCTCGTCAAGAGCCTTCTCCTGAACCCTAGCGATGAGTTCACGCCTGTAGTCTGTTAGTTCCATCACTCCTCCGGTAGTACGGGCATGGGATTGATGTCGATTCCCGTAATGAACGGCTTTATCACGGCGATTTCGACTTCATACGTTAATTTTGTTATACCGGCCGGCACTGTTTCGACGGACATATGTGGAAAATCCTCATCGACCGCATACACAGTGACCGTCCCCACGGAAAACATTGTGTGGGCGGCCAAGTCTGAGTATCGATCCAGTCCCAAAGCATCTAATCCGTTGTCTATACATAACCCCATTCGATAAGGATCATTCGAGACGAATGATAGCGCTCTTAGAATCTTCGGTAAGTTCACTAAACGTTTCTTGTCCGCACTTGTCGGCTCATCGAGAACGACGGTGATCAAATCGATATGCCGGTCAGACGTATCCAGTTGCTCGGGCGAAGATATCTTGATCTTCTTAGTGTTGCCATGAACTGTTTTGATTTCCCAGTAGCGACGCTCCGACTCGAACGAATAATCCTGCGGAGAACCATATGGCCCTGTCCACGCTGCACATGCCGCATCGATCGAACTGCCCGTAAGCTTTGCAATTTCGAACGCCGCAAGCAGTTCTCCACATACACCTCGCAATATTTCCATACCGGTGCCACTGTTAGTTTTTAACAAGCGTCGCCATTGATCCAATGTTGCATAGACCTCGCGCAGCGCAGCTCGTTGAGATGGCGACCTGCGTATTCGTGCAATGAACGCAAGGCAAATCTCAGCGAACGCATGCAATAAACTCCAGTCCTTGAGAATAAACATTAAGGACCAGTTTTCTCCAATAGGTGATTGCCGTTTAGCAACACGCACGTCAAGCACATCTAAGCTGTCCAATGGCTCGGGGCGCATACTGCACAGAAGCATGATGTACGGCCGACACTCGGCCGTACATCCAACGACTATCGGAAGTTGCAGAGACAAGTCCAACTCCTGGTTCCATGTTCCTGCTCGTTCAGTTAGTTGTCGCCAGAGTTGTTCAAGGACGCTGGAATCAGCCCAAGACTTCAATCCTCTTCCCTCTCTCCGTCGATATCATACTGTTCACGTATAGCGCGATACTGCTGCCGCGATGCGACCGTGTTGTAGTAGTAGGTCGCGTCGCCCCTGTGACGACCATCCTCTATCTCATCAGTTGGAACGACGAGCTTAGCGGCGAGTACGCCATCGCCATCATCCATCACGGGATGAATTTTTTTACCATCCTGTTTGATATGGACGCGATACAGCATGAGGGTGGGACTAGACCCGAAGTACTTAGTGAGATAGTAGTCGATCTCGCTCTCGCTACTGGTCATTTTTTTCGGCAATGGCACCGGTGAAATTGCTTTGGCGACATTACGTACATCCTGTTTGCCTGCAAGACGCATGCTCTTGCCATAAAGCCGAAACAGTTCATGTTCTCCGTCATATGTGCTCTTACGCTCCACCTGCGTCCAGTGGAATTTGACTCCACTAACGGGATCGCCCCGACCATTGATAAATGCGACGTTCCAACAAATATCTGGATTCGTCTTTTTCTGGGTTTTTGCATATTCGAAAGCCTTGGTCGTTTCGAGTTCCCTAACTTGGTTTTTGTATTGCAGGAGTGTACACCCAAAGTATGTGTCGTCATAGCCAGCGCGATATTGAGATAGAAACTCTGCCACCACATCGATCGGGACATGCTGGTAGATATGCATCGGCTCATCTCGGATGGCAACATCTGGAGTTGAATTGCATGCGTCGATCAATCCATTAAGCGCGACATCATTGGCCGACAAAACGTTCGGCGTAATGCCGATGCGAACGGCCTCAATTCGTGTCCCTTCCAAGTCGAAACTGGCGAGCACGCCAGCACCTCCTTCTTCAGCGCTACGCATCTTTGCAGCACTGGTGATACGCACGCCCCTTTCCGGATTTTTCATAATCGCGAGACCGAACTGTTTGGGAGTCTGTCCCTGTCGCTCCATCTTTTTAGCCTGCTCCTTGAGGTTCTCGGTAATTGAGCATGCGTAACGGAAATCGGCAATAGATTGATCGGTCAGCCAGATACGTTGCAAATCGTCGTATCCCGGCCGATAGCCGAACCAGCGTCCCATCTGAAGCAGCGTATCCGCGGAAGTGACGTTACGATAAAAAACGCTGCAGATCAGTCCTTCCAAGGTCATGCCACGGGAAAGTCGGTTGCCTCCCACATAAATGGTGCATTCGTTCTTAGCGAGGTCGGATGGTACCTGATTGGTCTCGTTCCACTTTGACGCAGTGGAATTAACCAGACGCACTTGTAGACGTTCGGTTGTCAGACGCATCTTGTGGAGAACCTGTTGCCAAGACAACTCGTTGGTCTGACCGTGAGCCTTATATTCTTCGCCATATGCGCGGTGCAATGCTTGGATACGCGGATCAGATTCATTCGGGTGGAACTTCAGTGCAGAAACGACGTCGCCTACGTGCTGATTAACCATGTCGGCGATCTGTTCCTGCACCGCTGTGAATCGTGACATGTGGATTAGCATCGATTGCCGTTTGTTCTCAGCACTAGGCCGCAGTATACAAGCGACGAGGAAACAGTCAACGGCATAGGCGACCTGCCGATTCAGTGCATGCCATCCGTTGTCATCGAACCGGTACTCTTTGTTATGCGACAGCGGAAGCCAGTCGGTAAGCTCATCTTCGTCAAGAAGCCGCACACACGGCCCCGGCTGACCGGTTTCATCGAGATCACCAAACAGTTTTCGTGCACCAATATAGGCAGGAGGCGTAGGCAGGATATGGATAAAGTCCCTCGGGAACAGATCCTCCTCGATTTCATCATCAATGAACACATTGGCGAACGGTGTGGCGGTCACAGCCACGTATGCAGAGCGCTCGCTGATATTACACAGAGCGCGCAGCAATCCATTGATGGCAGTAGGGGTTTCGTCCTCTTTGGCAGAATTCACGGACGCATAGTCACTCTCGTCATCGATGATAAGCATCGGCAAATCCTTCGATAGCTCCGGACTATCAAGCCACTTGTTAAATTTGCCTAGAACCTTGCTGTTTTTCTTCATGACAGCAACCAGCGGACGATCATCCCACCCAGGCCGCGGCAACCCTTGAAGAGCCTTGATACTCGGAGTAGTAAAATCGTCCTCATTCGTCAACGAAACTGGTATAGGAACACCTCTTTTGATGTACTCACCAATTCCCATTGGCTCTCTCGACACCTGTCTGACGCCAAGAAAATCGGAATCAATGCGCTCCTGAGTCTGCCTACGCAATCCCTCGTCGGAGCTGGTGAGTACCACAATCATCTTGTACCCATAGTCCACAGCCTTGTTCATAAGCGCCATGTACGTACGAGTCTTACCCGATTGCACATCACCCAAGATAAGTCCCTTGCGCCGTACAGCAGCATGGTCACGTCGCGGATCGGGCAGCAGACTGAGTATTCGGTCCGTAGACCTGTCCAATGACTGGAGCTGGACAAAGTCGGCATTCTGACTCTTTTGCAGATACTGCCAATATGCGAGCCACCGTTGTGGATCCAAGCCCGGTTTTAATGCGGGCAGCCACTCCCAAGCAGTTTCCCCATTATCGGTTAACGTAGTCCCCTCGGGGATCTTCTCAAGGAACATGTCTCTCAACTGTCTGACGGCATTCGCGTATTCATCCGTATCACAGTTCAGTCCAAGATTCGATGCAAAGACGCGCAACATTCCACCGATTAATTCCTCATCCCGTAAGGAGTTAGAGGATAGCGCATTCCTTGTCCGGCGAATGGCCTCATCCCATAAATCAGTCACGAGATACCTCCTTGAGTATCGTCTCTCCATTCCGGTAGAGGGACATGGGCTCAGTATTTTTGAAATATTCAACAAATTGTTCCGGAGACAAACCACGACTTCTGGTTAATGCCCACATCTGCTCGGCAAAGACACGGGCCTGATACTCATCGAAATCTGGATCACCAGCACGTTTATCCATCGCGAATCTGGACTGCATATCTTCATATGGGATCGTATACGATAACACCTTGGCTACATCTGCAAATGCTTTCCTCTGTGTATCAGTCAGTGTGTCCAAGAAGGATGCGATATATGGGTTACTTCCATTGATCTCGTAACGGAATACGCCATCCCGGTCGTTCACGACATCCCACACCGGAGCATAGGGATCATCGTTTTTCCTACGACCACGAAACCGTTGAGCTCTACGACTCGGTTTCGCTAAACGATCCACATACCGCCGCATGACTTCTCGCACACTCTTAGGCGGCGTAGCTTGAGACTTCTTGATATCAAGAGTCCATTCGGCATCAAGACTGTTCGGGATATCCACCCGCACACGACTCAGTTTGGTCTCCTGTTTCTTGGGAAGCATGCGGAACCAATTACCCCACGTAATCAGCCTATAAGCGCGATACACATAAAAACCTTGAGTATCGGTCAACGTTTTTCCACGCTGCTCACCAAGGTCCAGAAGCTTGCGATCCTCGTCACTCAAACGATTCTGGTATGGAAGTGTATATCCACGTAACGTTGCGCCCGGCGGACCGATATACTGCAACGCCGTCTTTTGCACAGCCGGATTGTCATCAAGAAATGGATCACGCCGAGGAAGAGGGAATCCGTTGACGTCAATGGATATCGGAGCAATGTCGTCACCGGGATAAGGATGCGTGAATCGGTGAAACACCAGTGCAAGATATTTCGTGAGTTCATCCATGGCCTTGTCAATGTCCCTGAGAGTTCTACCCTCAAGCGTTTCAAGCTTGTCAAGGTTACGCCATAGTACACACGTACCCTGCGAAATCGGCATGGCATCACGGACCTTCTCCGGAAGAGCGGCCCAAGTCTCATTCTCGTTCAGCTGCTCCAGCGTCCATTTGCCCGTTCTTGCCACAGAATCCAGATCCCAACGCAACGTGGTGCGTACGCCATCTTGCATTGTCGTCACGAGTAAGGAACGAGCTTGCGAAAGCGACGCAGTTTTCAGACCCAAACCGAATCGTCCCAAATCATTCGAAGAGCGTTCCTCACCGGGACTATTGCCGGCAAGCTGCATGGCTCGAAAAGCGGTTTCTTCATTCATGCCCACACCATCATCAACAATGGCAATATACGGTTCCTCGCCCTGATCAAAATATCGGATACTGATTCGAGTTGCGCTCGCGGCTATCGAGTTATCGACAATGTCCGCAATCGCGGTGTTCAGATCGTAGCCAACAGAACGCATAGACTCCAACAAACTTGGGTTTGGCGCACATACACGTTCTCTCACTGCTGTACCTCGTTGTTCCTGAAGCTATTTGCAATCTCAGTCTAATCGACAATGGGCGCACATCGCCCGACGACACAATACGAGATAGGCAATTCATCTGGAATATGGTCATGAGTCTTCGTTTCAACGCGTTGTCATAGAGTTACTCCTACGTTTGGCCAACAATCCTCATCTTTGCCGGAGCACATCATTCACGCCGTCGGTACCGCTCGTTCGAGAACCTTTTGACCTCATAACATCGATGTTCCGGTCATGTTGTAGCCTGGGTGGTGTTTTTCAACGACAGGACCCGAGAGCCGAATATAAAGTAGGAGTCGCGGCCTCTCTAAAAGGAGTGTGAGCAACGTGAATGCGATACCGGTCATCGACTTGTTCGCAGGTCCCGGTGGTCTAGGAGAAGGTTTTTCTTCGTTGCGCAGCCCAGACGGAACCCCCGTTTTCCAAATTTGCATGTCAGTGGAAAAAGAAAAAAACGCTCATGATACGTTACGCCTTCGATCATTTGTGCGTAAAATCATGAAATCGGACGAACAACTACCCAAGTGCTACTTGAGATACCTTGCAAACCCTTCTTCTTACAACCTACAGGCCATGCAAATGGAATATTCGGATGCTTGGGCTGCCGCCGAGGAAGAGGCTATTCAGGGTGAACTCAGGGAAGGTGAGGACACTTTTGTAGATCTCGCCCAAGAAAGATTGCAATCCCTCTATGGCGATACATATAGTGGGCCTTTGATTCTTATTGGAGGCCCTCCCTGTCAAGCGTATTCCCTAGTAGGAAGAGCGAGACGTACACGGGATAAGCAAGGGCTGGAAAAGGATCCCAAACAAACCCTCTATAAATGCTATCTCCGTTTTATCGATGAATTACGACCAACCGTATTTGTCATGGAGAATGTCAAGGGCATTCTTTCCGCACAACATGGGCACCAAGGAGTGTTCGTCCACATTGAACAGGATATGCGAGATGCTGGTTATACGCTGCATTCCTTGGTGGTTAATGAGCCTAAAGGACCGAGAGACTTCGTAGTAAAAGCAGAACGTTATGGGATCCCGCAGGCTCGGCATCGAGTCATTTTACTTGGCGTACGCAACGATGTTGCCCAATACGGCAAACCCACTATTCTGAAGGAACGTCGAGGAATATCCTTCTCAGCTGCACTTGAAGGTATCCCTAAAGTGAGGAGCGGATTCACCGCCAAAGGGCACCCTAGCTGCGCTTGGCCTGAATATATCCGCCAAGCCGTCACTGCAATTCTTGCTACTGAGAAAGGGCGTGAGCTGGAGGATGTATTGAAACCCGTATTACATAGTCCATTACCAGAGACACAAGAGGCAACTCGGGTGGAAAAATATGTACACAATATTTATCAGAAATGGTACCGGGGTCATCTCAAGAATCAATCGATGCTGGTGAATCATCATGCGCGCAACCATATGGCCTCGGATCTGGAACGCTATCTATTTTGTGCCGCCTTTGCCGCAAAGCATGGCAAACCAGCAAAGCTGTATGATTTTCCGGAAGTCTTATTGCCCGATCATAAGAATGCCAAAGGTGCTGCTGATGGGAAAGCAGTGATTTTTGCTGATCGTTTTCGCGTCCAGATGCCTGATCGATGCTCAACGACGATTACTTCGCACATCTGCAAAGATGGGCATTACTTTATTCATCCTGATTGCACTCAATGTCGCAGCTTGACGGTCCGCGAAGCTGCTCGTTTACAGACATTCCCAGATGATTATTATTTTATGGGGAATCGAACTGCACAATATCAACAAGTCGGCAATGCCGTCCCCCCTCTTTTGGCGCAGCAGATCGCTCAGGTGGTAGCAAAATACCTTAACCTTGAGGCAATAGGATTTTTTAATTAAAAAAATACGACTTAATTTCTCTCATTATCTCGTCAAATAGACTGAACCGCAAAAGTATACACTCGTGTTTCTGTATCCCTTTTATGTGAAGGAAAAAGAGATACAGAGACACGACCAATCAGCAGCTTCTAATTGCCATACTCGATATGCAAACTAGGGTCTGTTTCACATGCATCAATAATTTTGTTGTAAGCCGCAATCAGGTCAGCAAGCATAGCCTTACGTTCATCCTTGCTGAAGCGCCCATGTTCATGAACATTAGTCGACAAGAATGCCTGAATATCCCAAACTTCCAGCCTTTCAGCAAATCCCATATCTGCAGCCAAATCCCAAGCTGTTTTAACTCGATCTTTTATCGTAATAATAATTGGATGCAATCCGCTCTTAATGTTACTCTGGCACTTTTCCATCAGTAACGTAGCGGGTGCGGTAGTGCAATGTATCGCAGTATCACCGATATTAAAGTCCCCGCCCCTTCCAGTGGGATCATCCGCCACCGACGCGCCGTTGACCGCCACTTCAGGCATGATGATAGACAACTTCGCTGCCACTAACTGCTGCAGCACAATTCCCTCATACATTGTGCCGGGGTTTTCCTTTTGCCGTTTCTTGGCTTGGTCCAGCAAATGCCCCACGGCAGCGGTAATCGAAAGCGAATCATCCGATTCCAGTCTGAAAGGCTTACCGTTAAAAACTTACGTATCTGTTCAATCCAGAAACGTTCAATTTCGCCGAAATCTTCACTCGAAGGTTGCTTCTCATTGATGAGCGTCGCATAGTCTTTCATAAGGCCCACAGAACCACGACTAGTACGCCCACCTTCAGCGGCTAGCAACCGTCTGATCTGGTATTCTTCCAAAATACTCTGACAGTTATCCTTGCTTAGCCCTTTAACCTGCCCCTCTTTATCCGTAAGATAATCATTCGGGTTGATAGGTAAGACATCCCTTGAAAACGCACGATTAAGCTGCAGTACCGCAGCAAGGCTTCCTTTTGAATTAATACGATGACTTTTTTGAAAAATCTCAATGGAACTGATATCCATTCTCTTTCCTCCAGTGCCTTATCGTGTCGCCCGCAGCTCACGCTGCTCAATCGTGTCTAATGTGCCTCGCAGTGCCGGCTTGAAATAGTGCTCACCCAGCCATTCAACCACCGGTACAGCAACTGCATCACCGAAACCAAACAGGACTTGGTTGACACGCAGTCCATCAAGGTTATAGTGCGATGCCCCCATAAGCGCCGCATACTCTTTAGGCGTCATCCAACGCACCGCAACAGATCCTTCGCCAAGGCGCACCACAGCCTGCCGCGAAGACCCACCCCTAGCAGTTCGTAAACATCCCGAAATATCATCCGCACGGACTTCCCATGTAGGCTTCCCGTTTCTTGTACGCCTATATGCTGTCCGATACGAAATATACGGGTTGCTGCTCAGCTTCTCCACCCTCGCCGTTTGCACAGCAGACAGCGAACTAAGGAAAGCTTCCAATTTGACTTCAGACCACCATCGGGGATCATCGTCCGACATGTCTTCTGCATACATGCCAAAACCCGCCATGAGAGGCTCAGGCGGTTCCGGCAGAATTGCCCTGTGCATGCGCAGAGAGGAATCAGCAAACACCTGCTGAAGCCAGTCAGGCCGCAATGGAGAATTAGCTTGCGATCCTTTTGGGGGATTCATCAGACCGACTAAAAACAATCTGGGACGGGACTGCGGGACAAAACGTCTAGCATCAATCGATAGCGCATCAACTGAATACCCCAGCTGATTAAAAGCCTGCACCGCTGCCGCTATATCCTCGCCAGAATGAGATGTCGCAAGACCATTAACATTTTCAAGGACAGCAATAGGCGGCCTGTCTTCTCCCATCTCTTTTAAAAGACGGACATACTGCCAGAAGGCGCTCGACTGCTTACCATTCAAACCCGTACGGGTCCCCGCTAAAGAAATATCAGTACATGGGGAGGAGCCCCAAGCGATAGAGATTCCTCGAGGTAAGTCAGATCCTCGCAATTCACCCATATCACCCTCAATCAGTGTGTGCTCCAGCTCATTGTTGCCGAACTGGTTCCTATACATCTCACACTTAGCATGGTCAATGTCGTTTGACCATGTCACACGGAACCCGGCACTCTCGAGACCAAGACGGGCAAGGCCAATTCCGGCAAAAAACTCAAGCGCCTTTGGAGACATCAGTTCGCCGCTACTATCACTTGAGTTGAAGCAAATGCCCGTATTCCGCATACTAGCCATGCCCTGCTCCTTCCGATTGATAACGCCACTAGTATTTAGTGTACGTGTTGCTTACGCCCCAGGGTTTCTAGTACCGCTAAGGGCCAAGCCTTTCACCAACTCACATTGCAGACTCCCCCGGAACGACTCGTGAAACCGTCAATCAATACAGCGGGCACCAAGTCTCTTTGACCGCATTGGACAATTACACCGCTACACTGCCCATGGAGCAGAGAGAGACAAACAGAATAGGGGGGAGGATATCGCAAATGCATGTCTCAACAGCTAAGTTTCCTTCAACAACGAAAGCCTCGAAACTTTGAGGGCATTACGCTCACCGATGTTATTGCATCGTTAGTGTCATTCCCCATCTCAGCATTAAGAAGATTTCCCATGACCCTACCGCCGCGCGAAACTCATCGCGGAGATCAGCGACACGGCCTTGTGGTCGGCGGGGGCCCAGTCGAGCGTGGGCATGTCGGTGGGGTCGAGCCAGCGGAATTCCTGATGCTCGGTGCGGCGTGGCTCGCCGGAGAGCAGATGGCAGATGAACACGGTGAGCGTGACCGTGCCGAAGTCATAGTCGTAGGAGTCGGTGCACACCTCGTCGCCGATCTCCACCTCGCACAGCAGCTCCTCCTCGATCTCGCGGTGCAGGGCCTCGCGTGGCGTCTCATGCGGTTCGATCTTGCCGCCGGGGAACTCCCACTTTCCGCTCAACTGCTTGCCGCCACCACGCTGTGCGCACATCACCTTGCCGTCGCGCACGATCGCCGCGCCCACCACGCGGATCTGCTTGCGCGGCTTCGCCGGAGTCTCCGCGGCATTCTGGGTCTCCCCCGTCGATCGCGTCGATCCCATCGATTCGTGTACCGGCTGAACATTGTTGTCGATCATGGGTTCCTCGGATTTATCGAACTGGTCCATCATCACGTCCAGGATACCGTCTCGGTTCGCGTCAGCGACGGTATCGCCATAATTGTGAACAGTCGGCCGGCCCGTCGGAGGCCGGCCCACCAATCAGTCAAGCCCACCAATCAGTCGGAGTCACTGCCGAACATTGCGGAGTAGACGGAATCGGTGGATGTGCGCAGGGCCTTGCCGCTCTTGCCGGACGTCTGCGAGGCGTCGAAATCGTCATCATCGCGAGAACTCCGGGAACTGCCAGAGCGGAAACCGTAGGAACCGGAACCGTAGCGGGAATACGCGCCGCCGGATTTCCCGTACCGACGCCCGCCACGCGACTTCCTGCCGTGACCGTAACGGTTTCGCGAATCCTGAGAATCATCGGAGGAACCCCAGCCGTCGGAGCAGCTGGCATCGTAGTCGACGTCAAGATCCTCGTATCGGGTGCCGTCGAAGTCCCGTCCGCGGCCACTGCCGCCGCCGGAACGTTTGCCCCACCGTCCGCCACGACCACCGCGCCCGCCATACCCGGACCCGGACCCGGACCGATCGTCGTCCTCGAGCAGATCCTCCATTGTGTACAACCCAAGACAATGCGAGCAGAAACCGCAATGCGCGGCGGCCTTGCCCTTGCTCCGCTGTTTGTCGGCCTTGCCATTCCCCACTCCGGCCTTGCCGCCGCCCGTTGCGCCGGACGCACTCTCAGCCGTCTCACCAAAATATCGCAACAACTCGGCACGCAGACAGCCAGGCGTCTCACAATACCGTTGCATCGCATCCAACCGCGCGATCGCCGCGGCCTTGGCACGCTTCGACTCCTCATCGTCCATCGCCGCATTCGCATACGACTTGGCCACACGCTTATGCAACCATTCAAAATCGTCACTGGACCACAACAGCAGACTCACCGACTGCTTGCCGTCACGCCCCGCACGACCGGCCTCCTGGTAGTACTCCTCCAGACTGTCGGTCGCACCATCGTTGATCACCCAGCGCACATCAGGCTTATCCACACCCATGCCGAACGCGCTCGTCGCACAGATCACCTGAATCTCGCCGCGCAGGAACCGATCCTGAACCGGCCCCTTATCCTCCTCCGGCATACGCGCGTGAAAATGCGCGGCGGCAATACCAGCGTCGAGCAGCGCCTGCTCCAGTTCCTCGGTACGATCACGACTGCCGCAGTACACGATGCCGCACTGCCCCTTGTGCATACGCGCCCAATCCACGATCACGCGCTCGCGATGCCACCGTTTGACGGCACGAATATCGAAGCGGATGTTCGGCCGGTCGAACGTGGTGGTTACGCGCGCGGGACTGATCTGCCCAAGATTCGCGATGATCTCCTTGCGTGTGGCCGGCGTGGCGGTGGCGGTGAACGCGGCGATCACCGGGCGCGGCATGTACGCGGTCAGCTGCTGCACGAACGATCGGATTCCCAGATACGCGGGGCGGAAATCCTGACCCCACTGCAGCACGCAATGCGCCTCGTCCACCGCGATCAGATCGATGGGCGCATGGGTTGCGAAACTCAGAAAATCGTTGGTATGCAAGCGCTCCGGAGCCACATACAGCAGTTTGAGCCGTCCGGCGAGCGCGTCCTCGTATATGCGACGACGGTCGGCGTTCGCAGTGCCCGAATCGATGAGCGCGGCGGCGATGCCACGGCGAGCAAGTGCCTGCACCTGGTCGCGCATGAGCGCTCGCAGCGGCGTGATGACCAGCGTGAGACGCAGTGCGGCAGCCGGCAGTTGGTAGCACACGGATTTGCCGGCACCGGTGGGCAGCACGGCCAGCACATCGTGATGGTTCATGATGGCGTTGACCACGTCGGCCTGACCGGTGCGGAACGACGTGTAGCCGAAATAGCGTTCGAGCGCCTTGAGCGCGAACGGTGTCAGATCGCGGTCCGCGGATGGTTGTTGTCTGTGTGACGGTTGCTGATGTGGCGGTTGTTCATGCGGCTGCGCGGACGACGTTGCCGAGTTGGCCGATACGACTGACGTGGTCGGCGCGGCTGGCGTCGGCGAGGTTGCTGACGTGGGTGTGACTGGCGTGGACGAGGATTGCGGACCGCTCATATGCGCGATCCTATGCCACGGACGCGATGTCGAAGACCGGTTCGCTATTCACCCGCGATCAACCAACAGCCACACTGCGGATTCGTACCGATTCGATATCGGACCCGCACCGAGTCGATGCCATACTGCGGATCTGCATCAAGCCGACGATAAACCCGCAGCAAACCAATGTCTGCACTGCGGGTTTGTGTCAGATAGTCGACGAACCCGCCCCCAGCCGGTAAGCGCACTGCGGGTCTGCGTCAAGCTAACGACGAACCCGCAGTGCACGAGCCGCCACGCTGCGGGTTCGATGCGTCACGATAACGAACCCGCACCCAAGGGGTTGCGTCTCGGTGTCGGTTTCCGCAGGGTGTACCGGTCGGATGCCTGACCTGTGTCCAACCGGACACCGCTTCCGCTCCCTATTCCGTGTCTAACCATCACACGTGAGGCCGCCACTGCGAGGTGGGCTCATACCGATAACTCCGATAATTCCGATAATAGGAATGGGTAGTGGAGCGAGGAGGCCCCAAGCGACTAGGCTGGGAGTAACGAGCATCCGTAATGACGCGAGGGAAAGGCGTGAGGTCGATGAGCGAAACAGGGAAGGCACAGTTCTGCCCGAAATGCGGGACCCCGCGTATGGAGGGCGCTAATTTTTGTCCGAAGTGCGGGCATCGCTTCGCCGACGCCAGCGTAACACTTCCGCCGGTGGACGATACGACGACACCGGAGGCGCCGACGACGGTGGAGCCACAAACCGTACGAGAAACACAAGCGGCACGGGAGACTCCGACAGCACACGAAGCACAGGCGGCACATGGCACGCGATCGGCAGCACCGATACCGCCGGTCGCACTGGGAGCGAATACCCCAACGTCCGATCCTGTGCCGCTGCCGACGATGCATGCGACACAACGCCCGCTGGCCGCACCGGCGCAGATGCCACCGTCGTTCGTTCCGCAAACGCAGGATGGCGTGGCCCAACCGATTTCCATTCGTCCCGAGCGTGTGGAGCAAGACGGCCAGTCAGCCGGTCAGCCTCGCATCGCCCAGGAGACCAGCGATATTGCACCATGGGGAGTGACCGCCGAAGAGCGTGAGGCCGCGCACGAAGCGGCACAGGAGGCCGCCCGGGAAGCCGCCCGCGAGGCGGTGCCGGGAGCGCAGACGGAACATGGTCGTCACACGCCGTATATCGCCGCGCAGCCGGTGTATGACGTGCAACCGTTGGAATCGCTGGTGGCCCGTACCGAGGCGATCACCGCGGCCCGTGAGGAGGAGCGCGCTCGGGAAGATGCCGAAGCCGAGACTCCGTCGGGTCAGGCGGTCCAGGAACCGAATGGCGACGAGAATCTCATCAGCGCGGAAGCGGCACGGGCACCGTTGGCGAATCGGAATCGCGAAGCCGCTGACGCTGATGAGATCCCCGTTGAATCCGGCGCTTCCGCTACGGCCAGTGCCTCGCCGAACGATGACGACGCCAATGACGCCGGCGAAGCCACAACCGCGTTCGATCCGCTGGCGGCGCTGGCGGAGGAGGAAGCGCAGGAGGCCGAGCAGGCGGCAGCCGTACAGAACGATGCCGAATCACATGCCGCCGGTGACGAGCAGGCCCCGCAGCCGACGCAGCAGCCGGTATCGTTCGCGCCCGCACAGCCGCAATCTCCGACCCCGGTTCCCGTCCCCGCTCCGGCCACGATTCCAGTTTCGGTGCCGGACGTGAACGAGGACGCTACAGACAGCGGCACCGTGAACAATGACGCGACTGACACGAACGCGATAGATGACGATACCGTGCCGTCGCAGTCCGATATTGACGACGACACCGTGCTGTCCGAGCCGGAGATCGATGATCGTACCGTGGTGTCCGATGTGGCGTCGGGCGCGGTTCCGTCGGCAACGTCGGATGCGGCTCCCGCTCCGACCCCGGCTCCGGTTTCAGTTTCGGTTTCGGTTTCGGACGACAAGGCCGATACGCCTGAGCGTCCATCGAACATCGACGAAGACCCGACACGCGCTGTCGAAGAGACGACCGCGTTCAATCCGTTGGAATGGTTTGACGACGATCAGGAGGAGTTGGAACAGCCGGAGAAACCGGAAACGTCCGATGAGGAGACCACGGTGATCCCGCCGGCAGCGGTCCCGACAACTACCGCATTGCCGACCAGTGCAACGCCAACTACCGAAGCGCCGACCCCGATTCCGCCGACTACCGCGTTGCCTCACCATGACGATCATGTCGCAGGTCAGCAGTCTTCGCAGTCGGAGGAACCGTCGTCATCGGAAGAGCAGCCCACACAGGCGATTCCCGCGAATCAGCTGAAGCCGTTGCTGGCCGGTGCTGCGGCCGCGGCCGGAACGGCTGCGGCCGGAGTCGTAGCACAGCAGGCGTCCGAGGCAGAAACCATTCCGAAGACCACGGCGATCCCACTACCGGACGCGGCACAGAATCTGCCGAACAATGATTTGTCAAACGAAAAAACTTTGGAGAATCCGGCCGAGGAAACCGTCGTCATCGAACCATCGAAGGCAGCGCCGGAACCGGTGAACACCCCGGCACCGAAACCGTCAGCGGACAGCACGACAGTGCTGGGCAATCCTGCCACGGCGGCGAATGAGCCGGCGGACCAGCAGCCGGTGCAACCGCAGGCGATTCAGCCCACCGGTCGTGTTGCGCGGTCCGCAGCGTCGTCAATCGCACAGCCGGAATCGGATCCCTCGCAGCCGACCGTGCAATCGTCCACACGCCGGTCGATCCTCGCACCGACCGGTTCCGCACAGGCCAAACCGGAGTCGGCGCTTGACGAACTCGCACAGTTCGCCGTGCCCGACGACGAAGACGATGATCTGTTTCCCATGTCCGATCGTTCGGACCGCGCGGGCGGTGATCGTTCCGGCGATGCCGCAGCGGAGACCGCCATCTATCAGCCTCAGGGCGGGGCGGCACCGACGTCGTTCGCACCGGGCGCGGGAACATACCAGTACGGCGAACAGCAGTATCAGCAGTACGGCCAGCCCAACCAGTACGGCCAAGCCAATCAATACGGTCAGCCCAACCAGTACGGCCAAGCCAATCAATACGGTCAGCCCAACCAGCCCGGCACATATCCCGCGTACCCCGGGTATGGCAACGCGAACGCCGCGGCCGCCCCTAGCTCCAGTGCCAGCGTCCCGGGACTACCCACGCCGAACGGCCCCAACGGCCTGCAAGGTCCAGCCGGCCAGAACCCATCCAACGCACCCAAGCCCAAGCGCAAAGGCAAGGGCAGGCGCGTCGCTGCGATCGTGGCGGCGGTGATCTGCGTGATCGCGATCGCGGCGGGCGGCGGCGGATACTTCTGGTGGACGAACCAGCAGCATCAGACCGCGCTTAGCGCCTGCACCAACGCGCAGTCCGAATTCGACAAGTCGGCGACCACACTGTCGAGCTCGGTCACCAAGGGCAAGCAGGCGGTCAGCGGCACGCAATACGACGAGGTGAACGATCAGAACGACCTTACCGGGCTGAACAATCTGGTGAACACCACCACGGACGACGGCTCGTCGGAATCGTGCAACGCCGATCGCACCACGGCGGAGCTCAACAGCAGCGCCGACAAGTTCAAGGCACTGGCCAAAACCAACCTCACGCTCGCATCGAAAATCGACAACGCGGTGACCACGCTCAAGAGCAGCAAGGCCAACAAAACGCTGGCCGACGCGAAGAGCGCACTGGAGTCCACGCTCAGCAAGGCCAAGAAACTCATGACGTCGGCCACCGGCAACGTGACCGATGAAAGCACGCTCACCGCGCTCCAGCAAGCCATCAGCGACGCGAACACGATGCTGCAGAGCCTCACCACCGACTCGGACACGTCCAAGATCACCGCGTCGTCGTTGAACAAGGCCGCGGAAACGTTGGAAACCGCCATGGATAAGGTGAATGCGTCGGTCAAGGCCAAGCAGGCGGCCGACGACAAGACCCGGTGCCAGAACATCGCCGGCAACTACGGCATGTGGCAGGGCAGCATGCAGCTCACCGTGAACTCCGACTGCAGCATCAGCATGCAGGACGCCGGCACCCCCAGCGGTTCCAGCGGTGCCTACTCGTATACGACCAACTCCTACAAGGAGAACGGCGACGGCACGATCACGTGGACCCTGTCGAACAACGAGACGATGACGTACTATCCGTCGGGCACGCAGTCGCCGAGCATCAAAAAGTTCGTCGACGCGCTCGGCAATGGCGAAACCGACCCGACCGTCAACATGCCCAAGATCGAAACCGGCGACGGCTCGGCCTATGTCGGATGACACCGAACGGATAGGCACAGGCGTTACAGTAAACGGCCGAGTCGGCTAGCCGACCAGCCGACCTCACTGCGACGCCTGTTCGCGTACCAGTTCAAGCGCGGAGTTGAACGCGTCGGACGTCCAGCTGGCGCCGGCCACGTTGTCGATCTTGAGCCCCTTGAGCTCCTTGCCGTCCACCACGCCGGGAATGGCCTTGATGAAGTCGTCCTGATGCGTTTTGGAAATGCTGGTGAGCGGGTGACCGACCACCTGCACGTCGGTGATCGAACCGTTGGCGATTGTCAGCGTGACGTCGATGCTGTCCTCGTTGACCGGCCCGTATACGCCCTTGACCGAGTACGTGCCATCCTTGTAGTTGCCGGTGTCCTTGGATGGATCCGTCGACGTGGACGGGGATGCCGACGAACCGTCCGAGGAAGCCGAGCCCTCCGTCGGAGCGGCGGACGATTCGCCTGAATTGCCGGCGTATTCGTCATTCATCGGCACGGCCTTGGACTTGGGGCTGCCGCATCCGCCGAGCAGCGCGCCGACGACCACCAGACCGGCGAGCGCGCCGGCCGCGGTCTTCATGGTCTTGTTGGTCATTGCAAATCCTTTCGTTTCATCCGACCGGTCACTCACTACCAGTCAGTCACCCACCGCCGGCCGATCACTCACCGCCGGTTTTGGCCGCCTTGGTGGGGTCGGCGAATCCAATCGCGGTCTCGCCGGTCTGCGCGCCTTCGGCCGTGCTGCCAGTGGACGCGGGCTTGCCGCCGGCCGCCTCGTACTTGGCGCGGGCGTCGTCGTCGTTCCACTTCTCCCCCACGAGCACGCCGTGGTTGAGCATGATCTCGCGTTCGGCGCAGCTGGCGACCAGTGCGTCATGCGTCACGACGATGATCGTGGTGCCCTGCTTGTGCAGCTGACGGAACAGGTCGAGCACGATCTTTTCATTCTTCTCATCCAGATTACCGGTCGGCTCGTCGGCAAGAATCAGCTTCGGGCAATTGATGAGCGCACGCGCGATGCACACGCGCTGCTGCTCACCGCCGGAGAGCTGGCTGGGCAGATGGTGAGCGCGGTCCTTGAGTCCCACGCGGTCGAGCGCGGCGAGCGCCTCCTTCTCGTCGACGACGGAATGGTAGTACTGGGCGACCATCACGTTTTCAACGGCGGTCAGATGCGGTACCAGATAGAACTTCTGGAACACCAGGCCGATGAGGTTCTTGCGCACGTCGGCCAGCTGGGTGGCGTTGAGGTCCTCAAGCTTGCGGCCTTCCAGCGAAACGGAGCCCTTGCTCGGGGTGTCCATGCAGCCGATCATGTTCATCAGCGTGGTCTTGCCGGAGCCGGACGAGCCGACGATGGCGAGCCATTCGCCCTCCGGCACGGTGAGGGACAGATCGTCCACGGCGTGCAACGATCCGTAGATCTTGGAAATGTGATCAAGTTCAAGAAGCATTGGCAATCCTTTGGATGAGGTCTTTGGATGAGGTCTTGAGACAGGGGTTTTCCGGTTATTCTTCTCGCAACACGATGGCGGGGTCGATACGGGATGCACGGCGGACCGGCACGATCGACGCGACCACGGCGATCAGTACGCTCAGCACGACCGAGGCCAGTCCGAGCAGCCAGTTGAATTCCAACGACCGATCGAACACGGTCTGGCACAGCACGCGTGCGAACACGTAGCCGATGCCCGTGCCGATCACGCCGCCAAGCAGACCGTAGAGCGCCGACTCCACGTAGAATTCGGCACCGATCGACGCGGAACTCGCGCCCAACGCCTTGCGCAGACCGATCTCATTGCGCCGCTGCGAGACGATCGACGCCATGGTCGTGCTCACGCCCACCAGCGTCAACACCAGCACCACCACCGACACCAGCCAGAACAGCGTCTGCAGCATGGTGATGATGCGCGTGTTCGACGAGGTGATCTTGCTGACCTGCTGCGCTTTCACGCCAAGCGTCGTGTTCTTGTTGATCGTGTTGACCAGTTGGGTGAGCTGATCGGCGGACGCTTCGGACGAGAATTCGATCACGTCGCTGCCGCGCTCGCCGGCCAGTTTGGTCAGGTCATCGTTCGTGGCGTATACGATCTCATCCTCACTGCCACCGGTGTCGACAATGCCGGCCACGCGGAATTCGGTGCCGTCGGTGTTGAGAATATCGGAGGACACACGGCCGTCGCGTGTGGACTGGCCGGTGGACTGCGCCTGCGTTTCGGCGGACGTGGTGCCGGCGGTCGTGCCCGATGTGCCCGACGTACCCGAATCGCCGGATGCGGTGCCACTCGTCGTGCCGGAATCGGACGACGATGCCGCATTATCCGACTCACGATACGCGATCTTGATCGCCGAACCGATCTCCAGACCCATCGCATCGGCCACATCACGGCCCACCAGCACGCGACCCTCGCTGGGCCACTTGCCGTCGACCACCCAATGCCGGTTGAGGTCACGGACCTGATTCACGTCAATGCCACCAAGCACGTACGGTGCCGAATTGATACGCACCGTCTCGTACCGATAGGTGGCGGACTTGGCGGCACCGTCGGCCGTGACCGTTTTCTCCACGTTCGCGACCGTTTCGGCACTCAGTCCGGCGGCGCTTGATGTCTCATTCGGAGTGACGATCAGATTCGCGCCATACGCGCGCATCTCCGCACTCATCTGCTGCGGCACCACCAAACACACGGCGGCCAGGCAGAACAGTGTGGCCGCGCCCACCATCGACGAGACGACAGCCATCACGGCACGCGAACGACGACGGAATACCGCACCGAAGATCATGGCGAAAAACATACGCCGATTCGTCATCGAACGTCCGGATTCGCTATTCACGGTCTTGCCCTCACTCTTGCGATCACTCTTGCTATCAGCGGCCATGCAGCACCTCCGCGGGACGCAGCCTCAGAATCGAACGAATCGACGACACCGAGGCGATGAGAATCGTAATGGCCAGCAGCACGAACACCAGCACGAACACCATGGGACGCATGGTGATGCCCGAACCGAACACCACCTGTCCCACGATCTGCGCCACACCCGAGCCGAGACCGGCACCGATGATCGCGCCCACAAGCGAGATCACCGCCGTTTCGGCCAGCATCAGACGGGACACCGCACCATCCGTAGCGCCGATGGCCTTGAGCAGAGCCAGTTCCGAACCGCGCTCGCCGATCGACGCGGCCATCAGATTCGCCACGGCGATGGCGGCGGCGATCAAGCTCAACGCGGTCATGAGGATCATCACGGCACGGGTCTTGTTCATCACATCACCCTGCAGCGCGGCCACCTGACGCACCTGCTTGGCCACCGCACCGGGGATGACCTCCTCGATCTGGTAGGCGATGGAGCTCGCGTACGCGGTGCAGTACCAGGTCTCCCATTCCTCGGACGTGAGCGCGGCCGGATTCTTGGCGGCCTTGCGCGCCAGATCGTTCTCCGGCGTGGTCAGCGCCTTGACCTCGATCTTGTCGACGGAATCAGGCAGATCAGCCAGCGACTGCGCGACCGAACTCGCCATGTACAGCGAGTTCGCCGCGTCATCGCCGGAATCGTACGTGCCGACGATCGTCACCTTCTGCACGTTGTTCTTGCCGGACGCGGTGGCCTTGTCCAGCACGAGCGAATCGCCGATCTTCACGCCAAGCTTGTCGGCCAGATTCACGCCGATCATGGCCTGTGTGGAATCGTCCTTGGGCCAGGCACCCTGCACGGTCCACCATGAGCGCATGCCTTGCACGCCCACCACGGTGGATTCGCCGGTGTCGAGTTTGAGCGTCTTGTTGAACCACGTGCCCACGATCGGGATGGTGGTCTGATTGTGGCCGTTCGCGTCCGGTCCTTCCACGTTCGCGTGGATGTTGAGCTGCGGCGCGAAGTTGGTGATGTTGAACGCCCAGAAGATCGTCTTGATGTTCTTGGCGTCGGATTCCTTGAGGAATGACGTCGGATCGCTTGTTGTGGCGGATGCACCCGACGAATCGGATGTGCCGGCCGCTCCCGCCGTATCATCCGTGGAATACAAATCGGAGATCACGGCGTCGGACTTCGGCTGCACGGTGATGTTCGAACCGTACGTCGACAGTTCGGCGTTGAGCTTGTCGCCCACGTCGAATACCACGCCAAGCATGGCCACACTCACCGTGGCCGACAGACATACGGTGACGGCGATGAGCAGACGACGTTTGAGCTGCCGGCTGAACGACCGGAAAATCATACGAAGAAAGAACACGCTTCACCTCCCCTTACTTGAAGTGCTGTGACAGCGCGTCAAGATCCGCCGTCTGGATGGTGATCTTGCCGTTGCCGATCTTGTAGTTGAACGGAATCGGGTTGCAACCGCCCTTGAATCCGATGGTGGCGAGGTTGATCGCCACATCGCAGCGTTTGCAGATGATCTTGCCGTTCTCCTCGTAGTAGCCGGCGTCGCCGCACGTCTCGCAGGCATCCAGACCGATGCCATACGCGCCACCGTTCTTCTTGATGATGATGAAGCGCATGGTCGTGCCGTCCTTCGCCTTGTATTCGAAGCGGTGCAGATGGCCGTCCTCCACCTGGGAGAAGTTGATCGTGGCGACGCCCTTGCTCAGCGAATACGGTTCCGGCGGCGAGAGCTCCGGCACCTTGTTGTTCTCGTACACGCCGACCGTGAGCGCCACGGTCACGCCGATCATGGCGACGAGGCTCCACACGCTGGCCGCCAGCGCGCGACGTTTGAACGCGATATGCGAGCGGGCGATGGCCTCGTTCGCGCCGGTCCGAGGCATTTTGAATCCGGCGATCAGCGAGGCGACCATCGGAATGACGAACACGAGTGCCTGCGCGAGCGTGAACTGGATCTCGTGATTATGGAAGAAGATGAGCGTACGGAACGCCGGACCGTGCAGCACCAGAATGAGCATGTTCATCATCAGCGAGAACAGATCGGTCAGGTGTCGGATGAGGATCAGCACGACCAGTAGCAGGGCCGCCGCGGTGAATGACATGCGCACCGCAGTGGAACGCATGGTACGGAAGATGGCCGCCGTGACCACAGCCGTGCCCACGCCGAGCAGGAAGCCGAGCGCGCGCAACAGCATTTCGGATGTGAACGGCGACTTGCCGGTCTCCACGAAGTTCGTCAACTGCAGGATCACGTCGGGAGTGATGTAGAACGTGGTGCATGCGATGCCGGCGGCTGCGGCGAAGTTGCCCAGATGCAGTGCCACCGGATGATCATGCCAGTTCTTGGTGAGACGATGCGCGGTGATCACGACCGCGATCATCGCCACGTCGAATACGACCGCGAGGATGAGCGCCGGCAGGTTCACCGTGGAACGCCGGTCGATGATGGCGGTGCCTCGCAGCGTTGCGAATACGAGTGCGCCCAGCAGACCCACGATCAGGCCGATGAGACGCCAGTTTGCGCTTTTCGGTTTGTCGCGCCCCTCACCCACGGTGAGCAGCACGCTCATCACCATGACCAGCAGGCATGGCGAGAGCATACCCGGCAACGCCTGCACGTATTGTCCAAGCATTCATCAGCCTTTCCGTAGTTACCACGTTGTGGTGTTCGTGGTGTTCTGTTGTGTGGTTTTGATTTCCATCCCAAAACGCGTAGAGGGCATTCCGGCGATTCACCTCCCTCGTGGGGAGCGAATCGGCGGAATGCCCTTGGTGTAAGTTCCCGCTCCCATTGGCAGGAGCCGTCCGGAGCAACCGGACCGGTGGTCTTACGACGTCGAAGCATACGCTTCGAAATCCGCCACCGATTGCCCGACCTCCAGATATCGGAATTGGGATGTCCCAGTATCGACCAACGTCAGATGGGAGTCAGTGGGAGATCACCACTGGTGGACGGTGTAGTCCCAATCGAAGGAGGCGGTCAGCGGCTCGGTCCAGAAGCGGCCCTTCACACCGGTCTCGGGATCCACGTGCAGGGTCCAGCCGTTCTCCTGCGGGGAGTGGATGGTGAAGGTGAGCTTGTACTCGCCATCCTTGTCGAGCTTCAGGTTGGCGCCGTAGTGCGGGCCGTCATCGGCGTTCATTTCCATGAACGTACCCTGCTGCACGTTGTTCGGATCGTTCTTGTCCTCGATCTTGTAGTCCACGGTCAGCTTCGGGATGAACTCGCCTTCGGCGTAGCCCAGCTCGTTGTTCTTCAGAGCGTGGATGTCTGCCTCGAGGTGCAGGTTGGCCTCGGCGGCGCTCAGGCCCTGGCCTTCGGGGTACATGTCGACGGGCTGGAAGTACACGGCGGCCACGTTCAGCGGGCCGACCTCCTGATCGTCACCGATCGGAATCTCCTCGAAACCGGCGCCACCGTCGGTGCTCTTGGCCTCGGTGGTCTCGGAGCTGCTGGAGCTCTTGGCGGAGGAGTCGGAAGAGGCGTTGGAGTTGCCGCATGCGGCGAGCGAGAACGCCATGGCACCAGCGGCCACGACGGCCAGCAGAGCCTTGATCTTGTTCTTCATCATTTCTCTTTTCCTTTTCTGTTGTGATTTTGGAAAAAACTTGTATTTGTGTTTGGCTGTCCGCCGGCGATCGGTTGTATCACCGGCACGAGTTGGTCACTTGGTTCCGGTTCCGGTTTCAGCTCCGGCTCCGGCAGATGCCTTGAGCTGGGCCTTGACCTTACGCTGCTTCATGAAGCCGACCACGAACAGGACGATCACGGCGACCGCGGCAAGTGCCTGGGCCACGATGGTCTCCACGTACGGGTAGAAGCCGAGCCAGTCATTGGTAGGCACGCCGTTGAGGTACATGCCGCTCAGGGCGTCACCCTCAATCAGTGCATGCACGCCGCCGCCGGCGAAGACGACCACGAGGATGGACATCAGGATGGATGTGACCAGGAAGAACGGGCCGATCGGAATCTTCACGGAGGTGAAGCGGATGATCAGAAACACAATCACGAGCACGACCGCCGCCGCGATACCGCCGATCCACATACCGCGTGAATCCTGGCTCATCGAATAGATCGACTCGTAGAAGATCACGGTTTCGGCACCCTCACGGAACACGGCGAGGAAGCTCAGCATGGCAAGCGACACGATGGTGCCCATCGTGGTCTTCGTGCTGGTGGCTGCCACCGCATTGGCGGATGCCACGGCGGATTCGGTCTTGTTCTTGATGTACGTGTTCCATGCTTCGACGCTGGACTTGTTGAGCATCCAGTTGCTGGTCCACAGCAGCATGCCCATGGCGATCAGGGCGCATACGCCTTCCATGATCTCCTGGATCGGGCCGCTGCCGCCGAAGAGCAGGCCGAAGAGCACGGCGATGATGCCGGAGCCAGCCAGACCGGCCACCACACCAAGGTAAATCCACTTGACGAAGCGCTTGTTCTCCGACTTGATCAGGTAGGCGATGATGGCGGCCACCACGAGCAGCGCCTCAAGACCCTCACGGATAAGGATCAGGAACGCCTGACCGACCGAGCTGGTGATGAACTTGGTGAAACCGTTGACGTTGTCTGCGGCACCGCCGTCGAGCTTGCCGGCATCCTCCACCAGCATGGACTTGAGGCTGGTGATGTGCTGGGTGGCGTCTTCACCGGCGACCATGGCCTTGCGGGCCTCCTTGAAGGTGGATTCCACCTTGGAGACGAGGTCGCCTCCGATGGCGTTCATTACGTTCTTTTCGAAGCCGAGCTTCTCGTAGTACTGGTAGTAAGCGTTGTTGACGAGGTCGGAGCCCTTGCGGCCGTCGCCGGCCTTGGCCGCGGCGAGGGCCTTGTCGAGGATCGGGGTCATTTCGTTGGCCACATCGGTCCAGGAGCGGTTGCCTTTGCCGGTGTTCTTGTTGACCTTGTTGGCCTCGAGCGTCTTGCGCTGGGCGTTGGTCTTCTCGGCGCGGGCCGTGTAGTATTCCTGCGGCTTGAGCAGGTCTGAGGCGTTGTCAAGCTGGGTGGCGGTGTCGGCCACGTCGGCGGTGAGCGCAGCAATGCCGGAATCGATGTCGCCTTCCTTGCCCTGCTGGTAGGCCAGGGACTTGAGCGAGTTGAACTGCTGCTGCTGGGACTGGAACTTCTCCTGACCGAGCTTGTCGATTGTGGCCTGCGAGAAGTTGGTGGACACGTAGGTGATACTGTACGCCGAGTTGAAGGCGGATGCGGCACCGGAGTGGTCGCCGTTCTTGTAGTCGGAGGAGCCTTCGTTGAGCTGTTCGGCGATCTTGTCGGAGATCTGGGTCCATGTGGTGTAGTCGAACGATGCCTTGGTGGGCACGCCGTCCGAACCGGAGGCGGCCATGGCGGCGTTCGGCGCGGCGAACAGGGTCGCCACCATAAGCACCGCCATGATCATGGCCGCGAAGACGCGGGCGACGCCACGGGCCGAGCCGCCGATTTCGGCATTTCGCTCATAGCGTACAAGTATGGTGCTTAGTGAACGCATAATTCCTCTCAATTCCAGCCACTAGGGAAGCACGTTAGGAAAACCAATGTTTCCAAGGCTTCCATAGCATTTCCATGAACCGTTACGGAAACTTAGAACCACTTTGGGGAAAAAGAAAGTCTTGACATTTTCACAGTGGATGATATTGGCCACCGTTCTGGATGAGTTGCACGTATGTGAGCGCTCATAAACCGTTGTGCGCACTATGTTTTGTTCATTTGGAGGAAAAACTGGCACAACTCAAGGGCTTGTCTCAATAGTTGAAATCACACAACTCGAAGATACCCAAATACGATCGTTGGAATTCCGCGGCACCGTTTTTCATACCTTCGAGTTGTGCGTCACCGCGTCCCGAGCCATTCACAAAACCACACACCCCCAAGAGCTCAATCGCAAGTTTTCAACCAAAAGGGAACACAGACACGGCATAGAGAGGGAGAGCGGAAGTGAAAGCATGACGACTCACCGCACTATGGGGACTACCATCGAACCCATGAATCACTCGATCGCCTTTTCCAAAGCTCTGGGCGGCGGAATAGTCGTCACCACGTCGAGAGGCGTCCCCTCCGAGCTGCGCGAACGCATGGCGGCGCGCATCAAGGAGTTCGAGCGGGCATTGTCGCGGTTCCGAGATGATTCGATCGTTGCGGATATGGCCCGGGCCGTACATGGGGGACGATTCGAATTCCCTGGCTTCGCGCGTCCCCTGTTCGAGTTCCATGACCGGCTGTATGCGGCCTCGCAGGGCGCGATCGACCCGTGCGTGGGCGAGGACCTTGCGCGACTGGGCTATGACGCGAATCTGACGTTTCGCATGGAATCCGAAGCGTTCGCACACCTTGGCAGGGAGCACGGGCGCGCCACATGGAATTCGGTGCGGCGCGACGGCACCACGCTGATCACCACCGGTCCGGTGCGGCTGGATTTCGGGGCCGCGGGCAAAGGACTCATGGTGGATCTGCTCGGCGACATGCTGGAGCAGTACGCCCGTGAAACCGGCAGCCCACTGCGTTATGTGATTGATGCCGGCGGCGACCTGAGAATACGCGTACATGATGCATTGCCCGAAAACGAACATCACGCCGACGATCGGAAGTCCGACTTCGGCGAGCGCCCCGCCCGCATCGCATTGGAAGACCCGGACGACACCACGCGGGCCATCGGTGTTCTCGCACTCACGAACGCCTCGCTATGCGCATCGGCCCCCAGTCGCCGACACTGGCCAGTACGCGGAACCTCCGAGGCTCTGCGCGAAGCCCATCATCTGCTCAACGCGATCGACGGGCTTCCCGCAGACGAGGTACGCGCCTCGTGGGTGATGCTCAATGGCAACAACAACGACGTCAGCGCCCACGAATCGTATCCGACCATGGTCGCGGACGGATTGGCAACCGCCTTGTTCGTCACGTCGGCGGCCGCGCTCGCCGAATCATTCAATTTCCAGTGCGCGCTCGTCACCGCCGACCGCGTGGTCGCCAAATCCCCCGGTTTTCCGGGACGGTTCTTCATGAAGTGAAAAGACCACGATGGCGGAAGGGCCACAAAACGAGATGACCGGCGAATTACCGCCAGCCATCGCCGTTGTATCAGGTTCCTATATCAGGGTTTCGTATCAGGGTCAGTTGTCGTCTCTATCGTCATCCTGATCATCATCCTGATCATCATTCTGATCGTCAGCGTCGTCATTCTGATCGTCCTGATCGTCCTGATCGTCCTGATCATCGTTCTGGTCATCGGCGTCGTCATTCTGATCGTCCTGATCGTCGTTACGATCGTCAGCATCGTCGTCTCCGGTATTGGACTGACTATTGCCGGCATTGCCGGAGTTTCCGGAATTACCCGCATCGGAACCACCGGAACCATTCGAACCGCTGGTCGACGACTGGCTCGGCGAATCCGCCGGAGCGTCATCGTCGGAGGAGCTGCCGCACGCGGACAATCCGAACAGCAGCAGCACGGCGGCGAGCGCCGCCATCACCACGGCAAACCTGCGATCGCGACCGGAGCGGACTCCGGCCCCATTCCATCCAACCTTGTTCCACATTGCGTTCATGGCGCTCCCCTTTCGGCGTCATTGTCAGAGGCATGCGTCGCCGTCATCCACGCGGATCCAACCCAAACCCCTATCGGAAGCGCACACGGCATCGTTCATGCATCAACGGAGCCAATCAGTCCGTCGTATCCATCGTCCCATATCCGCTCGATCACCCGCAACCCCCTCCCCGCCACACACGAACGGGGGTCGGAGGCCAAGCACGCCGGCAATACTCATGGCCGCAATCTATCTCTACATAGCAGCAGGATACAAGCACATGCGATTATTCATTTTCGAATAATTGGTGTATGCTGTTATTCGGAAACAAAATATCAGCAAGGAGACCGCATGACGGAGCAACTGGGAGAAAGAATGAGAGCACTGATGACAAAATACGGCATAACACAAGCAAAGCTCGCAGCGTATGCGGGCACATCTCAGTCGAGCATATCGAAGTACTTGTCCGGAACGCAGGAACCCAACGCTAACGTTCTAGCAAACATCGCGACAGCATTGCATACCACCTCTGCCAATCTCTTGGGTAAGCCCGAACCAACGATCGTCACACCGTTCGGCTTCGTCAAGGAATATTGCGCTCGACATGGAGGCGAGCTCAGCGAAGCCGAGGTATCTGAACTCATAACAACTCTGCTCAAAGCGCGAGAGGAGCGCAATGATCAAACTCGATGATCAGATGTACTGCGAACTAAAACAGAATGTAGTGAAAGCTTACAGACAACTGGGATTCATCCGCATCCCCGTCGATCCGCTGGAACTTCTAGCATCAGATGGCATCCAAGCAATCCCCTACTCTATAGGTCTCAATATTTGGAATCTCAACGATTTAATGACACTGAGCGCCTGTCCCAGTGGCATGTCGATCGCCCTCGAGGGGAGAAAGAACACCACTAAACTAGCGTTTTATAACGATTATGAGTCACAAGGCCGAATCCGCTTCACTGTCGCACATGAGGCAGCCCACTGCTTTCTTGGTCATAAAGAAGATAGCGAACTTGCTGAGCGACAAGCCAATTTGTGGGCACGATATGCAATTGCTCCTCCAGCTCTCATCTATTGCAAAGGACTGAGATCAGCTGCTGAAGTAGCCGATCAATTCGGCCTTTCAAACGAATGTGCCGGCTATGCATTCAACGCTTATATGAAATGGCAGAATCATCGCATCAATGATAAGCAAATTGATGACAGCATCATCGATCTTTATATGCAAGGACTGTTACTTGGAGAACGTGCAAAGGGAAGAACTTCAGAGGAAAGATGCCTTCAATTATAAGCAAATGAATACACGAGAACACTCTGAGAACACTGTAAATCTCCCAGCATCATGAGAATGAGCGCATTTTATATCCCCGATTTAATTATCGTACATCGTGAAAGGCGGTTCCATATTATCGCATTGAAGCAAACTGCATACATGGATGCAACCACAATCCAGTGAACATCGATTTCACCGGCATAGAAAGACGCGCATATGGCATTGCGCCAGATCACAGTGACACTACTTCTCAATACTAGACAGCGTCGGATTCTTATGAACTGGTCTGAATTCCACCTTGTCAGTGACCAGTAACGCTGTAACTGGTGGAGATTAACGAGAAATTCAAGAACTACGACATCAATATAGTCATTAATTTTCAGGAGATGATCAATGAAAAAATCATACCGTCTTCCCGGCGTATTCTGGGATCATCGACCAGAATCTATTTCAGCACTAGAGTCAGTTGCTTATAACCCATTTTATTTGAAGGTCGGCCATCCAGAATGCTTATTCGATTACAACGGTAAGCACCGTTGCATCAGCCTCACCGAACTGCTTTCACTGAGCTCTCAGACAGCAGTCGATTCACTTGCTCGACAATTATTGAATGTTACTGCAATCGCCATCATCTGTGATTACAAACCTGAGTTTTACGGGAGCATAGCTAACAAGTTCTTCCAACATCGAATACGTCAGGCACTCCGCTTGTTGGAAGACTTAGTCCCAGACACTGCAGTGACATTGATGCAACCACCAAATCGAAAGTCGGTCTCATGATCCATACGCTGGTAGATATCTTGAAATTGATTGAACAGTATCAACATTACCTCGAACAGCAAGGGGTTAACTTTGACAGTCAAGGCTTTCCTCACCTGCGACGCGAATGGTATTTAAAAGAATGGCCAGACGTAATCGTGACGTATAAGGAACGCAAATCCACGCTCGTAAAGAATCCGTCGAATACCGTATTGTGCTTCTACTGTGCAGACGGACTCATCTATCCGCGTCTCGAACACGCACTAGATGAGATCGATAATTATCGGCCATTCATGGGCATCATTGGCTCAGACGTCACCGTTACGGAGGACATGGATATTGAGTGGCAACGAACAACCATCCTTCTTAACCAATTATTCAATGCCATTCTCGCAGTCAACGGCATCAGAATTGCACAGAATCTACGTATTGGTTTGCCATCAACTCTTGCGTGTCTTCTCAACATACCGGCAAATGTCATGTGTGCTTCTAGCACGCTTGGTTGTTCCCCGACACAACAAGGAGATATCTCATATTCAGTCAAGCTTCATACGCTTAGACCATCCGCGGTCATGCTCTATGGCAAGGAGGACCTTATCATGGAGCAGCAGCTGGATTCCGCCGAAATTCCTTATCGGCGATATGACGATGTTCACACATTGTACAAGGCAGACTCTTTCTCTTTACGGACAGAACTGGAGTGCAAATTGAACAAATGACAACAAAGACGCTCATCATGAGTCGGAGCTAACCAGTAGTACCCTCACAAGGATTCGCACATCCCTCATACCGCAGTTTACTTATGTGGCATTGTTAGGAAATATTCTACAAATTGTCATTATCCAAAATTCGATTCGGATGCACTATAAGGAGTTTTCATGTCCGACACGAAAACCGCGTATTCGGCAGCATCGAAGCACTATATCAAAGATGTCGTCCCCAAATCACCAACTGAACAGGAACGGTACCGCAAGGCTAAGGAACGCGAAGCCAAGTATAACGATGATTGGGGCAGACTCTCGGTCAATCTCAATGATATTATCCAACAATTCGCCCCAGGATCCACCGGAAAAAAGAAAGGCTATAAATATAAATATGTTGGCAAGGACTACATTGTTTTAGCAGACATGATCGCCGGATACCTACGTATCGTCGACCGACGTACCAGTCAGTTCGTCAAACTTGATGGAACACCCGGCGATGATCCGGAAACACATTTTAAAATCCTCAAGAGGAAGGATATGCGATCATGATGTTCGCTCTGTTTCATAATTTCGACAATGTCAAGTTCTGGCACAGAATCCCCCAAAGAATCGGATGCCCTCCATCACAGGTTGAGATCTTTCGTATGACGGCGGACGCCGATCGCGATCTGATGGACGCCGATCTCGTGGACCCTGTCAACAATCTATGCGATGCATTACTTGGTCCGTATGATGTGGATTTTCTCGACGCCACGCAATGTCGGTTGCTGGCAGGCTGGATTGAGGCCCGTCTCACACAGCCGATCACACCACGATTGGCAGAGATCTACCGCAAACTCGATGACTACGCACGCCGCGCTATCGAATACAATACCGGCGTGGTCATCGAGCTCTAAGCCATCCCAGCGTCCGTAGAAGAAGCAATCTCACCGACTCACGGAGGCGTTGAGGAAGCGCAGTTCGTCGGGGGTGAGCACGAGGCGGGTCGCGGCGAACGAATCCTTGATTTCGTGCGGGTTGCGGGCGCTGGGGATTGTGAACAGCTGATCGTACTGGGCCAGCTCCCACGCCAGTACCACACGCTGATATGAGCAGTCGTGCACAGCGGCGACCGTGCGGAATGCGTCGTATCGACGCTGATCCACCTTGTCGAGGAATCCTCCGAGCGGAGACCAGCAGACGAACGCCAACCCCAACTGCTCGCAGTATTCCAGCGTGTGATCCGGGTCGGGATATGACGGGGAGAACTGGTTCTGCACGGCGATGAACGCGTCTTCCAGAATCGCGTTCGCGGTTTCGATGTCGTCGGCGTTCACTCGGGAGATGCCCACGTAGCGCACCACGCCCTCGTCCACAAGCTGCCGGAACGCCCCCATCTGCTCGTCGTACGGCACCTGCGGATCGTTGCAGTGCGAATACAGCAGGCTCAACGTGTCGACGCCGAGTCGCAGCGCCGATTCCTTGGCCTGAAGGATGATGGTCTCCGGTCGGGCGTCGGCCTGCCATCCGTATTCGCCGAAGGCGTTGCCGCTGACCGCGCCGGTCCGATCGGCGATGACGGCACGATTCTGATCGGCATCGGAATCGGAGCCGGCATTGTTCCCCAGCATTTCCCCATCCGCAACAGTCTCAACGGCGACCGGAGCGGACAGCGTGCGCAGCCATCCGGTCTTGGTGGCGACCAGCACCTCGTCACGCGGCCCATCCCACGTGCGCAATGCGTCATACACGAGTTGTTCGCCGTAGCCGAGATCCTCCGGCTCGCCGGTGCCGGGACGGCTTGGCAGATAGTACGACCATGCGGTGTCGAGGTAGCGCACGCCTTCGTCGAGCGCGGCATGAATCGTATCGATCGCCTCGGCGCGATCGGTCGGCCGCCCCTCGATGGCGAGAGCCATCGTTCCCATACCCAATCGCGGTGTCTCGAATCCTGCCAACTGCGCCATATGAGTCCCCTTTCAACTGCTCGGCGGTTGCTCACGCGTTGTGCGTTCCCCCGATGCCCCGCGGCACCTTGCGGCACGCACCGTGCCACTTCTCCATCACGATCGTCTCTCAAGGCAACACCTTAGCCGTTCGAAGCCGTTCAGGGTATCCCCAATGTTTCCAGCATGTCGCCGGGGATCCGAAACGGCATTGCCGGCCGACGTCGTTCATTCGACATCGACCGGCAAATCCGTGGCGCACCGTGCGCACGCCGGCACGGACTACGCGTCGGCACCATGCACACCGACGTGCGCGTTTACGCGGCGAGGGTGGCGAACTGGCTGTTGTACAGGTCGGCGTAGAATCCGCCGGCGGCGAGTAGCTCGTCGTGCGTACCACGTTCGATGATGTCGCCGTCCTTCATCACGAGGATCATGTCGGCGTTCTTGATCGTGGACAGCCGGTGCGCGATCACGAAGCTCGTGCGTCCCACGGTCAGCTGGTCCATGGCCTTCTGGATCAGCTCCTCGGTTCGCGTGTCCACGGAGCTGGTCGCCTCGTCGAGGATCAGGATGGGCGCATCCTGAATCATGGCTCGTGCGATGGTGAGCAGCTGCTTCTGTCCCGCGGACAGGCTGGTGTTGTCGTTGAGCACGGTGTCGTAGCCGTCGGGCAGCGAGTTGATGAACCGGTCGAGGCCCACGGCGCGGCACGCCTCGCGCACCTGTTCGTCGGTCACGCCCTGCTTGGAGTACACGATGTTCTCGCGGATCGTGCCCTCGAACGTCCACGTGTCCTGCAGGACCATGGCGAACTGGTCGTGCACTTCACTGCGCGGCACGGACGAGGTGGACACGCCGTCGATGCGGATGTCGCCGCCGTTGAGATCGTAGAAGCGCATGAGCAGGTTGACCATGGTGGTCTTGCCGGCGCCGGTCGGGCCCACGATCGCCACCTTCTGGCCTGCCTTCACGCTGGCGCTGAAGTCGTGGATCACGAGTTCGCCGGGCTTGTAGCCGAAGCTTACGTGGTCGAATTCCACGTCGCCGCGCAGGCCGTTGGCGTCACCGGCCTCGTCGGTGATGTGACGACCGGCGAGCGCGGTCTCGTCGCTCATTTCAGGCTCCTCAAGGAAGCCGAACACGCGCTCGGATGCGGCGGCGCAGCGCTGCAGGTTCTGGAACGCCTGCGCGAACTGGGAGAGCGGCTGCGTGTAGAGGCGGATGTACATCATGAACGCCACGATCACGCCGAACTCGATGTCGCCGTTCATGGCGAGCGCGGCACCCACCACGCACACGGCCACGTAGCCGATGTTGCCGATGAACTGCATGAGCGGCATCATGAGTCCGGACAGGAACTGCGATTTCCAGCCGGACACGTACAGACGGTCGTTGTACTTCTCGAACTGCGCGATCGACGCATCCTCACCGGAGTATGCCTTGACGATCGTGTGACCCGCGTACATCTCCTCCACGTGGCCGTTGACCTCGCCGAGCGCGAGCTGCTGCAGCGTGAAGTACTTCTGCGACGCCTTCATGATGATCAGCATGAGCAGCAGGCCGACCACGCTCACGCCGATCGCGGTGAGCGTCATGATCACGTTGTTGTAGAACATCATGACGAGCGAGCCGACGAACAGGGTGACGGATGTGATGAGCGCGCCCAGCGACTGGCCGAGCGTCTGTCCGATGGCGTCCACATCGTTGGTGATGCGGCTGAGCACGTCGCCGTAGCTGACCTTGTCGAAGTACTTGAGCGGCAGTTTGTTGATCTTCTTCGAGATGGCGTCGCGCAGACGCTGGGCGGTGCGCTGCGTGACGGTGGCCATGAGCCAGCTCTGCACGTAGGTGAGCAGTGCGTAGCCCACGTAGAGCGCCACGAGCGTGACGCAGATGCGCGTGACGGCGTCCATGTCGATCGCGTTCACGATCGGACGTCCGTTCACCATGGCGGGAAGACCCTTGGTGATCTCGTTGGTGACTTCCTTGAGTTTGTCCGGTCCGATGATCTGGCAGACCGTTCCGATCGCGCCGAGGATCAGCGCGATACCCATGACGGGCAGGTACCTCTTGCAGAAGCGGACGAGCTTGCCCATGATCTTGCGGAAGTCCTGCGGTTTTTCCTGTGGCCGGCGCGGCCCCATTGGTCCTGGCATTGGTTTCTCCTTATACGACTTGTACGTTGTGCGACTTGACTGTGATGTGGCGGTCCGGTTCAGGCGGCGAGCTCGGACTGGCTGAGCTGGCTTTCAGCGATTTCGCGGTAGACATCGCAGGTGTCGAGCAGTTCTCTGTGCGTGCCGTGGCCGACCACGCGGCCACCGTCGAGCACGATGATCTGGTCGGCGTGCATGATCGTGCCGATGCGCTGAGCGACGATCAGCTTGGTCGAGTCGGCGCATTCGCGGGCGAGCGCCTCGCGCACTTCGCGGTCGGTACGGAAATCAAGCGCGGAGAACGAGTCGTCGAACACGAGGATCTCGGGGTGACGCCATACCGCGCGCGCGATGGACAGTCGCTGCTTCTGGCCGCCGGACACGTTGGAACCGCCCTGGGCGATGTCGGAATCGATGCCGCGCGGCATCTTGTCGACGAATTCGCTGGCCTGCGCCACATCGATGGCGGCGTGCACGGAGTCGGCGACGGCGTCGGCATCGGTATCGGTATCGGCCTTATCGGAAGCGGACGCGGCAATGGACGCGTTTCGTGCATCCTTGTCGCCGTATGCCACGTTGCTCGCCACGGTTCCCTTGAACATCACGGATCGTTGCGGCACATAGCCGATGCGGTCGTGCAGCGCCTTGAGCGTGTAGTCACGCACGTCCACGCCGTCGACGAGCACCTGTCCTTCAGTGGCGTCGTAGAAGCGCGGCACCAGATTCACGAGCGTGGACTTGCCGGAGCCGGTGGAACCGATGAACGCCACGGTCTGTCCGGGTTCGGCCTTGAAGCTCACGTGCTCAAGCATCGGCTCACGCGAGTCGGGGTAGGTGAAGCTCACGTCGCGGAACTCGACCTCTCCGCGCAGCTCGCGGCCATCGGCGGTGCGCTCGCCGTCGACGCGCTCGCCGTCGGTGACGGTCGGCTTGGTGTCCAGCACCTCAAGCACGCGCTTGGCGGACACGTCGGCGCGCGGCCAGAGCACGAACACCATGCTCATCATGAGGAAGCTCATGATCACCTGCACGGAGTAGCTGGAGAACACCACCATATTCGAGAACAGGGTGAGCTTGTCCATCATGCCGGCAGCGTCGATCAGATAGGCGCCGATCCAGTAGACGGCAAGCATCAGACCGTTCATCACGGTGTTCATAAGCGGCATCATCACGCTCATCGCACGGTTGGCGAACAGCTGCGTTTCGGTCAGATCAGTGTTGGCCTTGTCGAACTTGGCCTCCTGATAGGCCTCGGCGTTGTATGCGCGGACCACGCGCAGGCCGGTAAGGTTTTCACGTGAAACGCGGTTGATGTTGTCGGTAAGGGCCTGCATGGCCTTGAATTTGGGCATGACCAGCGCCATCAGGATCACGATGGCCACCATGAGGACCGCTACGGCCACGCCGGTGGCCAGCGTCCATTCGAAGCCCTTGCCGGCGATCTTGAGCACCGCCCACACGGCCATGATCGGCGACTGTACGAGCAGCATCAGGCCCATGGTCATGAACATCTGGATCTGCGTGATGTCGTTGGTCGAGCGGGTGATCAGACTGGCGGACGAGAACCGACTCATCTCCGCCGGACCGAACGATTCCACACGGTGGAATTCCAACGAACGCAGACGCTGGCTGAACGATGCGCCTACGCGCGCGGCGATCAGGCTGATGAACACCATGCACACGACCGCGCCGAGCGATACGGCGAGCATCTTGCCGCCGGCGATCCAGATGTCGCGCATCTCGCTGCCAGGCGTTTCCACGAGTCGGGTGATATCGGCCATGTAATCGGGCAGTTCCAGGTTGAACCAGATCTGCGCGATGACCAGCAGCAGGCCGACGAACAGCTGCCCCCATTCGGCCTTGGATAGGTATTTACTGATTTTCAGCACGGTTACGCTCCCCTCATGTCATATCCCACTCACATCCCCCGGCCCCTCATCCTTAGTGTGATCACACCAAGGTGGCAGGCCCCAAGCAAGCAGTCCCAGAATCCTTGCAATATCAAGGATTTAAGGCCCATTCACCAGAACATTACATTTTTAGTGTGATCACACTAAGAATGTGGATAGGTTGTTTTGATTATTTTGAGTGGTCATTATTTATAGTGTTCAGTATTCTGCAATAGAAAACCCGGCTTGAACACCGGGCGTATGGTCGGCTCGCACGACACGCGACTCAGATCTTGCATGGCGGACCCGCAGGTGGGCCGGGAAATCCTTCATCGTGCATGCAGTCGACAAATTCCTTGCAACGATCAAGAAACTGTCGGGTATGCTCCTCCCCCATTCGTTCGAAGACGCGGACAAACCGATCATGGATCTCACGAAACATCGCCTCGTCCGTTTCACGGCCGAGCTCGGTGACACTCACCAGCACGTTGCGTCGATTGGATGGGTCGGTTTCGCGTACGACCAGCCCCTTCTTCTCCAACCGATCCAGAATCGCTGATACGCGACCCGGACTGACACCCAGATCGTCGGATATGCGCCCCGGCGTCAACGGCACGCTCGACGCGGCCAGTATATGCAACGCCGGGCGTTCGCCGCGCGATCCGCGGTTCATCCTGTCAAAGGACTTGCCGCGATCGTTCATCGTGAGTGAAAACATCTCCGATACCGCGTCCTCAGCAAATCCCATGATCGTTCCTTTCTCGATTTCCGAATACTTTTTATCATCAATATTTTATAGTGTCAACCATTCGGCGTTCCGTGCGTTTTCCCTTGAAATTTCAATGGTTTTGACACATCAAGCCGCACCCGGCAAATACGACTACATTCCACATTCGTCACACTATCTTCCACACGCACGCCACGCGCCTTCCACGTAGTGGGTTCAAACCCGCGAGTGACGTGCCATGCGACTACCCTCGGTACACGTTGCTCGAACGACGCCCAAACCGAGTCATCGGCAAAGGTGCCCGTATCGAATGTTTCACGTGGAACGTCCACTCGGCGACCACGCGCGGCATTCGCACAGCCATCAGAGAGGAAGGGAACGCCATGGCCGAACAATCGACCAAACCGCGCGAGACCGACGACGTGCCGGTCCCTGCATCGCTTCGCAAATCACTGAAAAACCGTCACATCCAGCTCATCGCACTCGGCGGTGCCATCGGCACGGGCCTGTTCTACGGCTCATCCGAATCCATCGCGCTCGCCGGACCGTCAATCCTGCTGGCCTACCTGATCGGCGGCCTCGCGATCTTCATGATCGTGCGTGCGCTGTCCGAAATGTCGGTGGAGGACCCGAAGGCCGGCGCCTTCAGCTACTACGCCACCCAGTACTGGTCCAAGCGCGCCGGATTCGTATCCGGATGGAACTACTGGTTCAACTACATCCTCGTGTCGATGGTGGAGCTGTCGGTCGTCGGATCATTCGTGAACTACTGGTTCCCCGACATCCCGACGTGGGTGTCCGCCGCCGCGTTCCTCATCATCATCGCCGCCGCCAATCTGCTCGGCGTCAGCCAGTTCGGTGAGTTCGAGTTCTGGTTCGCCATCATCAAGATCGTGGCCGTGGTGGCCATGATCCTCGGTGGACTTGCCGTGATCGTCTTCGGCCTGCCCACCGACTCCGGTATCAAGGCCAGCTTCGCCAACTGGTTCAACATCGACGGCGGATTCTTCCCGAACGGCCTGATGTCCCACACCGCCGACGGCACATGGACCGGCCTGCTCATGGCACTCGTCGTGGTGATGTTCAGCTTCGGCGGCACCGAGCTCATCGGCATCACCGCCGGCGAGACCGAGGACCCGCGTCGCACGATCCCGCGCGCGACCAACGACATCATCTGGCGAATCCTCGTGTTCTACATCGGCGCGCTCGGCGTGATCATGGCTGTGGTGCCGTGGAACACGATCGACGGCAAGTCCAGCCCGTTCGTGCAGATCTTCGACTCCGTGGGTGTGCACGTGGCCGCCGGCATCCTCAACTTCGTGTGCCTCACCGCCGTGATGAGCGTCTACAACTCCGGCCTGTACGCCAACTCGCGCATGCTGTACTCGCTCGCCAAGCAGGGCAACGCGCCCGCCTACCTCGGTAAGCTCAACAAGAACGGCGTGCCCGTGGCCGGCGTGATCACCTCCGCCGTGATCACCGCCATCGCCGTGGTGGTCGTGTTCCTGTGGCCTGAGTTCGCGTTCAACTACCTGATGTCGATCGCCACGATCGCCGGTGTGATCAACTGGACGATGATCATGATCACCGAAATGAAGTTCCGCCGCGTGGCCGAGGCTGGCAATTCACCGGAGGATTCCGCGCTGCACGGGCTCTCCGGCAAGGACGCGCTGGCGGCGATCCACTTCAAGCTGCCGTTCGCGAAGGTCACCCCGTGGATCGTGCTCGCGTTCCTCGCGCTCGTCGTGGTGCTCATGTGCTTCTCGCCGAGCTACCGCGTGGCCGTGATCGCCGGCGTGATCTGGCTGGTGATCCTGTTCGTCGGCTACCAGCTCACCCAGGTGCGCAAGTAGTCGTCGCGCAACAGGCAGACAAATACGGGCTAAACAAGACGAAATCCCGAATTCGTAGTGGGTTACGGACGCTATACGACTCCAAAACGTCCGTACACCACTACGAATCGCCGGAACCGTCTTGTTTAGCCCGTATTTTCGTATACGCCTACGCCGCAGCCCAGAAACGGACGAGCGCGCGGGCATGTCATACGACTCGGCATACGGCTCCTGATCGTTCAATCATCGTACGAAATGCGTCAAGCGAACGGCGAGAAAACGCTCGATATGCGGGATTGCCACATCGTGGCCGATCATCATAGATGACGATCTCTGCCACATTCATCTTTTCAACTGCGTCAAGGAACTCGTCCAAACCGCTCGCAGTCTGACCAGCGACATCCAGCCATGTAGCATTGACATGGCGGATGATGGTTCCCCGTTCGGCATCCCACAAATTGTAGGGTTCTCCGAACGAAGACTCATCAATGGCAAAACTGGACGCATTGATCTTTCCCGATGCGCGGTCGTACTCAGGAGCAACCTCCGCATTACGATGAAAAACGTCATCCTTCATGTGCTGTGCCGTTTCTGAATCTTGATCGTGACTCACATTGCCGCGTCGGATGCCTGTTTCATCCGTCAGATGTTGGTACCAGGCCTCCTTCGGCGCAGATCTCTTGTGCATGTGCATTAGAACACCAGTTCTACGAACGTGTGGTGCTCCTGAGCGACCCGAAGTGCATCGATCAAGGTATGCAGACCACTGCGTTCCACGTCATTGGTACACTTCTTCAATGCAGTTTCTGCCATAGTCAGAGCGGTATCAATATATTGCGCGGGAAGTTCCTCATCCTCGTATTCGTCAATGATGATCCGGAATGCAAAATTGTAGGCGTCCCACAGGGGGCTGAGCGCATTGTATTCGGCCTGCCGCAGTTCAAACGTCGCACAGTGCTCGGTATCAAAATCCGCGTACTGCATATCCTGTTCCCCCTGAGCATCCAGCGGAACGAACAGGTTGTACCCTTCATCGATTTCGCTCATGGAAATACCTCATCCCCTCATTCCTGGACGTTTCTTAATGCGGAAATGCGTCAGTCTCATGGCGGATTCTTTG
>NZ_JEOG01000022.1:0-55439 GCF_006408715.1 Bifidobacterium sp. UTCIF-39 | reverse complement strand
ATCTTTGCATGAGGCTTTGGGGAACACTCCAAAGCCTCTCTTCATATTTGTCGAAGGGGCTTGAAAACACCCTCCACAGCCTCTCTTTTTGTTTCTTCCTCACTCTCTTCACCAACCGATTCCCGGGTTATGGGGTTAGTGATGTTAGCGGTTCGTCATTGACCGTATGACGGGGCATAATACGGAGCATGCACTTCTTCACTCCGAAACGATGCCCGAATTCGTCGAAAATCATGTATCACGACAAAGCCCAGGCGGAACGAGCCGCCGAGCAGAGCCGTATCGAACGCGGAGCGGAACTGTGGACGTATCGTTGCCAGTACTGTGGAACATGGCATCTGACCAGTCATTCACCGGACAATGCGTGGGTGCATGTGCCACTCAATCAGCAGGTCAAACCGCATTCGCGGAAAAAGGGATACAAGCCACGTCGTAAATAACGGAGACGATCGTCATCTCGTCATCAGTACGGAGTCGTCAATACCGTCATACATACATCGAGGTCAATCGTTGACCGTGGAACAGCGTTGCAGTGGTCTTCAGCAATAGCACATCTGCTGTGCTGTCAGAGGTACGCCAAAGAACGTGGAGCAACATCACTGTGGACTCCAACCACGTCCCATGGGGGTTTTCGGCGTGGGAACTGAACTATGGAATCGCATCACAGTGGACTCGACGATGTCGGCAATTGCGACGTTGACAATTGCAGGAACGGTGAGTGTCCACTGTGATACGCATGGATGCACGAAAAGCGCGCTATACACGTAGAACGAACGGTAGCCGGTACGCGCCTGACCGGCTACCGTCATGAAGCGCGTTATGCGCGTAGGATGAACGATCGAACTAGCGGTCGAGACGGAATCCCTGACGGGAAGCAGCCGGCTGGACCTTACGTTCGTCCATGTTCGCGGTGGAGTTCTTTGCGATCTGATCGCTGAAGGCGTCGACCGGGCGATCCGTGTTGCGCAGATCGTAGTACTGGTGCACGTCGGCGTCGAAATCGGCGATCTTGGACAGCACGTCGTCGGAAATCTCCGGGTAGGCGTTCTCGAAGAACTGTACCGACTTCGGCATACGCGGCTTCAGCTTGGGCTCCTGAGCGGGAACGCCCATTGCCAGCCCCAGCACGGGGTAGGTGTACTTGGGCAGGTGGAGCAGGTCGATCAGCGCGTCCACATCGTTGAGCAGCGAGCCGAGGATCACGCAGCCCAGACCAAGTGAATAGGCGGCGGTTTCCATGGCATGCAGGGCGAGTACGGCGTCGTTCTGCGCCTGGGTGAAGCGGTAGCTGCCGTTCAGTGTGAACTCGTCGGAATCGATATCCACACCCTTGGCCTTGGCGATCAGCGCGTTGCGATGCTCGTCAAGAACGAACACGTACAGCAGCGGAGCCTGTGCGATATAGGGCTGGCGGCCGATTTCGGCGAGTTTGGCGGCGATTGCGGGATCGGTGATACGGATTGCGGACCAGTCGTTGAGGTACTGGCTGGATGCTGCGTGCTGGGCCGCGGATTCCAGAGTATCGATCACGTCGGCGGGAATGGCTTCGTCGGCGAATGCGCGGATGGAACGACGGTTCAGCAGCGTCTGAATGGTTGGATTGTCAAGATCATAGGTGTGCTCTGTCATGACACCATTGTGGCAGAACACAGTATGACGACACTGAACGTTGTTCGCTGGGAGAACATGGGAGTGCTCTGTCCAGCGATCGGTGTCACAGCGATATTGATAACGATTGTCTAACGATTATCGGCGACGGTGACGGCGATTCACCAAGGCCTGGGATCCACGATCGGAAAGCTGGGAGACCACGGCGCTCAATGCCGCGGACAACGCCGAGAACGCGATGCTCATGAACAGGCTTTCTTGTTCATCGATGGTGCCATCGCCGAGCTTGCCGGTGCCAACGGAATTCTCACGCGTCACCGCGGACTGGGCCGAATGACGTCCAGCGCGCTGCGACGCACGCTTGGTCATGAGGCCGTTCCACACCAATTGAAATGCCTTGCTGGCTATGAATCCGGCAACGGACGGGATGGCGAATTTCAGCATCTTGTCGCCGAGCGAATCAGGATCGTTGAGACGACGCTCACGCATGGCATCCACCTTTGCATCGAAACGTCCGAAGGCGTCGACGATCTGATCGACATTGCCGTTCGGGCTGGTCTGGAAATCCGTCATGATGACCATTATTCCACGATCTCCAACGGCCGAACGGCAGCGGACGCCGAGTTCGTTTAGTTCGCCGGGGCCAAGGCGAGCTCGGAAAGACGCTCCTGAATAGCCGCGGTAATGACCGGATCATCCTCCAACGTGGGAAGGAATACAGCGTCGGAGGTCAGCGCCTCGACGCGGGCCTTGATCTTGTTGGCAAGACGTCCGTCGGTGAGGAACAGGCGCTCGACGATCAACGGGCCGGGATCGACGCGCAGCGTCTCCTCGATCAACGGATGGCCGATGTGATTCGTGCAGATGATCGGCACGCCGATCTGCCGTTCGACATCGGAGGCCAACGCCTGCAACTGGTCGAACGGTTCGGGGAAGTGCGGAGTGCCATGCGCGACCAGCAGAATACGACGCCTAGGATATTCGTTGACCGCCTTGCTCAGATGATCGACCAGGTAGTCGCGCACCGCGCGCGTGGTGGCCAACGGTTCGGTGACGGACAATGTGACGCCAGGCTTGAGTACCTTGCGCGTGCGCTGCGGAATATCCCAACGCATATGCGTGGCGGAAAACAGCAGCACCGGCACGATCGTCAGGTGCGAGACATGGGATTGCAGGTCGCGAATGCCGTCCTCCAGAGTCTGCTCGTCACCCTCAAGAAATGAGATGCGACCGATCTGCTCGGAACGCTGAATGAAGTTGTTCAGCAGGTCGAGGTTTGACTCGGGAATCTTTCCGCGGCGCCCGTGCAGGACGTAGAGGTATCCAGTGGTCATGATGAGTCCTTGATGTGAGACCTTGACGGCTCCCTTCGACGGTGATGAACACCATCGAAGGGAGCCGTGACGGGGATGAGTGTGGGGATGAGAGATGGGATCGAGGCCGGGCTGGGAGATCAGTCCGCGTCGGCGAGGGTCTTGGCGAGATCCTTGATCTTGGCGATCGCGTCGTCGTCGGGGGCGAGCTCGATCTTCAGGGACGGAGCGGCCAGTTCGGCACCGTCAGCCGTGAGCAGCTTTTCGAAGATGTCCACGGCGGCGCAGAAGTGCGGGTAGCTGGTGTCGCCGGTGCCGAGCACGGCCACCTTCTTGCCGGACAGGTCGTATCCGTCAAGATCGTCGTAGAAGTCGACGATACCGCCGGGCACTTCGCCGTTGTCGCCGTCGCTCCAGCTGGCCACGACATAGTTGTCGGCACCGTCGAAGAACTCGTCGACCTCCACGCCGTCCTCGGCGTCGAAGACCTCAACGTCCTGATCCAGATCCTGCAGGGCCTCCTCAAGCAGTTCCACGGCCTCCTTGGTGTTGCCGGTCGCGCTCGTGAAAATGATCTTGGTGCTCATTACTTCAGTACCTCCGTTGCGGGTAGGGTTGCCAGATAATTGTCGAAAACTTCCTGAAAATGTTCGGTGCCCACACGCTGGTAGTAGTCGTAGAACGACTCCTTGCCCTCATGGGAGTCCTGATAGTCGGCGAGTAGCGAGCCCACCGCATCGGTGAGCTGCTCGGCGGAGACCACACCCTTCAGCTGTTCGTTGAAGTGACCTCCATCGAGCAGGCTACCGCCCACGGACAGCTTGTATCCCGCCGTGTGCTGACGGTCGGCCGTACGGGCGTGCACGCCTTCGATGCCGATATCGGCGATGGAACGGTGGGCGCAGCCGTTGCCGCATCCCGTGAGCGTGATGTTCAGCGGGGTGTCGAAGCTGAAACGCTTGTCGAGCTCCTCGACCAGCGGCTTGAACACGGTCTTGGTGTACGCGTTCGCCAGATTGCAGTACTCGGCGCCCGTGCATGTGGTGCCGTAGTCGGCCAGCAGACGCGGGTGGATCGAGAACCGTTCGAAGATCGGCTCGGCCTCAAGTGCGGGCAGATCCTCCTCCTTGATCCACGGAATCATCAGATTCTGGCAGTGGTCGAAGCGGATCTCGTCCTTGCCGTACTTGCGCGCCACGTCGATCAGCGCCTGGAAATCATCGGCCTGAATACGGCCGGACGGTACGCTGACGCCTACGTAGTAGTAGCCGTCCTGCAGCTGACGATGCACGCCGAGCGCGGTGCCGTTCGTCCAACCCTTGACCTTGGACACGCCCTTGGTCTGCAGATCGGGCAACGATTCGCGGATCTTGTCCTCGAACTGTTCGACGCCCCAATCCTTGATCAGGAACTTGAGCCTGGCCTTGGAACGGCTGCGACGGTAGCCGTAGTCACGGAACAGACGGCAGACGACTTCGGCGAGATCGGCCACGCGGTCGGGCGTGACGAAGATGTTGAGCTGCTGGGCGAGCATCGGCTTCATGCCCAGACCGCCGCCGACCTTCACGTTGAAGCCCTTGACCGTGTGACGGCCGATGCGCTTGGTGGCCGGGATGAACGCCAGATCATTGATCTCCGCGTTACCCGAGTTGTGACGGTTGCTGCTGATCGAGATCTTGAACTTGCGCGGCAGGTTCGAATAGTCGTAGTTGCCCTGGAAACGACGGTATACGTCGAGCACGGTCTGACGGGTGTCGAACAGCTCGTCGGGATCGATGCCGGACAGCGGATTGTCGATGATGTTACGCGTGATGTCGCCTTCGGCGCCCACCGTGGTGAGGCCCACGGCCTCGATGCCGGCGAAGATGTCGACGAGTTCGGCGAACGGAATCCAGTGGTACTGCACGGCCTGACGGGTGGTCAGGTCAACGATGCCGTGACCGTACTTGCGGCCGATCCACGCAAGATGATCCGCCTGCTTCACGGTCACACGGCCGCCGGGGATCTTGATGCGCATCATGAAGTAGCCTTCGTCCTGCGGTTTCTGCACCGTCAGTCCGGCGTACTTGAAGTACATGTAGTAGCTTTTGTCGACTTCCGAGAACGGCTTCTTGACCAGTTCCGGCAGATCCTTGAATACGTCAAGGCCATCCTCGTTCAGCTTGCTGATCTCGTTGGCGTTGAGCTTTTGGTCTGCCCAGGTGGCGGTGTAGCTCATGTGACCCCCAAAATAACGTAAACCCCTAGTGGCTGCGGCCCCGCCGCTGTTGCGTGGCCGGCCGTATGGCTCACAGCGTACAAATGTGCGTGGCGGACTGTCAAAACGGCTCACGACGGTCATATAGCGCCCAAAACCGTTGGAATTGCAACGAAAACGTGATGTCGAGAGCGGTATGGTGTGAGAAAGTACGGTGACGGTTCTATTTGTGAACCGTTATCAATCGTTGGAATTGCAACGTTTTCGGCAGTGTTGGCAGTGTTTCGTCAACGGTGGTGAATCCGTATACTGGCGGCTATCGTCATGCACAATGCGTGCGTAATGCGTCATATACAACACTAGGGGGAACCATTATGACCGATGAGACGCTGACCGATGTGACCGTGATCGGGGGAGGGCCGGTGGGCATGTTCACCGCGTTCTATGCGGCCATGCGCAATCTTGATGTACAGCTGGTCGACAGTCTGCCCGAACTCGGCGGTCAGGTGGCGGCGCTCTACCCGGAGAAGCCGATCCACGACATCGCCGGATTCGTGTCGGGAACGGGTGCGGAACTCATCGCCAATCTCAAACGGCAGATCGAATCGTTCGGTGATCGGATTGATGTGCACACGAACGAGGAGGTAACCGGACTCGAACGTCTCGACGACGGCACGTTCATCCTGCGCACGGCGAATCGTGAGATCCATACGCGTAGTGTGATCGTGGCCATCGGTAGCGGTGCGTTCAGCCCGCGTCCGTTGGCCATCGACTATGATCGTGAGCAGCTCGACGGACGCAAGGTGTTCTACTTCGTCAAGCGTCTGGCTGATTTCAAGGGCAAGACCGTGGCCGTGGCGGGCGGCGGCGACGCGGCGATCGACTGGGCGCTCGAACTGGAGCAGATCGCCGAAAAGGTGGTGCTCATCCATCGTCGTGACAACTTCCGTGCGCTTGAATCCAGCGTCACCCGGCTCAAGGAATCCACGGTGGCGATCCTGACCCCGTACAAGTTCACCACCGTGGCCGGCACGCCGGACGGTCTGCATATCGAACTGGCGAAGATCAAGAGCGATGAGACGCTTGATCTCGACGTGGACGCGCTGCTGGTCAACTACGGGTTCACCTCCGACAACCATGTGCTGCGCGATTGGGGGCTGCCGGTCAAGCGCGGCGATCTGCAGGTGAACGAGTATCTGGAAACCGACGTGCCGGGCATCTACGGCGTAGGTGACGCGGTGAACTATCCGGGCAAGGTGAAGCTCATCTCCGCGGGATTCGGCGAGGTGCCGCGTGCGGTGAACCATCTGGCCGAGCAGCTGTATCCGGATCGAAAGCAGCCGCTGCATAGCTGAGCGGGTGCTTTCGTAGTTGGCTGGCGGGTGACCTGACGCAGGGTCACCCGCCTTGTGAGAGCGTGCGATCTATTCCGATTTTCGAGCGTTCTTCTCGCGCTCTAGATAATTGAGCCTGATCTCGATGTGGTAAAGAGCCTGAATGACCTCTGCAGATAGGGTTTCCATTGTGAATGTCGGATTGCCGTCAGGATCCACGGTGGAGAGTCTTTGACATACAGACTCAATGAAACCGAATGTTGTTGGAGTCTCGTCCTTATCCAAATTCGATTCAAAACTCTTTAGGAACCGCGTAAAGTCTTCTTCTGTAATTTCCGCACCTATTTTCATTTTCAAGTGTTCCTAGCCAGATGCCATTGTTGTCGGGGCTTATCACGCAATAAGCAGAAGGCCACAAAGCCAGCCCCGTAATACCTTTCCCCAATCGAATCCCGGTCCGTTCTGGGTCGAACCGGGTCATGAACACCGGCTCTGGGTATAACCATGTCACGAACACCTTCTTTTTCGCCGCTAACCTACCCGGTTATACCCAGACGTCCGGTAATACCCGTGGTGTCGGATGCGGTTATCAGGCGTTGCAGAATTTGCGGTCGGCCCAGGTGAGGACGTCGTCGAGCGTGGCGAGCTGTTCGCGCAGTTCGTCCTCGGTGATGATGAGCGGCGGGCAGACGTTGAGGTTCGACTCGCGGCCGAACGTGTAGAATCCACGACGCTTCAGCTCGGCGAAGATGGCGGGCATGCGGCCGTTCGACGTATGGTACGGGGCCATGAGTTCACGCGTGCTCTTGTCGGTCACCAGTGTAAGCGCCGCGAACAGACCGATGCAGCGTGCCTCGCCCACGCAGGCGTGACGCTGGACGAACTCTTCGAGCGCGGGCTTGAGCACGCCCTCCAACTGCTTCACATGGCCGCAGATGTCGTTGTCCAGATAATACTGGGTGGCGGCCACGCCGGCGGCGCACGCAAGCGGATGCCCGGAATAGGTCAGGCCACAGGGCAGCGGATGGTTCTCGAAGAACGCGGAGATCTCCTTGCTGGCGATCACGCCGCCAAGCGGCACCGTGGCACCGGTCACGCCCTTGGCGAAGGTGATGAGATCCGGAACCAGATCGAAGTTCTGCCAGGTGAACATCTTGCCGGAACGCGCGAATCCGGCCATGACCTCGTCGCAGATGAGCAGGATGCCGTTGTCTCGGCACAGCTTCGCCACGCCTTCCATATAACCCTTCGGCGGGATCAGCACACCGTTCGCGCCCACGATCGACTCCATGAGCACGGCCGCGATGGTCTCCGGCCCCTCATAGCGGATCTGCTCCTCCAGCTGACGCAGATACTGGCGTGTGCAGCGGGTCTCGTCCTCCTCGGTGCGATCGAAGCCGTCCTCGTACACACTCGGATTGAGGAAATGAATGAACGACGGGGCTGCACCGCCCACCTCGTAGGCGAAACGACGCCAGTCGCCGCTCGCGAACGCGGAGCCCAGCGTGGAACCATGATAGGAGCGATAGCAGGAGAGGATCTTCGGACGTCCGGTATAGAAGCGGGCGATCTCGATGGCGTTCTCATTGGAATCCGAACCGCCCAGCGTGAAGAACACCCGCTGGAAATGATCGGCCCCGGCGATGTCGACCAGCAGCTTGGCCAGCTTGCCGCGCGGCTCCACGGCGAAACTTGGTGCGATATAGCACAGTTCGTCGGCCTGACGCTTGATCGCCTCGACCACCACCTTGTTCTGGTGACCGAGATTGGAACACACCATCTGCGAGCTCATATCGGCGTACCGGTTACCGTCGTAATCCCAGAAGTAGATGCCCTCGGCGCGTTTGATGGGTGTGGCGGGCACCCCCTGCTTCGCCCACGGCTGCAGAACATACTGCTCGTGAAGATGTGCCACTTCCTCGCCGGTCAACGTCATATCGAAACCCCTTCCGAAACCGGACTGAAATCATTGGAACGCCCACGGACGTCGTGAGCTGATAGGCAGTATACGCGGCGACTCCGCGCGGACGAAACGTCGTCAATACCGCGGAATGTCAAGGATTATGCGGAATAGTAATCCGTCATAGCGAATGCCTATAGGCCTTTTTTCGTTTTTCTGATGTTTCGCGATTTGAGGAGAATATTGTGGTATACGGATTCCGACGACACGCCGGAACCCACGCATGACCGCGTCGGAGGAGGGGATGCCTCCGGTGCGGTCCGTCACAACAGCAGTATTCGTATTCCACGACGTCAGGAACAGGGCCGACGGGCGCCGTTTCTCGGGGAGGCATCGTCATATGAAATGGAACTACACGCAGCCGGTCGACATACGGTTCGGTGCCGGTCGCGTGGCTGAAATCGGCGAGGTCGCACGTGAACGCGGACTGTATCGCGGGCTTCTCGTGGCCGGCGGGCACAGTGTGCGCTCCGGTCTGGCCCAGCGCGTGCTCGACCACGGTCGCGGCACGATCGAAGCCGTGTTCAGCGACTTCTCCCCCAACCCCGACGTGACCGAAGTGGACGCCTGTGCCGAACTGATCCGCACGCAGGACATCGGATTCATCGTGGCGCTCGGCGGCGGCAGCGCGCTCGACCTTGCCAAGGCCGCGTCCGTGATCGGCGCGGGCAGTCGTGAATCGGTCGGTTCGATCACGGACTATCACGGCACCGGCAAGCCGTTGCCACTCACCCACCTGCCGCTGATCGCCGTGCCGACGACAGCCGGCACCGGCAGTGAGGTCACCTGCGTCTCCGTGCTGACCAATCGTGCGGCGGGCGTCAAGGAACCCATCGTGTCCAACGGGTTCTACCCGGAACTGGCGATCATCGATCCGGAACTCACCTATACCGTGCCGCCATATGTGACCGCATGCACGGGAATGGACGTACTCAGCCAGGCCATCGAAGGCTACTGGAGTGTGGGTCATCAGCCGATCTGTGACGCGCTCGCCGTGCATGCCGCCCGGCTCGTATTCGAATTCCTGCCGAAGGCGTTCACCACGCCGGACGATCGGGAGGCGCGCGAGCGCATGTGCGAGGCGTCGGTGACGGCCGGACTGGCGTTCACCCTGCCGAAGACCACGTCCAGTCACGCCTGCTCGTTCCCGCTGACGAACCGGTACGGCATCGCGCATGGCGAGGCGTGCGCGCTCACGCTTGACTACTTCACGCGGATCAATGCGGCGGACCCCGAAGGACGGGTGAATGCGTTGGCGCGTTCGCTGGGATATCGGGACGCCGACGGACTGGCCGACGCCATCGCCGATCTGCGGCGAACGCTGGGGCTGCGCGAGAACATCGCCGATCTCGGACTTGGTGAGTCCGACATTGCGGCGCTGGTACGTGACAGTCATCATCCGAATCTTGACAACAATCCCGTCGTCATCACCGACGACAACCTACTGGCCCTGTATCGCGGGCTTGCCTCGGGCGGCGCGGCGAATGCAGACAAGCACAACGAACGAGAGGAACGTCAATGACCGCCGTAAGCATACCTGCATCCAAGGTGACGGAGCGAATCCGTAGCGTATTCGGCCAGCCCGGAGGAAACGGATCGGTGAAATCCGACGGTCGGGTGACCGTGAGCAAGGCGCAGGGGGTGATCTCCCTGGTGGCGTTCCTGATCGCATGGTGGGCGGTGACCGCGGCCAAGCTGGTCAGCCCGCTGTATCTGCCGAGTCCGGCGGCGGTGTGGGACGCGTTCGTGAAGGCGAACACCTGCAATCCGATCGCGGCCGGCTCCGATCGCATCGTCTGCGGTGTGCAGCAGTACTTCCTGTGGCAGCATCTGCTCATGAGCCTGGAGCGTATCGGCGTGGGATTGGCGCTCGCCATCGGATTCGGCGTGCTCGTCGGATTCGTACTCGCCAACGTGACGGTGCTCAACCGGCTGGTGATGCCGTACATCAACTTCATCCGTGCGTTGCCGCCGCTGGGATACATCGGTCTGCTGATCGTCTGGTTCGGCATCGGCGACACCACCAAGATCTGGCTGCTGTTCCTCGCTGCGTTCCCACCGATCGTGCTCGCCACCATCGACGGTATCTCCAGCGTGAACCGTGATCGTCTGAATTCGGCGCTCTCGTTGGGCGCGAACCGACTGCAGCTGCTGGTGCATGTGATGTTCCCGAGCACGCTGCCGTCGATTCTCAACGGCATTCGACTGGCCGTCGGATTCGCGTGGACCACGGTGGTGGCGGCCGAGCTGAACAACGGTATTCCGGGCATCGGCGCGCTCGCCTACCTGTCTGGTACCGAAATGAACACGCCGCTGACCATCGCGTGCATTCTGGTGATCGGCGTGGCCGCTCTGGTGCTTGACGGGCTGATCCAGCTGGTGATCCGCGCGCTTACGCCGTGGGTTGGCAAGGAGTAGCGCGGTAGCCGTTTCGCGGCGTCGAACACATCGAATATCTGTGATCGTGGTTCGTGAATGGGGGTTTGCGGACCACGGTTGAACGCACCTTTGGCCGGAGGCTTGTCCTTGGTGCAAGTGTCGTTGGCACAAGCGTCGTTGGCACAAGGTGCGGCATGGCAATCAACATCACTATCAACAAGGGGGAAGAACCATGCCCGTTTCATCGAAATCATCGAATGCGTGGCTGCGCAAGGCATTGTCCGTGATCGCGGCGGGGGCCGCGGTATTGTCGCTCACGGCGTGCGGCGGTATGAAGACGGCTGATCAGGTGGCCGGCAACACCGACGCATCGTCGGCAAACGGCGCCTGCCCGACCGATGTCAACAACGATTTCACCGGAACCGTGCGTGTGGGATGGCAGGCCATTCCGAACGCCGATCTGGTGGTGAAGGATCAGAAGCTGCTGGAGTCCTGCCTGCCCAAGGCGACCATCAAGTGGAGCCAGTTCAACTCCGGTGCCGATGTGCTGCAGGCGTTCGGCGCGAAGTCTCTGGACATCGCGCTGCTGGGGTCCAGCCCGTCGGTGAAGGCCGTGAGCGGTCCGCTCAACCTGCCGGTGCAGGTGGTGTGGATCAACGATGTGATCGGTGAGGCCGAGTCGTTGGTGACGCAGGCGCAGGGCGTGTCCTCGATCAAGGATCTCAAGGGCAAGACCATTGCCGTGCCGTTCGGATCGACGTCGCACTTCAGCCTGCTGTCGGCCCTGAGCGAGGCGGGCCTGACCGAGTCCGACGTGAAGCTGGTGAACCTTGATCCGGACAAGATGCCGGCCGCGTGGGAGCGCAAGGAGATCGACGCCGCATGGGTGTGGGACCCGGTGCTGAGCCAGCTCAAGGAGAAGGGCGGCACCACGGTGACGTCGAGTGCCGAAACCGCGAAGACCGGTGCGCCGACCTACGATCTGGAGCTTGCCGATAGCACGTTCATCAAGAACAATCCGGCGGTGCTTGACACCTGGACCGCAGTGGAGAACCACGCCGTGCAGCAGGTGAAGAAGGCCGACGACAAGGCCGTGGACTCCATCGCCGTGCAGCTCAATGTGAAGCCTGATCAGGTGCGCCAGCAGCTCAAGGGGTACACGTATCTCGACGCTGCGGAGCAGGCCAAGGCCTTTGATGATCTGCCCGGCGTATTCTCCAAGACCGCCGAGTTCCTGAAGAGCCAAGGCGGACTCGACTCCGTGGCATCCAGCTATGATTCGGCGCTCTACACCGACGCGATTCAGAAGGCAAGCAAGTAGGCGAGTAGGAGAACCATGACCGATACCCAACCGGCCGTCGCCATCCGAGGCGTGACCAAACGATTCCACACCGACCGCGGCGAGGACGTGACCGCGCTGCACGACGTCAACCTGACGATCAACGCGCATGACTTCATCACCGTGGTGGGACAGTCCGGATGCGGCAAGACCACATTGCTGCGCATGCTCGCCGGCTTTGACCAGCCCACCGAAGGGGAGATCCTCATCGACGGACGTTCGGTGAGCGGACCCAGTCCCGAACGCGGTGTGGTGTTCCAGAAGCCGCAGCTGTATCCGTGGCTGAACGTGCGACGCAACGTGGAATTCGGTCTGCGCATGCAGGGCGTTGACGCCGATCGACGTCAACGTGTGGCCCATGAGTATCTGTCGATGGTCGGATTGTCCGACGCGGCCGATCGCAAGCCATATGAGCTGTCCGGCGGCATGCAGCAGCGCGCGCAGATCGCGCGAGTGCTGGCCGCCGACCCGGCCGTGGTGCTGATGGATGAGCCATTCGGCGCGTTGGACGCCCTGACCAGGGAGAATCTGCAGGTGGAGTTGCGGCGCATCTGGCAGGAGCAGCGCAAGACCGTGTTCTTCATCACCCACAGCGTGGACGAGGCGATCTTCCTCGGTACGCGCGTGGTGGTGATGAGTGCGCATCCGGGCACGGTGCTGATGGACATCCCGGTGGACGTGCCGCGCGACCCGGAGCACCCCGAGGACATCGACGCCGTGCGGGACACCGATGAGTTCCGCACGCTGGAGACGAGGATCTCCGCCGCGATTCACGCGTGAGAGCGGTAGTCGCCGAGTTCTCCATTATGACGATTTGGGGTATGAGTGACAACAACGCTCATACCCCAAAATATTGTTTCTGCGTAGAACTCGACGATCGCCAGTTCCCGTGCATGAGATCAGTCGTGGTATAGGGCTTCGGCGGCCAGACCGGACGCGAGCGCATCGTCGCGGATCGCGTTGAACAGGTCGTCGTCGAGCTTGACTGATCCCATCGGATAGTTGCGGCCGAGGGCGTGATACTTGCCTTCACCGAAACGGTGGTAGCGCAACGGTTGATAGGTGATGTTCGCGTCGGCACCGCCCAGTCCGTGCAGGAAGTCGAGAATGGCGGCCACGTCCTCGCGTGAATCGTTGAAGCCGGGGATGATCGGCGTGCGTACCAGTTTGGGGATTTCCGGATGGTCGGCGCAGAGGCGGCGGAAGTTGTCGAGGATGCGGGTGTTGCCGAAGCCGGTCCATTCGCGGTGTTTCGCATCGTTCATGGATTTGATGTCGAACAGCACGTAGTCCAGATGTTCGGCGGCGCTGGCCAGCGAGGCGTAGGGCGCGTATCCGCAGGTTTCGATGGCGGTGGAGATGCCCCGATCGTGGGCGCCGGCGAGCAGGGAGGTGAGGAACGTCCGGTGGGAGAGCGGTTCGCCGCCGGATACGGTGAGACCGCCGCCGCTGCGGTCGAAGAACACTTCGTCGCGTTCCACGACGTCGAGGATTTCGTCCACGCGCATGGGACGGCCTTCCAGGGTGAGTGCCTTGGAAGGGCAGGTTTTGGCGAAGGCGGTGATCTCGTTGAGATCGAGGCGGTCGAGCCGTTCGTGGTCGAGGGTGATGGTGTCGGTTCCCGGTGCGGTACGCACCGCTCCCGGGCAGGCCAGTGCGCATCGGTCGCAACCCATGCCGGCGATGCATTTGTCGGCCACGTAGCTGACCTCGGGGCCGAAGCGCTGCGATTCGGGGTTGCTGCACCACGGGCAGCGTAGCGGGCAGCCTTTGAGAAACACGATGGTGCGGATGCCCGGGCCGTCGTGCAGCGAATAGTGCTGGATGTTGAACACCAGTGCCGAGTCCTTGGGCATGAGTTTGCGCCATTCGCCGGTGGGCTTGGAGGAGCGGCTGCGATCCTCGAGGATGCGGCTGACGAGTGACGATTGCATAGGAGCCTCGGGCGTGGTGTTGGAAACGGGAATATGGCAATGACCGGAGAAGGTTGTGGGATTCCCACCGCAGGGGCTGGGAATCCCACAACCATGAGTCGATATATATAAATATGTATTTATTTATATATATGTATATGAGTGTGAGGCGCTCACGGCGCGTGGAATCAGGATGTCTTAGAAGGCTTCCTGCTCGTTGCGGGAGATGAGCTCGTCCTGCAGATCCTTCGACAGCTCGGTGAAGAACGCGGAGTATCCGGCGATGCGCACGATGAGGTTCCGGTACAGTTCCGGATGCTTCTGCGCCTCGCGCAGCGTCTCGTTGTTCATCACGTTGAACTGCACGTGCCACAGCTTGAGGTCGCGCCAGGTCTCGATGAACTCGACGAGCTTCTCCGTGCCTTCCTTGCCGGCCACGCAGCCGGGGGAGAGCTTGATGTTGAGCAGTCGGCCGGCATGCTCGTTGTGGTCGAAGTTCTTGGTCAGGTAGTTCGACAGCAGGATCGCGGTGGGGCCTTCGTGATCGGCACCTTGCGCGGCGGAGGATCCGTCGGACAGCGGCGTGTAGGCGCGACGGCCGTCAGGCGTGGCCGACACCACCTTGCCGAACGGCACGTGGCTGGTGAACGGCACCAGACGGATGTCCATGTGCACGCCGATCTGTTCGGAGTACTTGGCGGTGAATTCCTGCGCGGTACGGTCGAGCACCTTGCCGATCTCGTCGGCGTACGGGTCGTCGTTGCCGTAGGACGGGGCGTTCTTCAGCAGCTGGCGGATCACCTCGTAGCCTTCGAAGTCGTGTGCGCACGCCTCCTTGAGCTCGTGCAGGGTGATCACGTGATCCTCGAATACGAGCTTGCGGATGGCGGCAAGCGAGTCGATCACCGTGGCATAGCCCATGTACTCGAGGTAGCCAAGGTCGATGCCTCCCGGGATCTTCGGCTGGTGAAGGTCGATGCACGAGTCGCGGCACAGCTTCTGCAGCATGGAGCCCAGCGGGGTGGCGAAGTGCTCGGCGCGCAGGCGGATGATCTCATGCTGCTGGATGAACGCGTGCTTGAGCAGGTTGTTCTGCTGCTTGAGGAACGCGGCGAACAGGTCGTCGAAGCTCGTGAAGTCCTCGAATTCGCCGGTCTCCAGGCCCAGCACCTCGTCGCCGTACTTGAGCATGCGGCCGTTGTACATCACCATTTCCAGTGCGGCGGCGAAGTTGATGTAGGCGTTCGGGCTGGTGTAGGTGTCGCGGTTCGGCATACGGCATTCGGCGCATCCGGACACGGAGTAGTCGAGCGCCTCATCGAACTTGGCGCCCTTGCTGAGCAGCAGCGGCACCACGTCCTCGTCGTTGAGCAGCTTCGGGAAGCCCTCGCCGCTCTTGATGGTCAGCGCCACCTCGCGCAGGTAGCGCTTGGGGGAACGGGTGTGGATGCGGGCGGCAAGATCCGGGTAGTTGAGTGGGAACTCGCGCTTGGACTTGAGCAGAATGTAGGTGAGCTCGTTGGTGGCGTCGTAGCCCTCCGGGGTCTGGCCTCCGATGGTCACCGCCTCCCAGTGTGCGTAGCCCTCGTTGAACGCGCCACCGGCGTCGGACAGGTACAGGTCGATGTACTGGGCCATATCGACCCACATGCATTCGAACAGCTCCTGCGCCTCGTCGGCGGTGATGCGTCCGGCCTCCTTGTCCGCCTTGTAGAACGGGTAGAGGTACTGGTCCATACGGCCGTTGGAGATGATGGTGCCGGTCTTCTGCTCGATGCGGCTGAACAGCTGCGTGAACCACTGGCTCTGCATGGCCTCGTAGAAGGTGCGGGCCGGGTGCTCGGGCACCCAGCGGCAGGTTTCGGCGATGCGGCGCAGTTCGGCGGCACGCTTCGGATCGGACTCCTCGACGGCCAGCTGCTCGGCCAGGTCGGCGTGACGGTTGGCCCACAGAATGATCGCGTCCGCGGTGAGGATCTCCGCCTCCAGGAACGGGCGCTTCTCGCAGTTGTCGATCGGCGAGAACTCGTCGAGCTGCGCCAGACGCTCCTGCGCCTCGGCACGCAGTCCGCCGAAGCCTTTCTTCAGCACGATGTCGTAGTCGTGCACCCACTGCAGGCTCGAACGGAACGATGCGGTCTCGTTCACCACGTAACGGGAGGTGAGCGCCTCGTCGGGGTTGTAGGTGAGCTTCATGGTCTCCGGGCCCAGCGCCTTGGCCAGATCCTCGTGGAAGGTCTTGCCCTTCCAATACGGGGCGATCTCCTCGACGATGATGCGAGCGTCCTCGGGGCTGATGTCGAACGGCGAGCTTTCACGCGTTGGCAGCTTCTGAATGGCCAGATCGAGCGTATCGCCGTCGAGTTCCGGGTACAGCAGTCCGTAACGGCCCTCGCTGCCGCCACGGCCCACGATCAGCTGATCCTGGTCGATGTACACGGTGGCCTTTTCCGCGTAGTGGTAGAGCGCCTTGGCCCAGCGCAGCACGAGCGGCTCGCCTTCGGTCTGACGGAAGCTTTCGGTGAACAGCAGTCCGCGTTCCACATCGACGTGCGGTTTCTCCGCGCGAATGCGGGCCAGAATGTCGTTGGCTCGCGTGTGGTGCTCGAGCTTGACCGGCTGGTGTTCGATCTGCTCCTTGATACGGGTCTCCTGCGGAGAGAGTACGACTGTGCTCAAGATTGTCTCCCATCGTGTGACGATTGTTGGCTGCCGGACCGCTCATCCCTTAACGATTCGACATCCATTCCAGCGTACCGGCTGGTAGTCGTCTGCGGGCGAAAAATGGTGAACGGGATTATAGGGATTGATTATGAGCGCTCATAGATCCTTGAAACCATTGGAATTGCAAGGCATGAGGCCGTGTGAGGCATAGCCGTTCTCTATAGGGGCCGGTTATGACAAGTGAAAGAACGGGACAACCATGGCGAATGCGTGACGGCCATAACCAGCCGCTATAGCGAATCCGCCGATTTCGGTTCAGGCGACGTCTTCGTGCGGCTAGTATGGCAACCAACGACGACGCGGATGGGGGTCCGCGACATCGTACGGAATCATCACAGTGCCGATATGAATTCAGCCGTATTCGAATTCACACCGGCACGATCGCACACGAAGGGTCAACGGTCTCAAGGGGATGCCGTCGGCATATTCGATATTCGCCTTCATGATTCCGTGAATCAGTCATCGACATCACGTAAGGGGGAAACCATGTCTGATGAACCGTATTCCGAAACCGAGGAAATCCGCCCGCGACTGTTCGTGGGCGGTGACATCCTGACCGCCACGCCGGACTTCGAGAACGCACCGAAGCCCCAGGCGCTGCTCACGAATGCCGAAGGCCGTATCGTATTCGTCGGCGACGAGGACGAGGCTCGTTCTCGCGCCAAGGAATTCGACAACGTGGAGGAACGTGATCTTGACGGCGCCGCGCTGCTGCCCGGATTCGTCGACGCGCATGGCCATCTGTCGGCCATCGCCCACTATTTCACCACCGCCGATCTTCACGATACGAAGGACATCGACGATGTCGTGAACCGTCTGCGCGACTTCGCACAGCAGCGTCACATCGATGCCAGCGGCATCATCATCGGCAACGGATACGACCAGAACACGCTTGCCGGCGGCAAGCATCCGACACGTCATGATCTGGATCGCGTGTCCACCACCATTCCGGTGGTGGCGGTCCACGTCTCCGGTCACGTGCTCGCCGCCAACACGAAGGCGCTGGAGGTCAGCGGCATCCATCTCGACGACCCCGACCCATTCGGAGGCACCTTCGGGCGCGACGCGGACGGGCTTATCAACGGGTACGCGGCCGAGGGGGCGGCTTGGCGCATCCGCGCCGCAGCGGCGGAACGCAGCGTCGTCGACTTCGATGAGCTCGGCGACGCCACGCAGGACGTCTACCTGTCGAATGGCATCACCACGGCGCAGGACGGGGCTTCCGGGCGGCAGCCGCTCGCGGATTTCGCCCGGTTCGCCAATACGCACGGTCTGCGCCTCGACGTGGTCGCGTACCCGGTCAGTGGTCGGGATTCCGACGGCGTGCTCGCCGACTACGCGACCTACGTGGGCGAAACCTACCACAATGGACTGCGCATCGGCGGTCTCAAAGTCGTGTTGGACGGCTCCCCGCAGGCGCGTACCGCATGGGTGACCGAGCCGTACACGCCCGGTCCGGAAGGAGAAGGATACCGTGGCGGCCCGTCGGTCAGCGAGGAGGCCGTCTACCAGGCCGCGCGCAAAACCATCGACAACGATCTGCAGCTCATCGTGCACACCAACGGGGACGCGGCATCCGACCGGTTCCTCGACGCCTACGAGCGAGCGCTGCACGATTCGCCGAATCCCGGCAAGCACGATCTGCGTCCGGTGATGATCCACAGCCAGCTCGCCCGTCAAGACCAGTTGGAACTTCTGCAGAAACTCGGCGGCATTCCATCGTTCTTCGTGGCGCATACCTGGTATTGGGGAGACGTGCATGTGAAGAACTTCGGTGCCAGACGAGGCGGTCGAATCTCCGCCGCCGGTGACGCCAAACGACTGGGGCTGCGGTACACGTTCCACAACGATTCGCCGATCATCAAGCCGAACCTGCTTGACACCGTCTGGGCGGGTGCCACACGACGCACCAGAAGCGGACGCCAGCTCGATCTCGACCAGCGGGTGAGCGTCGCTGACGGATTGCGTGCCATCACCGCCAACGCCGCATACCAGTACGGCGAGGAGCGCGACAAGGGCACGTTGGAGGCCGGCAAGCGCGCCGATCTGGTGATTCTGGAGAAGAACCCGCTGTCGGTGCCGTTGGACGAGACCGGGGCTCCGGACGACAGCCTGCGCAGCCTTCACGTGCTGGAAACCATCAAGAATGGCCGTACCGTCTGGACGCGCGGCTGACCAGCCACCCATCACTCGTATCAGATTCATCACTCGTATAGGGGAACCACAACATCACGCGGCTTTGGGGAGTCGCACACGAAGGGGGAACAATCATGAACAATCGGAAGAATCGACCGTTGTCCGGTCGCATAGGCAAGGCATTCGCGGCAATCGCATCCGTGGCCACCATCGCGGCGCTCGCGGCATGCGGCAGCTCGTCGGCGAGCGGCGGCGACAATGCCGGAACGCCTCAGCAGGGCGGCACGCTGCGGCTCATCCAATTCCCGGACACCGGCCAGTGCATCGACCCGTCCCAGGCCATCTCCGACTCCGGTCCGCGCACGGTGGTGCGCAACTATGTGGAATCGCTCACCGATCAGGACCCGGACACGGGCAAGCTGGTGCCGCGGCTCGCCTCCGACTGGCAGGTGAGCGAGGACGCGAAGACGTACACGTTCCACATCAGGCAGGGCATCACGTTCTCGGATGGTGAGAAGCTCGACGCGGCCGCCGTGGTCAAGAACATCGAATCGCTGTCCAAGCAGGCGGCCATCTCCAAGGTGCTGTCGCTGAACACGCTGGAGAAGGCCGAGGCCACGGACGCCAACACGGTGACGGTAACGTTCTCGACACCGAACCTTGCGTTCCTCAATTCCACGGCGTCGACGAAGTTCGGCATCATCGCGCCGAAGTCGCTTGACATTCCGGCCGCACAGCGCTGCTCCGGCCAGGGCGTGTACGGCACGGGACCGTTCACGCTGGAACAGTACGATCCGAACACGAAGACGATCCTGAAGCGTCGCGCCGACTACAAGCCGACCAGTGAGCTCGCCAAGCATCAGGGTGCCGCCTACCTCGACACCATCGAGATCTCGTACGTGCCCGAGGAATCCGTGAGACTCGGCACCTTCTCCAGCGGACAGGCCGACGCCATCCACGCCGCCACCACCGAACAGTTCACGCGGAACGCCGTGGCGCAGATCAAGGCCGCCGGCGGCACCATCCAGTCGCACTCCATCCCCGGACAGGCGTTCAACATCTACCCGAATGTGGCGGACGGCAAGCCGCTGAGCGACATCAAGGTGCGTCAGGCGCTCTCCTACGCCATCGACCGTGCCACATACGCCACCACGGTGTACCGCGAAGGATACCCGGTGGTCGGCAGCGTCTACGACGCCACCAGCGTCGGACTGGTGAAATCGCCCGACACCACCACCTACGACGTGGACAAGGCCAACAAACTGCTCGACGAGGCCGGCTGGAAGCAGGGCGACGACGGCTACCGTCACAAGGACGGCAAGAAGCTGACGATCGTATGGTTCGATGCGACCAAGCGCACCGGCCAGGAGCTGCTGATCGACGAGCTGCGCAAGGTGGGCATCGACCTTCAGGTGGACATCAACCCCTCCGCAGGCGAGAATCTCAAGCGCGTACAGAGCGGCGACTACGACTTCGTGACCACGCCCTACAACGCCAAGAACGATCCGAACGTGTTCGACCTCATCTACAGTGATCAGCCGTCCTTCTACAGCGGCGTTCACTCGCTGACCCCCGACAAGCTCAAGCAGGCCCAGGATATTCTCAAGCAGGCCGACGAGGGCACCACCAAGGAGGCGCGTCTGGAACAGTACTCGAAGTTCCAGAAGTTCATCGAGGAGAACTATGCGGCCATTCCGCTCAGCGAGCGCACCCAGGATCTTGCCGTATCCAACAAGGTGCATGGCACCCGGTTCGGTGTGGAGACCACCGTCGATTTCACCGACACGTGGCTGTCGAAGTGACGAGTGGGGCGCGCAATCATGAATCCCAAAGGATATGCGGTGTATATCGCCAAGCGTATCGGGCAGGCGGTCCTGGTGCTCTGGGCCGCCTACACGGTGACGTATGTGATCCTCAACCTACTGCCCAAGAACGTCGAACAGTCGATTCTGGTGGCCCGAGGCATGCAGGAGGCCGTGGGTGATCCGAACGCCATCGCCCAGGTCCGTTCCGAATTCGGACTCGATGAATCGCCGGTACGGCATTATTTCACGGTGCTGTTCGCCGCGTTGCACGGCGACCTCGGCACCTCCTACCAGTACGGTTCCAACGTGGCCTCGCTGATCGCGACACGACTCGGCATGACGATATCCGTCAGTCTGCTCGCCATACTGCTGGCGGTGGTCGTGGCGTTCGCGCTCGCGTTCGCCGCATCGTACTTCCGCCAGAAGACCGTCCGCGCGATCCTGCAGGCGCTGCCCACACTGTCGGTGTCGGTGCCGACCTTCTGGATCGGTCTGCTGCTCATGCAGGTGTTCTCCTTCTGGCTGGGGCTGCTGCCGTCCATCGGGCAAAGCGGATGGAAGACGATGGTGCTGCCGGTGGTCACCATGGCCATCCCCGTGAGCGCCATGCTGTCACGACTGCTCATGGATGGGTTCGACACCGTGATGCGTGAGCCGTTCATTGTGGCGGCCAAGGCGCACGGTTTCAGCCGTCGGTCGATCGTCATCGGTCATGTCATCAAGAACGGTTCGCTCCCGGCGCTGACCATGCTTGGCCTGATCGTGGGCGGTACGGTGAACGGCGCGATCGTGGCGGAGACCGTGTTCTCCCGCCAGGGTGTGGGCCTCCTGATCCAGCAGGCCGTGCAGAATCAGGATTTTCCCGTCGTGCAGGGCGTGGTGTTGCTTGCGGCCGCGGCCTTCGTCGTCGTCAATCTGGTGGTCGATCTGATCTATCCGTTACTTGATCCGCGAATCTCCCATATCGCCAAGGAGGTGTGAGATGAGCAACGCCATACAACTTGAATCACTCGAATCGGTGAAGACATCCATGCACAGTACATCGTCATACAGTCAGTCCGTGTCCACTGTGTTGCGCAGGATCGGAAACGGATTGCGCGCACACAGCAGCGTCTCGACCACGTTGGCGGGACTGTTCACCGTGGTGATACTGATCGCCTCGCTGTTCCCTTCGGTGGTGGCCCGCAAGGATCCGTACGCCACCGACCCCGTGCACATGTTCCAGGCGCCGAGTGCCGAACACTGGTTCGGCACCGACCAGCTTGGCCGTGACCTGTTCTCGCGAACCATCTACGGCGCGCACGCCACCGTGACGGCGTCCCTGCTGTCATTGGCCATCGCCGTGGTGGGCGGTCTCATCATCGGCATCGCATCCGCCTACGTCGGCGGCATCGTGGACACCGCGCTCATGCGTTCGGTCGACGTGCTGCTGTCCATTCCTGGGTTGCTGCTGTCCATCACCATCGTCACGGCCATCGGCTTCGGCACCACGCCAGTCGCGGTCGCCATCGGCGTGGCCAGTCTTCCGGGTTTCGCGCGCACCACTCGTGCGCAGACGCTGAAGATCAAGAACCACGCCTACGTGGAGGCGGCCGTCGTGTCCGGCGTCTCGCCGTTGCGCATCGTGTTCTCGCACATTCTGCGCAACGTGCTCGGACCGGTGTCTGTGCTCGCCATGCTTGAATTCGGCGCCGTCATCATGTCGGTGGCCACGTTGAGCTTCCTCGGCTTCGGTGCGAAACCGCCGGCCGCCGAATGGGGCTCCCTGATCAACGACGGTCGCAACTATCTCATCACCAGCCCGTGGATATCGCTGATCCCCGGATTCGTGGTGGTCCTGACCGTGCTGTCCGCCACCGTGCTGGCGAACAATCTGAAACGAGGTGAACGATGAGCAGTGCTGAACCCACGGCAACGGCGGCTGGAACCGCGACGGGAAAAATCGCAACGAACGACGGTAATGACACGGTCATCGAGGTCTCGCATCTGAGCGTGACCTACCGGTCGTCCCGCCGATCGGTCACCGCCGTCAACGATGTGACATTCGCCGTCCGACATGGCGAAACCGTCGGCATTGTCGGCGAATCCGGCTCCGGAAAATCAACCCTGGTCGACACGTTCCTCGGCATATTGCCCGACAACGCCGACATCACCGGCACCTTCTCGCTGTTCGGCGAGGACTTCACCCATGCCGACGAACGGCAATGGCGGCGGGTTCGCGGCCGCGTCCTCGGATTCGTTCCGCAGGACCCGCGAACGAACCTCGACCCAACCATGACCGTCGGCAAGCAGACCGAACAGATCGTACGGCTGCGCCATCCCGAACAGTCACGTGACGATGCGCGGAAGCGCGTCATCGACCTGTTCACCGAAGTCGGCATCGACCGCCCCGAACTGCGCTACCGGCAATATCCGCACGAACTGTCCGGCGGACTGCAGCAGCGTGTGCTCATCGCCCAGGCCCTGGCCAGCGAACCGGAGGTCATCGTCGCCGACGAGCCCACCAGCGCACTCGACGTCACCGTGCAGAAACGCATCCTCGACGTACTTGAATCACTGGTACGCAAGCGCGGCATCACCCTCGTGATGATCACCCACGATCTGGCGGTCGCCTCCGACCGTACACAACGACTGCTGGTCATCCACAACGGGCGTCTGGTCGAACACGGCGAGACGCGTCAGGTGCTCGACCATCCCCACGAGGAATACACGCGGCATCTGATCTCCTGCGCACCCGCGTTCCAGGTGAACGAGAACGTGCAGGACGACGAGCGTGAGCAGGCCGACGCGGAGACCACCCCGTCCGACGACATCGCCGTGAGCTGGAACGACGTCTCGAAGGTGTACCACGAACGCGGCGGACGAGGGGCGGCGTTCAACGCGCTGAACCACGTATCGCTCACCGCCCGCACCGGACGGACGCTGGCCATCGTCGGCGAATCCGGTTCCGGAAAATCCACGCTGCTGCGACTCGCGCTCGCACTCTCCGCACCCACATCCGGCACCGTGCTCGTCGACGGACGCAACATCCACGAACTGCACGGCCGCGCGCTGCGCATCGAACGACGCAACTTCCAGCTCGTGCAGCAGAACCCGTTCGACTCGCTCGACCCGAACTACACCGTGCGCAAGGTGATCGACGAACCGTTGCGATCATTCGGCTACGGCAACCGTCAACGCCGCAACCAACGCATCGCCGAACTGCTCGACCGCGTCTCCCTGCCCGAACGGCTGCTCGACGCCAAAGGCTCCGAACTCTCCGGAGGCCAATGCCAGCGCGTGGCCATCGCCCGGGCGCTCGCCATCAGCCCGAAGATCCTGTTCCTCGACGAACCCGTCTCCGCACTCGACGTCTCCGTGCAGTCGCAGATCCTCGACCTGCTCAAGGAACTGCAGGAGGCGCTGGGCGTCACCTACGTGTTCGTTTCGCACGATCTTGCCGTCGTCGCCGGTCTGGCCGACGACATCGCCGTCCTCGAGCGCGGCAACATCGTGGAACATGGCAGCGTGGACGACGTCTTCGGCCATCCGCGCAGCGCCTACACCAGAAAGCTCCTCGACGCCATCCCCGGGCGTTGACGGTCTCCCGGGAAGATCGCCGTCGTCGACGTCGTTGGAGTCTCCCCGCACGGTCCGGTGGACATCCCCGTCCGCCGGACCATTTTCCGTATGGTGCCGCGTATCGAACGGTATGCCGGACGGCGTATCGAGCGGCGGCGACCATACACGCGTAACCGCTGAAATTTCAGCGGTTGATAAACGGCTCAAGATTTTTGGATTACCCCAAAGCGTTGATTTCACTCGAATGGGCAATATTGCGCGGAGATAATGGTGAGCAACGCGGCTCGTCGCAGGGGACCGGTACGACGGCGCGACATACATCGTAAGGGGATCATGATGGGCACAGGCAACGGGAGTGGTATACGCGGACGGCTTCACGGCGTGCGCATGGCATGCCGTTGCGCCGCGGCCGCGCTCTCGCTCACGCTCATGCTGTCCCTGTCCGGATGCGCATGGCCCAGCGAACTCATCGCCGACGCCGGTGCCAAGGCGCTGCGCGACAACGGCAGCGGCACCACCACACTGCGCATCGCCGCCCAACCCTACCCGCTGTACTCCGACGTGTGGGTGGCCCACGAACTCGGCTACCTCAAGGACGAACTCGGCAAGGCCGATGCCAGCTACACCTGGGATTCGTTCAAAAGCGGACCGCTCGTCAACGAGGCCATGGCCTCCGGCAACGAGGACATCGGCTACGCGGCCGACCTCCCCGCCATCATCGCCAAATCCACCGGGCAGAACGTGACCATCGTGTCGAACGTGGCCTACGGGGAGAAGGCGCTCGCCATCATGGTGCCCACTGACTCGCCCATCACATCCGTCGCCGATCTCAAAGGGAAGAAAGTCGGCTATGCCACGGGATCGTACGCCCAGCATCTGCTGGCGCTGCGCCTCGCCGAACAGGGCTTGACGCTCGACGACGTGCAGACCGCGAACCTGTCCGCCGAGGATCAGGTCGCCGCAATCCAGAGCCATGGCGTGGACGCCATCGTGATCTGGGAGCAGTACATCACCAAGCTGGAAAGCGAGGGCACGGCCAAGGTGCTCGTCGACGGCACCGGCGTGAAACGCGGCAACATGGTCAGCTATGCGACCGCCGACTATGCGAAGCAGCACCCGGACGTGATCCGCGCCTACAACCGTGCCGTGCAGCGCGGCGCCGATCTGATCGCCAAGGACCCCGACAAGGCGTCGGCCGCCGTGGCCAAGGACTTCGGCGTGGATGCCGCCATGCTCAAGCGGATCTGGACCCATCTCACGTTCACCACCGAACTCAAGCAGGACGATATCGACGCGGTCACGCAGGTCAGCGACTTCGCGTGGCGCAATGGCATCCTCAAATCGCAGGTGGACGTCAACGCACTCATCGACACCAAACTCGCCGTATCAACGTCGTCTTCGGCGTCATCAACGTCATCGTCGTCGTCATTCACCACAGCCACTACGAAGGAGTGACCAGTCATGGTCGAAAAGGTACTTACGGGATTGTCGGCACTCCGTCCGGGTGCCATCGAATCGAAGTCCGCCACCGTCGTGCGACCGGATTCACGCACGCAGGCGGGCGCGAAGAACACGGCAACTGCGAAACGGCGTTCCGCCGCGACCCGAGGCATCGGCGGATGGGCGCTGTATCTGGCGCTGCCCGTCGTCCTCGTGGCGGCATGGTCGCTGTATGGCGTGGTCCGCGGCGGCCAGTCCGTCGCCATGGCGACGCCGCAGCAGATCGTGGGCGCCGCGGTCGAATATGCGGCCAACGGCGAACTGTGGCTGAACATCGCGGTGAGCATCGCCCGCGTGCTGGAGGGATTCCTCGTGGCCCTGGTCGCCGCGGCAGTGCTCGGTGTGGCCGCAGGCGTCTCGCGCCGGTTCGAGCGCGCGATCGATCTGGTCATGCAGATCCTCCGTCCTATCCCCGGCATCGCATGGATTCCGCTTGCGATCATCTGGTTCGGCATCGGCGAGAACTCCAAGGTGTACATCATCTTCATCGGCGCGTTCTTCCCCATGTTCGTCAACATCGTCGACGGCATCAAGGGCATCGACAAGCGCTATTTCGAACTCGGCGAAGTGTATGAGATCCCCAAGTGGCGGTTCATCCGTCAGGTCGTGGTGCCCGCCGCGCTGCCGCAGATCCTCACCGGTATCCGTCTGGGCCTGTCCGGCGCGTGGATCTGCGTGGTGGCCGCGGAGATGATCGGCGCCACGTCCGGCGTGGGATTCATGCTGTCCGACGGCCGTTCGATGTCCCGCCCGGACGTGGTGATCCTCGCCATGCTCATCATCGGCGTGATCGGCAAGTTCATGGACGACTTCGTGCAGTGGCAGCGTCGTCGTGTGGTCAACTGGCAGTGAACGGTCGTCCGTGAACGACGATGACGAGACAGCGATGACGACATTGACGACATCACCATCAACGAAGGCGGCGGACCTGCGATCATGACCGACAGCATCATCGACATCCGTAATCTCACCAAGACCTTCCCGTCCGACGACGGTGAGATCGAAGCGTTGCACGACGTGACGCTGTCGCTTGATCGCGGCGGATTCACGTCGATCATCGGCCCGTCCGGCTGCGGAAAATCCACGCTGCTGCGCATCATCGGCGGACTTGACACCGACTATGAGGGCACGGCGCTGATGAACGGCGAACCCATCGCCGGGCCCGGCCGTGACAAGGGATTCGTGTTCCAGGACCATCGTCTGCTGCCATGGTTCTCCGTGCGTGACAACATTCGATTCGCGCTGCCCGACGATCGTAAGCACGACGACGACTACATTCAGGAATACATCGATCTGGTGGGGCTGAACGGCTTTGAAAAGGCCCTGCCGAAGCAATTGTCCGGCGGCATGGCGCAACGTGTGGCCATCGCCCGCGCGCTGGCGAACCGGCCGAAGATCCTACTGCTCGACGAACCGTTCGGCGCGCTCGATGCCATCACCAAGATCAAGCTGCAGGACCAGCTGCTGCGCATCTGGCAGGCCGAGCACATCACGATGGTGATCGTGACGCATGACATCGACGAAGCCGTGTACCTTGGACAGACCGTGGTGGTGATGAAACCGCATCCCGGTGAGATCAAACGCGTGGAGCACGTTGATCTCGGCACGCCGCGCAAGCGGGTCGGCGATGCGTTCAACCGCGCCAAGGACGCGATCTACACCGAATTCTTTGCTTGATCGTGTGAGCCTGTGCCCGGCTGTGCCTGATCACGGCTGATTTCCGATCCGCGCGACGTTATTGATTATTCCGATGGCGACGCGCGGATTTTTGTTGTAACGCGAAGCTTGCGTTGGATGAGGTCGGGTCGTTAGCATCGGAACTACGCAACGGAACGAAGGTTGCCACGCAACGTTTCGCAACGACGGGATTCATTTGACGGTGGGGGACACGCGTCGGGGGAATTCAATACGCAGATGTGGCATCAGACCTGAATCCGTTCCGTTGCGGCCAATTCATCAATCAATGCAACACAACTAACAAACCATCAACAAGCTGACGTCAGTCAACAGACAAGATGTTCGGTACCGCGGTAGTCAGGCGTCGTGGCGCCGAATGTGATCACGGACAATGCCGATGGGGATCGGCATCGGTCGTGCAAGGAAGAAGGGGAAACCATCATGGCGCAATCACAACCGGTGGCGGTGAGGCAAACCGCCAAGCGTGGAGTCAAGGAAGCGGTCCCGGCGGCCGCCGAAGGACGCAAGATCCTCGGCAGCGAGGACTGGTGGGCCACGTTCATCGGACTCGGCATCGTAGTGCTCGGATTCGTGATCTGGGCGTTCGGCGGCACCTTCAACGTGTTCGCCGCCAAGATCCCCAGCTGGGGTGATTGGGCGTTCCTGTTCAACGGCGGCGACGTGACCAAGAACGGCGTCACCACGCATGCGGCCGGACTCATCCAGCGACTGCCGAACATCATCGCCCTGTTCGCCCTGTTCGCCCTGTTCGCCGTGGTGTTCGGCGTGGCCGCGTACTTCCTCAGGCTCAAGGTGCAGGCGTTCCTCGGCGGATTCCTCGCACTGTTCGTGCTGAGCTTCATCGTCAACGTGTTCAGCTCGTCGAAGTTCGCCAGCTCCTACAATCTTGAGGCGCCGCTTGTCGCGCTGGTCATCGGCCTGCTGCTTGGCAACCTGATCAACCTCGAACGGTTCTTCGGCGGCGCGCTGCGCACCGAACTGTTCGTCAAGGTCGGCATTGTGTTGCTCGGTGCCACCCTGCCGTTCACCACCATCGTCAAGGCCGGACCGGTCGCATTCCTGCAGGCCACGTTCATCGCCGTATCCACCTTCCTGGTGATCTACTTCGCCGCGACCCGCCTGTTCGGACTCGACAAGCGCTTCGCCGCCACGCTCGGCGCCGGCGGTTCCATCTGCGGCGTCTCCGCGGGCATCGCCGTGGGTAGTGCCGTCAAGAGCCGTAAGGAGCACGTCTCCGCGGTGATCTCCATCGTGGTCGTATGGGCCATCATCTCCATCTTCCTGCTCACCGCACTCGGCAAGGCGTTCGGTCTGCCCGACGGTGTGGCCGGCGCCTGGGTCGGCACCTCCGAGTTCGCCGACGCGGCCGGCGTGACCGCGGCCAGCAGCTTCGGCGAGCAGGGCATCGCCGCCTTCACCCTGATGAAGGTGGTCGGCCGCGATATCTTCATCGGCGTGTGGTGCCTGATCCTCGCGTTCATCGCCGTGACCTACTGGGACCGTCAGGACCAGATCAAGGAGGCCAAGGCCGAAGGCCGCGACCCCGCCACCCTGCCCAAGCAGAAGCTTGACGTGGCGCAGATCTGGCACCGCTTCCCCAAGTTCGTGATCGGATTCTTCATCGCCTCGATCTTCCTCACCATCGTGATCGCGGTGGCGGGTACCGCGGCATCCGGTGGCGTCACCAGCGATCTGATCACCCCGATCAAGGAACTGCGCACGTGGGCGTTCACCTTCACGTTCCTGTCGATCGGTCTGACCACGCGCTTCGGCCAGCTTTCCTCGCTCGGCTGGAAGCCCGCCGCCGCATTCAGCATCGGCGCGATCGTGAACATCATCCTCGGATTCATCCTCTCCGCGGTGATCCTGCCCGGCTTCTGGGCCAACATCCCGGTGGCCTGACGAATCCTCGACCCGAACCATCCCATAACGAAGGAGCAGACTCATGAGTTTCGTAGCCCTGCTGAAGACCCGACCCGTGGGTGACGAACGGGTGACCGTCGCCGATTCCGACGACGCCGCGAATGCCGACAACACTGCGACTGCCGACGGCGGACTGCCCGTCGTATGGCATGTGATCGTCGACATTCCCTTCCTCGATGGACCATTCCGTCGCACACGACTGTCGCTGGACGAGGCGTCCGAGGCGCTCAGCAAACGCGTCGAACGCGCGACTGTGGTGGAACGCGTGCTGCGCGCACTGCGGTCGATCAGCGATGCGGACGACTGGCAGGTCACGATCTCATGGAAGGGCGTGCGCGCCGAACGCGACGGCGAATCCTACGAGCGGCTCGAACAGGAGCTGCGGGCTGCGGGATTCGACGACGGCGACTTCGAAATCCGCGTGGAATACGCCCGCTCCTGGGGGATGCTGTGATGCGGTTCGTCTGAGCTGCTGGCTGGCTGGGACTTGGGCACTGGTGTCTGGGCTATGGTGCCCGGCATATGATGATCGACACACTCGGGCCGTTTGGCCTCGCTCCGGCGATTTGATTGCAGAGCATATCAAATCACCTCCGCTGATACAGTCGATCATCATATGCCGGGCACCCCTTTCCATATTTGCCGACGTTCCGCCGGGTGCGTGGAGGGCAAAGGGATTTGGGGTGGATGGGAATCTGGGCCGCTATGCCGTTTATGCTGGTAGCCGCTGGAGCCAGTCGTGCAGCAACGCTTTCACCCTGCGTGCGCGTGACGGGTTCTGGCCGTATGTGGAGACCGTGAGCATCAGGCCGTCGTGTTCCGTCACGGCCACGTTGGCGAAGGTCGATTGCGCGGGATCGGCGGCGTTGTTGATCAGGGGGACCCCGGCCGCCCTGGCGTCGTTCGCGGCCTGCGCGTTCACCGTCGGATCGTCCGTGCAGGCGATCATGATGAACGCACGACCGGCATCGTCGTCGGTTGTGAAGTTATCCCCAGACTTGTATGACATATCCACCCAGATCACGCGTCCGGCCGACACCTGTTCGGCGATACGCGGATCGATCGTCGGGCTGATCACCGTCACGTGCGCGCCGGAATGCAACAACGACATGACCTTGCGCGCGGCCACGGTTCCGCCGCCCACGACCACGGCCCGTCTGCCGCGGATATCGAGATTCACCGGATACGGCTGACGGAATTCCGCGGTCATCGCTCGCCCGCCAGCGTCTCGTCCAGCAGCGACGCCACACCGCCGACCACGATCAACGCGGGCGCGCCCAGACCGGCCTCATCCACCGCCGCACGGATGCCGGCGAGATCGGAGCGCACGGCCCGTTGCTGTTCACGCGTGGCCCACTGGATCACGGCGATCGGCGTATCGGCCGGCTTGCCGTTGGCGATCAGATTACCGGTGATGCGGTCAAGCGATTCCATGCCCATGAGGAACACGAGCGTGCCCTCCATATGCGCGATGTTGTTCCAGTCGAGTTCATGCCCCTCGCGTTTGCGATGCCCGGCGATCACATGGAAGCTCGACGCATAGTCGCGGTGCGTTACGGGAATGCCCACGGCCGCCGGCCCCGCGATCGCGCTGGTGATGCCGGGCACGATCTCCACGCGCACACCGCGGTCGCGCAGATACCGCTGCTCCTCGCCGCCGCGTCCGAACACGAACGGATCGCCGGATTTGAGCCGCACCACGCGCTTGCCGTCACGCGCGAGACGGGCGAGCATATCGTTGATCTCACGTTGCTTCACCGGATGATGATGCGCGGATTTGCCCACGTCGATGCGTTCGGCGTCGTCGCGTGTGAAATCGAGCAGTTCAGGGTTGACGAGTCGATCGTAGACGATCACGTCAGCCTCCTCGATCCGGCGTTTGCCGCGCAATGTCAGCAGTTCCGGGTCGCCCGGCCCGGCACCGACCAGCGACACCAGCCCCGTGTCGTCGGTGCCGTCGTGCCGCGCAATACGTGCATTGGTCGCATCCTTCACGTCGTCGTTGCCGCCCATTGGTTCCCCTTGGTCCCTTCCGTTTGTCGACGCCCGTATGCGCCGCCGTCAATCACTCGTTCCAACATACCTGTCCGCGCAATCCGCGAGGAACGTCCGGAATCATCACCATCCTTGCAATCATTGAGCTCTATCAGCCGTCATAACAAACCGGTATAGGCGTTCCAACACCCGGCGCAACGCATTCCCGCCGAACCGGTTACGCTGGGGATTCGGAAAACGCAGATAGCGATATTGGACATATTGGGGGATATATGACGGAGAACAACACCATCAGCACACTGCAGTTCGATCGGCATCGTCGTCTGCGCACCAGCGCCGTGCTGCGCGATCTGGTACGCGAGACGCATGTGTCGAAGGACGACCTGATCATGCCGGTGTTCGTCGATGCCACGATCAGCGGCAGTCAGCCGATCGCATCGATGCCGGGCATTTCGCGCTTCGGCCTGGACGCCGTGGCCGCCGGGATCGATGAGATCGTGGTGCTTGGCATCAAATCGGTCATCGTGTTCGGCATTCCGGATCATAAGGACGATACCGGTTCGGATGCGTGGAGCGACGACGGCATCGTGCAGCGTGGCATCCGACTGATCAAGTCCCGTCATCCGGAGCTGGTGGTGATCGCCGACGACTGCATGTGCGAGTACACGTCCACAGGTCACTGCGGCATCGTGCGCGACGGTGAGGTGGTGAACGACGAATCGCTGGACTACATCACCCGAATCGCAGTGAGCCAGGCGAAGGCCGGCGCGGACATCATCGCGCCGTCGAACGCGATGGACGGATACGTGGCCGCGATCCGCGCCGGCCTTGATGCGGCCGGGTTCGTGAATACGCCAATCATGTCGTATGCGGTGAAGTATGCGTCGAGTTTCTACGGGCCGTTCCGTGACGCCGCCGACGGCGCTCCGCAGTTCGGCGACCGCAGTGGATATCAGATGGATCCGGCGAACCGTCTGGAGGCGTTGCGTGAGGCGGCAAGCGATGAGCGTGAGGGCGCGGACTTCCTGATGGTCAAGCCGGCGATGGCGTTCCTTGACGTGGTGCGTGAGGTGCGTAATGCGAGCGATCTGCCGCTGGTGGCATACAACGTCTCCGGCGAGTATGCGATGATCAAGGCCGCGGCGGCCAATGGCTGGATCGACGAGAACCGGATCGTCAAGGAGACGCTGACCGGTATCAAGCGCGCCGGCGCCGACCTGATCATCACCTACTTCGCCAAGGACGTGGCGGCGCGCATCGACGCCCGTACGTGGTGACGGCGAGTCCGTCATGACCGCACTGATCACCTATCCGCGGCGGAGCGTTCCGGAGGATCTGCGTGCCCGGCTTGAACAGGCCACTCCGGCCTCTCCGCCGATCTACCTGCCGCTCCGGCATCTTCGCGCGGTGCCGTTGTCGCCGCAGGACCGTCGGCGCATCGCGCGCAGCGGATATCTTGTGGTGACCAGTCATTTCGCGCTGACCACGCTGATCGATCTGCTCCCCACGCTTGCACCGGCATGGCAGGGCACGCTGATCGTACTGAGCCGCAAGATGGAGGCCGTGGCACAGAACGACGGGATCGTTCGTGTGCTGGTACCGGATGAGGAGAACCATCGAGGGCTGAGCCGGCTGATCGCCGCATTGCATGCGGGCGGTGACGGCGTTGGCGATGGTGACGGCATTCGTGATGCCGGCGTCGGTGATGCCGGTGATGCAGTCGGCGGAATCACCGAACTGTGTGGCAACCTGCATGTGCCCGACGATCATACTCACACTCCGATCACGTCAGAGGTGTCGACGCCTGTTCCGCGGATCCGTATCTACGACAACGCATGGGACGAGACGGACGAACGGAATGCGGTTCGATCGCTCCGGCGATCGTTAACTTCCGCACGACATGACGATTCCAGATTGCAAGAACGTGATCGGCAAGTCGAAAATCGTATGCGTATCGATCGTGTTCTGGTGACCAGCCCATCCGCATATCAACGTTTGCAACGGATCATCGCCATCACTCCAGAAAGTTTTATCGATGAACTAACGTATTATGTGCTGGGTCCCAGCACTGCTCGCATCATCGAGGCGGATGGCAATATCGTGATCTGCCCGCGTACCAACACCGACGTGCTCCGGCGGATTCTGGACCGGATGCTACGTGATCTTGCCGGACGATCGCAGGGCTGAACCCGGGCGGTCGTAGGGCCGGACTTCGGGCTGCGCCGGTGGATCGGCAAGGCGCTGTCGGCACTGACCGCCTACAATGACGGAAGGTTCAAGCGACTCGGCGTCGAGGAAGCGAGGAACGATGCAGGCGACCATTCAGGATGTGGCGGCCAAGGCGGGGGTTTCCATCTCAACGGTGTCACGCGCGTTTACCAGACCGGACATGGTGAGCGAACGCACGCGCGCCAAAGTGATGCGCGTGGCCGACGAACTCGACTTCAACATCTCCCGATCCGCGGCCACCCTCAAATCCGGGCGCACCAACCGCGTGGCAATGCTCATGAACGACGACATCACCAGCTGGTTCAACGCGTCGGTGCTCGCCGGACTTGAATCCGTGCTGCACCCGGCCGGATACGACATCGCGCTCTTCCAGAACATCGACACCGCACGCAACCGTCAGCACTTCTTCAGCACACTGCCGATCCGACGCAACGTGGACGCCATCTTCGTCGCATCGTTCGCCGTCGACCCGCACGAGGTCGAACAGCTCGGGCGCGCACAGGTGCCGATCATCGGCATCAACTCCCCGGACGTCGACGGATTCGACGCATCGGTGTCCATCGACGACGAACAGGGCATGTTCATGGCCGCCCAGCATCTCATCAAACTCGGCCATCGTCATCTCGCCTACGTGGGCGCTGAAGCGGTACGCACGCTCCACGCCAGCATCGACCAACGTGAACAGGGATTCCGAAGGGCCTGTGAATCGGCGCGGTCGGAAGGCGTCGAACTCGACTGGCAGGTGATCGGTGTCCCACGCGATGTATCGGCGCTCGCCGCCATCTCGTCACCGCAGACGATGTCCATGATTCTGGCCCGTCTGCTGGAACTCGATCCATTCCCCGATGCGATCTGCTGTCAGGCCGACATGATCGCCATCCCGCTCATGTTGCGACTCGAACGATACGGCAAACGGACGCCCCGCGACTATTCGATCATCGGATTCGACGACAGCACGTATGCCGACGTACTTGGGCTGACCACGATTCGGCAGAATCCGCAGTCGATGGGTGCGGCTGCGGCGCGCAAGGCGTTGCGACTGATCGCAGGGGAATCGTTGGGCGACGATGCGCATGAGACCGCGCCGGCCAGTCTGGTTCCGCGTAATACCGACGATACGTATGCGTGAGTTCGTCCGTTGGTTTCGTGGCGTCTCCCATAATTCCTTCTATAGGTTCCTCCCATAAGTTCTTCGTATAGCCGGGCGGCAATTCCGACTTGGCGCGACTGCTATAGTGGTCTGCCGGAATTTGGAATGCGAACTTGCCGGCGTGAACGGATGGCGCGGCGAAGCTGGAACGGGGGACGGGATGGGACGTGAATTCCGCATCGGCACGAGACGAAGCCGCTTGGCATTACGCCAGACCGAGCTGGTCTGTGACGCGCTGCGCAAACGGTTCCCGGATATCGTCATCACGCCGAAGCCGATCGTCACCCAGGGGGATCGGGATCTCAACTCCAGTCTGCAGACCATCGGCGGCAAGGGGGTGTTCGTCAAGGAGATCGAACGCGAACTGCTCGACGGCACGATCGATTTCGCCGCGCACAGTCTCAAGGATGTGCAGCCGGTGCTGCCCGACGGTCTGGTGCTGGGATGCTTTCCCAAGCGCGATTCCCCGTTCGACTGCCTGATCTCCCCGCGGCCATATGAGCGTTTCGACGATCTGCCGATCGGAGCGCGCGTCGGCACGAACAGTCTGCGACGGCAGGCGCAGCTGCTGCATCGCCGTCCCGATCTGGTGATCGTACCGATTCGCGGCAACATCGACAGTCGTCTACGCAAGATCGAAACCGAGCATCTTGACGGTGTGATCCTAGCCGAGGCCGGGTTGAACCGTCTGTATCCTTCATGCGCGGAAGGTGGAGCTGGCGCGGAGGTCTCCGAAACGGAATATCTCGGAGCCTGTCATCCCGAACTGGATGGACTGTATCGGCTGTCGCTGAGGGGCGTGCTGCTGCCGGCCGCCGGTCAGGGCGCGATGGTGGTGGAATGCCGCGCCGGCGACAGGGAGACGCTGAATCTGCTGGCCGCGATCGATGATCCGGTGACGCGTGACGAGGTCCTGACGGAACGGGAGTTCATGACCACGCTGGGTGGCAGCTGCACGTTCCCGATCGGAGCATATGCGATGGCGGTGGTGCCGCCGGAGACGGATGAGCGATGCGTGGCCTTTGAAGGGTTGGTCGCGTCCCCGGACGGCACGCATATGTTCACGGAGCGCAATGTCGGCACGGTCGCCGGTCATGTGGGACGTGCCGTCGCCGAGGAATTCATCGAGCAGGGCGTGCTTCCGCTTATCGATCCGGGTGTACGGGCATAGGGTTCTAGGGTTCTGGGTGTAACCGGGCAGGCTGAGGTGATATCGAGGGACGTCATCACCTGCGTCATCACCCGGTTGCACCCAGAGAGGCTGCTTAACTGCGCTGTCTAGAACGCGAGCCAGGCGGTGGCGTCCTGGGGGAGGCGGCCGTTGTCGTCGAGCGAGGCGGAGGCGAGCAGCACCTCGGCCTCGGCGGGCAGGGTCAGCGGTTCGTCGGCGAAGTTCGTCACGCTGGCGAACGTGCGGTTGTCGGCGGTCGGACGGCTGTAGGCGATCGCGGTGCCGCCTTCGGCGGTGTCGAAATCGTCCAGCCATGCGATCGACGTGTCGCCGGTCGGGGTGAGCAGACGCTGACGCAGGGCGAGCGCGGCTCGATACAGGTTGAGCATGGATACCGGGTCGGAATCCTCCGTATCGGCGGCGAAGTCCTTGAACCACAGGGGTTGCGGCAGATGCGGTTCGGCTGTGGGGGAGCCGTCGGGGCGTGCGCCCGGCGCTGGTGCGAACCCGAACGTGCCGGTCGTGCCATCGCCGAACTTCTCGTCCCATTCGGCCGGCTTCGGCTCGTCGGCGGCGGTCCATGGCAGCGGCACACGGCAGCCGTCGCGGCCCTTCACCGTGAACTGGTGTTCGGAATTGAAGGCGTAGGGGTCTTCCAGACGATCCCATGGGATGTCGGCCACTTCGAACAGTCCGAGCTCCTCGCCCTGGTAGATGTAGGCGGACCCAGGCAGTCCGAGTTCCATGAGCGCGGCCGCGCGGGCGCGACGGGTGCCGGCGGCGCGATCCTCCTCCACGAACTCGCCGTTGCGCAGCAGCCACGCCTCGGCCATCTGATGGTAGAACTTTGTCTTCACCTGCGGCAGCGCGTATCGGCTGGCCGAACGCGGCACGTCATGGTTGTTCATCACCCAGGTGGTGGTGGAGCCGGAGCGCTCGGCCGCGGCCATGCCGTCCTCGATGGCGACGCGCAGATCGGACTGACGCCAGTCGGCCTTGGCGAATTCGAAGTTGAAGATCTGGCCGAGTTCGTCCGGGCTGGCGTACAGGGCCTGATGTTCGGGGGAGATCCAGGCTTCGGCCACGGCGAAGCGCGGCGGATCGTATTCGTTGAACACGGTGCGCCATTCGCGGTAGATGTCATGGACTTCGGCGCGGTCGAAGAGCGGGTTGTCGCCGTTCGGGTTGAACTGGTCGAGCGTGGACCATTTGCCGAGTTCTACGAGCGGCTTGGATTCCAGATCCTTGGCGAGGCCGTGTGCCACGTCCACGCGGAATCCGTCGGTGCCGTGGTCGGACCAGAAGCGCAGGGTCTTGAGGAACTCCTCGTGGACTTCGGGATTCTTCCAGTTGAAGTCGGGCTGCTGCTTGGCGAACAGGTGGAGATACCACTGGCCGTCGGCCACGCGCTCCCAAGCCGGACCGCCGAAGATCGACTGCCAGTCGTTCGGGGGCAGTTCGCCGTGCTCACCGCGTCCGTCGCGGAAGATGTAACGGTCGCGTTCGGGGCTGCCGGGGGCGGCGTTCAGGGCGGCCTGGAACCAGACGTGCTTGTCGGCGCTGTGGTTGGGAACGATGTCGACCACGATCTTGATGCCGGCCTCGTGGGCGCGGGCCACCATCTCGTCGAAGTCGTCCATGCTGCCGAGGCGGGGGTCCACGTTGCGGTAGTCGATCACGTCGTAGCCGCCGTCGTGCAGTTCGGAGGGGTAAAACGGACTCAGCCAGATCGCGTCCACGCCGAGTTCCCTGAGATAGTCGATGCGGTCGGTCACGCCCTTGAGGTCGCCAAGGCCGTCACCGTTCATGTCCTTGAAGCTGCGGGGGTAGACCTGATAGACCACCGCCTGCTTCCACCAGTCGTTGTGGAGATTGTTTGCGGTCATTGCTGTCCTTTCCGTACAAGAAGTCCGGTAATTCCGATTGTCCACCGGTCGGCGATGGCCGGTAAGGGTGTGTCGGTGCCGGATGTGGACTACGTCATATTTGAACGTTCTAATCCTATCGCGACGGAACGACGATTGTGTACGTTCGTACATATCGGCGTGTCAGATTCGCAAATCGTGAATAATCGTCACTCGGACATGACCTATAAGCAAACTTCTGTATAACTCTCATGAATGCTTATGGCTAACAGAGCCGACATCGGCAACAACACATGACATACAACACATGACATGGGGAGAACAATGTCAGACGTGACACTCAACTGGGTGGCGCTCGGCGTCACCGTCATCCTGTTCGCGGGAATCGCGGCGCTGAGCGTGAAGAAGAAGGCCGGATTCACCACACGAGTGCTGCTCGCCACCGTGCTGGGCATCGGCATGGGCGTGATTTTCAAAGGACACACCGACTACGTGGCCGCGTTCGGCACCGTATGGTCCAACGTGATCTCCGCCATCGTGGTGCCGCTCCTGCTGTTCAGCATCATCGCCAGCATCACCAACCTCGGCGAATCCGTGCGACTGCGCAACATCGGCATCAAAACCATAGTCCTGCTGCTGCTCAACACCCTCACCGCGGCGGCGATCACACTGGCCCTGGCGCTCGCGTTCGGCGTGGGCAAGGGCTTCCAGTACACGCTGCCCACCGACTACCAGCAGCGTGAGGTGCCGGCCGTGATCGACACCATCGTGAATCTGTTCCCCACGAATCTGGCCGCGAACTGGTCTGAAAACCAGGTGGTGCCCGTGGTCGTCTTCGCCATCCTCGTGGCCGTGGCCTACAACGCGGCCGGCTCCACCGACAGGGCCCGCGCAGCCATCGCGCCGTTCAAGGCGTTCATCGACGCCGGCAACGTGGTGATGTCCCGCGCCACGCAGATCGTGGTGGGCTTCACGCCGTACGCCGTGCTGTCCCTCATCGCCGCGGCGGTGAGTGGCAGTGATGTGGCGGCCCTGTTGCCGCTGCTCGTGGTGCTGGTCGTGGCGTACATCGCCATGGCCCTGCAGATGTTCGTGGTGCAGCCGCTCGTGCTGGCCGCCGCCACCCGACTCAACCCGGTGTACTTCTTCAAGTCGTTCTGGACCACGGGAGTGGTGGCGTTCACCTCCGAAAGCAGCATCGGCACGATTCCGGTGACCGTGCGCCAGCTGCGTGGCGCGGGCGTGCCCGGCGACATCGCGTCGTTCGTGGCCGGACTTGGTGCCAACCTCGGTATGCCCGGATGCGCGGGCGTGTGGCCCGTACTGCTCGCCGTGTTCGCCGTGAACGCGCAGGGACTGGCGTACTCGCCGGCACAGTACGGATTCCTCGTGGTGCTGGCGCTGCTGGTGTCGATTGGCACGGTCGGCGTGCCCGGAACCGCCACGATCACCGCGACGTCCCTGTTCGCGGCCGCCGGACTGCCGATCCCGTTCATCGCGATCTCCCAGCCGATCTCGCAGATCGTCGACATGGGCCGTACCGCGCTCAACGTCGCCGGCGCCGCCAACACGGCCGTGGTCGTGGCCGCCAGCGAAAAGCAGCTCGACGAGGACCTGTACTATCAGCGCAAGGCGTTCGCCGAGGAAGAGGAAGACGCGATCGAGATGTCCCACGGTACCGTTGCCGGCGTGACTTCGGGCCCGACCGCAACGGCTGAAACCAGCCCTGCGGGAGCGGTGGGCGTTTCCGCCGCATCCGTGTTCGCCTCCGCATCGTCGAACCCGCTGGACTTCACGCCCGGCGCCGTGCTCGCCGGCCAAGGCGAAGACCTGTGCGGCGTTCGCCTGCCGGTCAAGTCCGGTGCCCGCCACTCCGAGGAAAAGTAACGCCCGAATTCACTCGCCGTTGCCGGCGTAATGAACGAACAGGGTCCGTGTCGCCAAGCGCACACGGACCCTCGCCATATTCATACCAATCCATTCCGTATGACACGCACCCTCTTAGTGTGATCACACTAAGGAATGCCCAAATACCTAGCAGCAGTACCCTACCTGACGGAACGCCCCTCATTCCTAGGAGCTATCCCTCCCTGATAGAGCTACTCATTCCTGACGGAACGCCCCATTCCTGACGGAACGACATCCACCACCGCGATTCGGTCTATTTCGCATCCACCTGAGCGGAAGGCCGGTGCATGATGTCCGACTGTATCAGCGGAGGCGATTTGATATGCTTTGCAATCAAATCGCCGGAGCGAGGCCAAACGGCCCGAGTGTGTCGGACATCATGCACCGGCCTTCCGCGCCCACCTGAGAGCGTGAGCGCCGACTTGACCCGTCCCACAGTGATCGTCCGCCCGTGATCGCCAATGTATAGGGAAAACCAAGGGCAGTCCTGTAACATGTCTGACATCTTCGAGATCGAAACGAAATACTTGAGCAACACGTTCGATGCCGAACGTTGTCATGCTGTTCCCCGTTGCAATCGTTGAATTACGGGGAGAGGAAACGCATGGCCAGAACATCACTATTCCACGCCGGCCGTGCCGGACTACGTTCCGGCATGATGCGCGCCGGCGCAGCAGCAGTGGCCGTCGCCGCGATCATGAGCCTCGGTGGGTGCGGATGGGGTCGCACCGTCGCCGAGAAGGAAGCGCTGGACGCCACCGCCGCCAGTGCGACCAGCACCACATCCTGCGTGGACACATCCGGCAGCACCATCAAGGTCGGCTTCGTCAACTCGCTGTCCGGCACCATGGCGATCTCCGAGAAGACCGTAAGCGATTCACTGCACATGGCCGTCGACGAGATCAACGCGGACGGTGGCGTGCTCGGCAAGAAGATCGAAGTCGAACAGCAGGATGGCAAATCCGAACCCGCCACCTTCGCCGAAAAGGCGCGCACATTGATCGAAAAGCAGTGCGTGGCCGCGGTGTTCGGCGGATGGACGTCCAGCTCCCGCAAGGCCATGCTGCCCGTCTTCGAAGAGGACAACGCGCTGCTGTTCTACCCACTGCAATATGAGGGCATGGAAGCCAGCCCGAACATCTTCTACTCGGGTGCCGCACCGAACCAGCAGATCGTGCCCGCGCTCGACTACCTCAAGGAGCAGGGCTACAAGAAACTGTTCCTGGTCGGTTCCGACTACGTGTTCCCGCAGACCGCCAACCGCGTGGTCAAGGCCTATGCGGAAGGCAACGGCATGGAGGTCGTCGGCGAGGAATACACGCCCATGGGCTCCACCGACTTCACCACGATCGTGAACAAACTCAAGTTTTCCGGCGCGGACGCCGTGGTCAACACGCTCAACGGCGACTCCAACGTCGCGTTCTTCAAGGAGTACAAGGCATCCGGCCTGACCGCCGAATCCACGCCTGTGATCTCCATGTCGATCGCCGAAGAGGAGGTCGCGTCGATCGGCGTCGACAACGTCGAAGGTCAGCTCACCGCATGGAACTACTACCAGACGCTCGACAGCGCCACCAACAAGACGTTCGTCAAGAACTTCAAGGCCAAGTACGGCGAAAACCGCCCCACCTCCGATCCGATGGAATCCGCCTACACCTCCGTCTACCTGTGGAAGGCGATGGTCGAAAAGGCCAAGTCGTTCGACGTGGACAAGGTCAAGGCCGCCGCCGACGGCGTCACGTTCGACGCGCCGGAGGGCAAGGTCACCGTAGACGGCAAGAACCACCACATCTACAAGACGTCGTACATCGGCAAGATCGGCAAGGACAAGCTCATCCACACCGTGTGGAAATCCGACGGGCCGATCAAGCCCGACCCGTACCTGACCACCTACGACTGGGCGAAGAGCCTGAGCGCCGGTGCCACCGATTCCACGTCCAAGAGCGAGTAAGGAAGAGAGAACAACCATGAACATGCTGTTTCCGCAGATCGTTGCGGGATTGTCAAACGGATCGATCCTGCTGCTCGCCGCGCTTGGCCTGTCGCTGGCATTCGGCCAGATGGGCGTGATCAACAACGCGCACGGCGAATTCATGATGGCCGGCGCCTACACCGCCTACGTGATGAGTTCCGTGATCGGCAGCAAGACCGTGGCCCTGGCCGTGGCGCTCGTCGTCGGATTCGTGGTGTCGGGTCTGCTCGGCCTGCTGCTCGACGTTCTGCTGCTCGAACGCATGCGTGAACGTCCACTCGACACGCTGCTCGTCACATTCGGCGTATCGCTGGTGCTGCAACAGGTGGCGCGAGACATCTTCGGCGCGACCGGCGTATACGCGCAGGCCCCGGCCGGACTCACCCAGCCGGTGACCATCTTCGGCTACAGCTTCCCGGCCGCCCGACTGTTCATCTTCATCCTCGCCGTGGTCTGCGTGGCCGCACTGTACGCGGTGCTCAAGCTCACGCCGCTCGGCCGTCAGATCCGTGCCACGTCCGAAAGCCGTGAACTCGCCGAAGTGTCCGGCATCTCCACCAAGGCCGTGGACCATGTGACGTTCTTCATCGGCTCGGGCATCGCTGGTGTGGCCGGTGTGGCGCTGAGCCTGCTCAACTCGATCAGCTACAACTTCGGCACCACCTTCATTGTGCAGGCGTTCCTCGTGGTCGTCGCCGGCGGCGTCGGCCAGCTCAAGGGCGCGGTGATCGCATCGTTCGTGCTGGGCCTGTGCCAGTCCGCCGTGGAGCTGCCCACCTCGTCGTCGATCGCACAGATGTCGGTGTTCCTGATCGTCGTCGTGTTCCTGCAGTTCCGTCCGCAGGGCCTCGTCTCGATCCGTTCGAGAAACCTGGCGTAACGGATGACAGATAGACGAGTGCGAATACGAATGAATGACACGAATATGAACGACGTGAAAGAGGGGAACTGACATGAATGCACCAACGACTTCCTCCGGCGTGGCCGGAGCGTTCATCGGCAAATACCGGGCGTGGTTCGGCACGGCCATAACGATCGTACTGATCTTCCTGATGCCGGCCGTGCTGAGCACCTACAGTCTGGGACTGCTCGCCAAATACCTGTGCTACGCGATGGTCGCCGTGGGCATCGGTCTGGCATGGGGACAAGGCGGCATGCTGACGCTCGGCCAGGGCATGTTCTTCGGTCTGGGCGCCTACGTGATGGCCATCCACCTCAAGCTTGAGGAACTCGGGCCGGGCGAAGTGCCCGACTTCATGGCCCAGTACGGCATCACGCAGCTGCCCGGATTCTGGGAGCTGTTCCGCAACCCGGTGATCGCCGCGATCTCCGTGGCCGTAGTGCCCGGCGCGATCGCAGCCATCCTCGGCATCCTCGTGTTCGGCCGCGGTGTGCGCGGCGCCTACTTCGCCATCCTGTCGCAGGCGCTGGTGGCCGCATTCTCCGTACTGCTGATCGGCCAATCCAAAACCACCGGCGGCGCGAACGGTCTGAGTGACTTCTCCGGATTCTTCGGATACGATCTGACCGACCCCGCCAACAAGACCATGATCTACTTCATCTGCGCGTTCCTCACGCTCGGCATGGTGCTGATCGTGCGCTGGATTCGCGGATCATTCATGGGCGAGCTGATCATCGGCGTGCGCGATCAGGAAAACCGTATGAAGTTCCTCGGCTACAACCCCGCATCGATCAAGGTGTTCGCCTTCTCGCTGGCGGCCATGTTCGCCGGCATCGGCGGCGCGATGTTCGTGCCGGTCGTCGGCATCATCTCCCCGTCCGACATCGGCGTGACCCCGTCGATCCTCATGCTCGCCGGCGTGGTCATCGGCGGCCGCACCACACTGATCGGACCCGTGATCGGCACGCTGCTCGTCCGCTTCGCCGAAACGCAGCTGTCCGACGCCTACCCGTCCGCATGGACCTACATCGAAGGCCTCATGTTCATCCTCGTCATCGCATTCGCGCCCATGGGACTCGGCCAGTTCAAGGGCGTATGGCCATGGATCGTCGAGAAAGTCACCGGCCGATCGTCCGGTGCCGCAGTGTCGGCCGGTGCAGCGGCCGCCGCGCCCGTCGCAGCCAAGGCGATGAAGGCATGAGCAACGACATCAACCACAAGGAGGCAACCGTGACCACCAACACCACCGATGTCGCCGACACCACCAGTACCGACATGGATGCTGCTCAGCTTCGCGAAGAGGCCCGTCAGATGCGCGACGAGGCCCGACGCATGCGCGACGAAGTCAGCCGCATGAAAGACGAAATCGTCTCCGAACGCAAACGCATGGAAGATCTCAAGGACGAACTCGCCGTCCTCGACGACCGTGGCGGCCAATGGAGCGACTATCTCGAAGTCAAAGGCCTCCACGTCGAATTCGACGGATTCGTCGCCGTCAAAAACCTCGACCTCACCGTCGAACACGGCGATCTGCGATTCCTCATCGGACCCAACGGTGCCGGCAAAACCACCATCATCGACGCCATCACCGGCCTCACCCCCGCCACCGGCTCCGCCACCTTCCGCGGCGAACAGCTCCTCGGCCGCAAGTCCAACGACATCGTCAAACTCGGCGTCGGCCGCACCTTCCAAACCGCCTCCGTCGTCGAAGAACTCTCCGTCCTCGAAAACCTCCAGCTCGCCGAAGGATTCCGCAAGAAAACCGCCGACCTCTTCAAAAAGGTCAAAGGCGTCTCCCAGAACATCCAATACATGCTCGACGTCACCGGTCTCACCGCCGACGCCTACAAGCCTGCCGGCATCCTCCCCCACGGCAAAAAGCAGTGGCTCGAAATCGGCATGCTCCTCGTCCAAGACGCACACCTTCTCCTCCTCGACGAACCCGTCGCTGGCATGACCCCCGAAGAACGCCAGCAAACCGGCGAACTCCTCAAACGTTGCAGCCGCAACCGCACCGTCATCATCGTCGAGCACGACATGGACTTCATGCGCAGCTTCGCCGACTCCGTCACCGTCCTCAACCAGGGCGAGATCCTCGCGGAAGGATCGGTCGAAGACATCCAGAACAACGAGGAGGTCGTCAGGATCTACCTCGGCGGAGGCGAATGATGGAGCGCCTTCTGCGTTGCGGAGAACTTGACGTACTGTTGTACGCCTTCGTTCTCTGCGCCTTGAAGTCGCACGCATCATTCGCCTCCGGTGGAGGCTGTGATAGGGGGCTTCTGCGTTGTGGAGGACTTGACGTACCGTTGTACGCCTTCGTTCTCCGCGTCTTGAAGTCGCACGCATCATTCGCCTCCGGTCAGCGGTGGGGCAACGAGTAAGGAAAACAATCATGGCAATGCTTGAAGTGAAGAATCTCAGTACCGGGTACGGCAAGGTGACCGTGGTCAACGACATCACCTTCAGCGTGGAAGCCGGACAGTGGATCAGCATCATCGGCAACAACGGCGCCGGCAAGACCACACTGCTCAAGGCGATCCTTGGCCTGCTGCCGGCGAGCGCGGGTACGGTGTCGTTCGACGGGCGCGACGTGACGAAACTGTCACCGAACCAGCGCATCCGATTCGGCATGGCATTCGTGCCGCAAGGACAGCAGTCATTCGGCGGCATGACCGTCGACGAAAACCTGCACGTGGTGTCCGACCGGTACGGCTCCGAGGCACAGGCCCGCTACGACGAAGCCGTGGACGCGTTCCCCGTGCTTAAGGAATTCGCGGGGCGTCGTGCCGGTCTGCTGTCCGGCGGCCAGCGTCAGCAGCTGTCGATCGCCAGGGCGTTGATCACGCGGCCGAAGCTCATGATCCTCGACGAGCCGACCGAAGGCATCCAGCCGAACATCGTGGCCGACATCCAGAAATCCATCCGTTCGATGGTGGAGGATCGCGGCATCGGCGTGGTGCTGGTCGAACAGAAGGTGCAGTTCGCCGTCGAACGCTGCGACACGTATCATGTGCTCGCATCCGGACGGTTCGTGGCCGGTGGTGAGGGCGGTGCCGATCAGGTCGAGGCGGCCAAGCAGGCCATGCGCGTGTGAATGGGCGTGTAAGTGGGCGTGCGCGATGGCTCGCGCGTGGCAGAGAATGCAATATTCACAATGATTGTCATTCTCTGCCACGGTCTTTGGCAGAGAATGGAGTACGGCCGTGGTTTCTCGTTCTCTGCCACATTTCGTGGCAAAGAACGCGTATATGTCATGAATTCTCATTCTCTGCCACGCGATCATGGCAGAGAATGACCAATGTGACCGAATCATCATTCTGTACCAATGCGCTATCAAATCATCGTGGCACGGAATGACCAAATGACCGGATCATGTATTCTCTGCCACGATGGCATCGCGTATGGAGCCGATTTCCGTGGCAGGGAATACAAAAAACACCGTATATGGCATTCTCTACCACGCCCCTTGGCAGAGAATGACAATATGACGGGTTGCAGCATTCTCTGCCACCATCATCCCCGTATGCCACGTGTGGAAACGTGTCGTTCTTATTGCGGTCCTAGGATGATCGCGATTCGACAGAATTACCTGACATGCCTGACATACCCGACATTCGGATACGACGGATTGTCAGATTCGACATTGCCGGAACGACCGGGACGAATGGGGGTCCGATGAGACTTACTCCGCGAGAGATCGACAAACTGCTGCTGCATCAGGCGGGGGAGCTTGCCAAGGAGCGCAAAAGCCGTGGCGTGAAACTCAACTATCCGGAATGCGTGGCGCTGATCAGCTCCGAATGCGTGGAACGCGCGCGCGAAGGCGCGACCGTGGCCGAACTCATGCAGTACGGGCGCACGCTGCTCAAACCCGAAGACGTGATGGACGGCGTGGCCGAGATGATCGACGTGGTGGAGGTCGAGGCCACGTTCCCCGACGGCACCAAGCTCGTATCCATCCACAACCCCATCGAAACCACCGAAAAGCTCAAGCCCGGCGAATACTTCTACGCCGACGGCGACCTCACGCTCAACGAAGGCCGTGACGCCATCGAGCTCGACGTGGTCAACACCGCCGACCGTCCCATCCAGATCGGCTCCCACTTCCACTTCTTCGAAGTCAACAAGTATCTCAAATTCGATCGCAAGGCCGCATACGGCAAGCGTCTCGACATCGCCGCGGGCACGGCCGTGCGTTTTGAACCGGGCGAAGCGCATCGCGTACGACTCATCGACATCGGCGGCACGCGCGAGATCCACGGATTCAGCGCACTCGTCGACGGCAAGCTCGACGATCCGCAGGTGCGCGACGCCGCATTTGCCAAGGCGCACGATCAGGGATTCCTGGGAATCTGACGGGGGAAAGAAACCACAATCATGAGCACCACGATCACACGCAGCGACTACGCCGGCATGTTCGGCCCGACCACGGGCGACCGCGTACGCCTCGGCGACACGAACCTCATTATCGAAGTCGAACGCGACTGCACCAACTACGGCGACGAACTCAAATTCGGCGGCGGCAAATCATTCCGCGACGGCATGGGCCAAAGCTCCGTGCAGCTCGACGCGGAATCGCCCGACACCGTTATCACCAACGCGCTGATTCTCGACTACACCGGCATCTACAAGGCCGACATCGGCATCAAGAACGGCAGGATCAGCGCCATCGGCAAGGCCGGCAACCCGCAGACCATGGACGGCGTGACGCCGGGACTCGCCGTCGGCTCCGGCACCGAGGCCATCGCAGGCGAAGGCATGATCGTCACCGCGGGCGGACTCGACACGCACATCCACTTCATCTCCCCGCAGCAGGTGCGCACCGCGCTCGCCGGCGGCATCACCACCATGGTGGGCGGCGGCACCGGCCCGGCCGACGGCACGAACGCCACCACCTGCAATCCGGGCGCGTTCCATCTGGCGCGCATGATCGAAGCCGCCGAAGCGCTGCCCGTCAACATCGCCTACCTCGGCAAGGGCAACGACTCCAGCCCCGAACCATTGCGCGAACAGATCCGCGCCGGTGCCGCCGGACTCAAGATCCACGAGGATTGGGGATCGACCCCCGCCGTGATCGACACCTGCCTTGGCGTGGCCGACGAGATGGACATTCAGGTGGCCATTCACACCGACACGCTCAACGAGGGCGGTTGCGTGGAGGACACGATCGCCGCGTTCAAGGGCCGGGCCATCCACACGTACCACACGGAAGGCGCGGGCGGCGGCCATGCCCCCGACATCATCCGCGCGGCGGGATTCCCGAACGTGCTGCCCAGCTCCACGAATCCGACCATGCCGTTCACGCGCAACACGGTGGACGAGCATCTCGACATGATGATGGTCTGCCATCACTTGGATCGCAACGTGCCGGAGGACATCTCGTTCGCCGATTCACGAATCCGCCCCGAGACGATCGGCGCGGAGGACGTGCTGCACGACATGGGCATCATCTCGATGATGAGCTCCGACTCGCAGGCCATGGGCCGCGTGGGCGAGGTGGTGACACGCACCTGGCAGACCGCGCACAAGATGAAGATCCAGCGCGGCCCGCTTCCCGAGGATGCGCACGACGGCAACCGCAACGACAACTACCGCGCCAAGCGCTACGTGAGCAAGTACACGATCAACCCGGCCATCACACACGGCATCGCCGACTACGTGGGATCGGTCGAAGTGGGCAAGATGGCCGATCTGGTGATCTGGCAGCCGGCCATGTTCGCGGCCAAGCCGGAGATGGTGATCAAGGGCGGGTCGATCGCCTACTCGCGCATGGGTGACGCCAATGCGTCGATCCCCACGCCGGAACCCGTGTACTACCGCGACATGTTCGGCGCGCTGGGTCGTGCGCTCGGTTCGAGTTGCGCCACGTTCGTCTCGCAGGCGGCGATTGACGACGACATCAAGGGCCGCCTCGGTCTGGCCCGGCAGGTGCTGCCCGTGCACGGCTGCCGCACGATCGGCAAGAAGGACCTGAAGTTCAACGACACGTTGGCCGACATCCAGGTGAATCCGGAAACGTTCCAGGTGACCGTGGACGGCGAGCTCGTGCACTCCGATCCGGCGAACGATCTGCCGCTCACCCAGCGGTACTTCCTGTTCTGAGATCGCGCGTTCTGGGCGTCGGTGGGCGATGGCGTCTGACACCGACGTCCGTCGCCCGTCACCCCCGCCCGTCACCCTCGCCCGCCGATCACATTGCGAACGGCTCGTAATAGATGTCGTCGGCACGCACGCCGTGCGCGAGCAGCGTCTTGCGTACGGCGACGATCATGGCGTGCGGTCCCGCCACCAGATACACGGCTCCGGGGCGGATCATGGGCGTGAGCGTCGTCTCATCCGGGCGGTGCAGACTGATGCGCACGCGGGCGTTCGGATGATCCTCGCCGAACCGCGTCAGCTCCGGACCATAGATGACGTCACGATCCTTGCTGACGGTATACAGGAAATCGACATTGCGGCCACCGTCCCGGCCCTTGCCTGCGTAGGCGGTGAGCGCGCCGATCAGCGGAGTGATGCCGATACCACCGCCGATCAGCACCAGCGGCGCGTTGGCGGGATGCTCATCGACGAATTCGGCGTAGCGGCCGTACGGCGGCACCACGCGTACGCCGGTACCCGGCTGTAGTGACGCCACGCGCGTGGTGAAATCACCGTCGGCACGAATCGCGAACATCATCGGCTGCGGTGCGGAACCACCGTTCGGATCATACGAATTCGTCAGGGAGAACGGATGATATTCGTGCATGCCGCGCTCGCCGGGGAACGCGATGAACGCGAAATCGCCCGGTCGCCAGCGAGCGTTTCGTGCGGAATCGCCGTCCAGTCCGACCGATAGTTCGGTCACGCGATCGGCGAGCGGCCGTACCGCAATCACCCGTCCGCGCAATGCATACGCGTGTCGGTTGATCATGCTCCACGCATAGTAGGCGAACACGATGATGGTCGCCGCATCGATCAGCAGAATGAACGGCTTGATCGCGGCGATGTAGTCGATCACATGCACATGAATCAGGATGATGGCGATCGCGATCAGATTGAACCGATGCAGCCAGACGCTCATCTCATGACGGAACACGCGCTCCAGCGTGCGCTTGACGTTCGCCAGCCAGCGCACCCGGCTGGTCAGCCATCCGGCCATGAACACCAGCGACCAGACCGCCACGGCGATGAACAGGTACAGGCCAACATGGCCGGTCAGTCCGACCAGCGCCCCGGCACCGGGCAGCAGGCTCTGATGAACGAACGCGAATCCGATCGCCAGAATCGCGAGAATGCCGTGGATCATCATCATGTGCGGCAGGCCGACCGTGCGATCCACCCAGCGCGGACGGCACGCCAGATAGACGGCCGCAAGCATCCACGTGTAGGCGATCACACCAAGTTCAATGCCGAACAGTTGGCCGCTGTACAACGACGGCAATCCGTAGGCGAGCGCGGCGAGGAACGGCAATGGCACGACAAACAGCACGACGGCCCATGCCAAGGTGACGGTGGTGGTGAGATGACGGTTCATGATGAGGTCCCTGTGGTTGTACGGTTCTGTGTTCCTGAGTGTCTGCGTGTCTGTGGCGTTTTGCGGTTCCGGCAATTGGTCAGTGGCATTGGTCAGCGGTATCGATCAGCGGCAGTGAGCGAGTCACTGTCGCCGATGGTCGCGATGGTGTGATCGGCGCGTACGAGCACCGCAAGAAGACGCCCGTGCGGGTCGGTGAGTTCGCGGAAACGGCGCTCGCCGGCGCTGATGGCGGCCGTGGCCCACATGTCGGCGAAGATCAGATGATCATCGACCACGGTGGCCTGTGCCAGATCGTGTGCGGTTCGGGTGATGTGCTCGCCGCGTCGATAGGTGCCGGAGGTGGCCACGGCACCGTTGCGCAGTGTGATTGTGCGCAGTGTGGTCGCGCGCAGTGCGGGGGTGTGTGGCATAGCGGTTTGCTGCGCAGCGCCGGTTTGCGTCGTGCCGGCGTCGACGGCGAATGGATTCTGCACGCCGATGCGCCACTGGAAATCACTGTTCGCATGCACGGCGGCCTGGATGTCGCCACCTCCGCCCAACGCGGCCGCGGCACATCGTCTGGAACGGACCAGGGGCATGAGTATCCGCTCATGCGCGCGCTGGATCGCCCAGCCCTTCACGATGCCGGTCGGGTCGTAGGCACCGTCGTGCATCGGATCGAATGCGCCATCAGTGAGCTGTTTCGCCTGCGTGCACAGTGCGTAGACCTCGGCGAAGTCCGGATCGTTCAGCAGGGCGGACCAGTCGCCGCGGCGGGCGCGGGTCACCAGGGAACAAGCGTTGAACGGCGAGAAGCGCGTTTCGACACCGTGCAGATGATTGGCAATGCGGGTCGCGGCCGTATCCATCATGTCGTCGAGATCTTCCGCCGACTGTCGTGGTAGACCCACGATCTGTATGGTGAACGGTACGGTCATGGCATGAACGACCCGGCTGCGAATAATCCACGGATTATCAGTGTTGTCAATGTCGTCAGTGGGATTGTCGATGCGCTGATCGGTCCTGTCGTTCACTGTTCTGATCATGTCGTTCCCCATTCGCGTCCGCTACTTGCTCGCGTTCAGCGCCTGATTGATGGCGTCCTGCAGGGAGTTGACGAATGCGGTGGATGTTTCGGTCGCGCCGCTGACGAATTGAATATCGGAGCTCTGCTTGCTGATCGCCCGCTCGGCGAGTTCGGGAATGGCCTGCGCGCTGATCGAACGGGAGCGATCGGTGTGATTCGGGTAGGTGATCGCGTTCACGGTCGTGATCTTCCCACCCTTGACGACGACCTGCAGCTGGACTTCGCCATATTCGTTCGGTGAAGCGACGCTGGTGTAGGTGCCGTCGGTGAGCGTGCCGTCGGAACCGCTTGCGGAATCCGAGTCGGTTGAGCCGGATGAATCGTTCGAATTATTGGAATTGTCAGTGTCTGAGTCGGTCGACCCGGAACCGCTTGACGCGCCGAGTGTACCGGACTGTGACGTCGAGGCAGCTCCGACGTCGGCATGCGGTTTGACGAATAGCAGGAAAGCGTCGCCAACGATGGCCAGTCCCGCGATGACGGCCACCGCGGCACGGGTGATGGTCGCGTTCATGATGTCCCTTCGATGATGCCGCACCACGGATACCCCTAGTCGTAGTGCGATGCGTATTCCCAACATCTGCGAGACTAAAAACGGTGTCTGGGCACTTCTCTGACATCAACTGAGAGCCAGCTGAAAAACACGCCGAATGTGAGCCATCTCTCAGTATTGTCTGGCATGCATCGCGTCAGCGTCACACCATATCGGCGATGGCCGTGATGAGGTCGAAGGCGTCGTCGCCGCGCATGGCCAGTACGCGCACGCACACGCCGTTCACTACACGACTGACGCCGAATTCGCCTCGGAAACCATGGGATTCCGCGGTTTTGGCATAATCGCGAATCCGCGTGATCAGCGCATCCTCGGCCGCCATGCGCGTCGCTTCGATGCGCTTGCGCGGATCGGCGATCAACCGGGGATCCTTGGAACCGGACGCAGCTCCTCCCGACGCCGCATACGGTGACGCCTGCACATCGTCCAGCGCATTCGGATCATACCCGGGATCGGTCTCGGGAAGATGCGCATACAGCACGCCGCAATGCGTGTACTCGCGCCACATGCCCATCTCCGTGTAATCGAAACGGGCGGGTTCGAGCAGCAGACGATCGGCGAACACCAAACGGGAACGATCCGGCTGCTTGCGCGGACGGCCGCGATGAGGACGACCGTCATCGGAGTCGTTGGCCTCACCGCGTAATGCCTGCCGATACTTCTCCGACGCCAACGACTCATCCACGCTCACACGCAGCCGATTCGAAAACCGGTTCATCATCCAGCGCTCACCGCGGCCCACGCGGCCGCACGTCACCACATCCGCGTACACGAACGTCGATTCCGGGCTGATGCGTGCGGTCGACACGTTCGCGAACGTGCTGCCTTCGAACGGAATCACCGGAAACGGCAGGAACACCGCCTTCGCATCGCCGCACGCGGTCAGGTCGATCGTGCGTGATGCCGATCCGTCGGCCGTGTTCAGCACCTTCTCGTAGCTTTGCGTCTTGATCGTCGAATCCGTGCCCGCACCGAACGTGCACTCGATGTGCGCCTCGTCGCCCTTGAGGAAACCGGGCGAGGCGAGCATCACGATGAAGTCCGCGTGACGGCCGCGCACGAACGGGCTCATGAGCTTGAACGGCGCCTCGAAATAGACGTCATCGATCTTCGTGCGGCCATTGCGGAATGCGGTGGCGAGACGGAAGGTGCTGCTGGGCATGGATTCTCGATTTCTGACGATGATGGGCCCTGACGGTTCTGACGCGCCTGACGGATGGGCCCTGATGGGAATGGCTACGACGGAACTGGCTGAAATTCTGGAACTACTTGCCCTCGAACAGGACGTCCTTCTTGATCCAGTTGATCACGTCGTCCACGCCGGAACCGCCCATCAGATCGGTGAAGATGTACGGACGACCGTTGCGCATACGTTCGGAATCGCGGGCCATCACGTCCAGATCGGCGTGCACGAGCGGTGCCAGATCGGCCTTGTTGATCACCAGCAGGTCGGAACGCGTGACGCCCGGGCCGCCCTTGCGCGGGATCTTGTCGCCCTCGTCGGTGGCGATCACGTAGATCGTCGCATCGGCGAGATCGGGGCTGAACGTGGCGGAGAGGTTGTCGCCGCCGGACTCCACGAAGATGATGTCCACATCCGGATGCGCGGCGGCCATCGCCTCGCACGCCTCGAGGTTCATCGAGCAGTCCTCGCGGATGGCGGTGTGCGGGCATCCGCCCGTCTCCACGCCGACGATGCGGTCCTCGGGCAGACGGGAGTTCGCGATCAGGAACTCGGCGTCCTCCTTGGTGTAGATGTCGTTCGTGACCACGCAGATGCTGTAGTCGTCGGCCATCTTGCGGGTCAGGCGTTCGATCAATGCGGTTTTGCCGGAGCCGACAGGGCCGGCCACGCCGATGCGTACGTAAGACATGAGGTTCTCCTTTGTTGTGCTGTTGTGTTGCGCTGGTTGCTGTGTTGCGCTGGTTGCTGTGTTGCTTGCTGTGTGATGGTTGATGGGTGCCGAGCTCATTCAGCTCATGTACAGCCTCGAATACAGGGTCTCGTGCTGCATGGCGGCGATGTCGAGATACGCGCCGGAAATGCCCAGATCGTCCGGTTTGAGCGTGAACGCCACGTCGACCGCCTGCACCAGATTCGGGAACGAATCGTGCAAGGCCACCTGACCGGCATACTGGCTGAGCGGAATCGCCTTCGCCGCGCACATGGTGAGCGCACTGATCAGCGAATATCCGTACGTGACGGCCGCGCTGCGCAGACTCGCCGCATGATCGGCCGCATACAATCCCATTGCGATCGCGTGCAGACCGCGGCAGCGGCCGTCGGCGATCAGACGCCGATATCGTGCCAGATGCGGACTGTTGCGTTCGATGCCGCCGTCGGCGGTCGGGTCGGAGTCTGCCCCGTTCGCGTCCATCTTCTCCACGAGCTTGATCAGACGGGCGCACATGCGCTCGCTGCCGTCACGAATCTCACGCGCGGACTGCAGCGCCGAACACAGCGCGTCCAACTCCTCGATCCGCGTATCCAAACCGCGTTCGGACAACCGCGAATCCTGCGCGTACCGTCCGGCGATCACCATCTGGCCGATCTCCTTGTAGGGAGCGACCTCCAGATAGTTCTTCAGATACTGCTCGAAGTCGGGACCGCGGCGGAGAAAGTCCCGCTGCACAAACGTCTCCATGCCGTTCGACAGTGCAAACGCGCCGATCGGGAACACGCTGTCGCACACCTGCAGCATGGCCAGATGCCGTGCCTCGATCTCATCCGGCGACAGGCCGGTTGGTCCCGCGCCCGGCGCGGTGGCCGCTGTCGACGAATGAGAGCGGGTACCCGGGCGTGTTTGCGTGCGAACATTTCGGGTCATGATGGTCCTCGATGAGTGTGATGGTCCGGTGGTCCGAAGGCGGGCCGGCGGTCGGGAAGGACGACCGACCCGCCTGGCGGATCAGTGGGTGTGCCAGGTCCTGCCGCCGTCGTGGCTGTGCGAGCCGTCGGGACGGTGCAGCACGCCGTTCACTTCGTATTCGCCATCGACGTGGCCGGCGTGATCATGACCGTGCTCGTGCTCGTGCGCATGATCGTGCGAGTGCCCATGCCCGGCGTCGGCTGCCCAGTCCTTGTCCGCCTCGGCCTCCTGCTCCTCCTCGGCCAGATCGCCGGTCGTCTTGTTCGTGCCGGGAATGATCGTGCCCGAACCGGCATGCGCCTTGACGATCAGGAAGCCGTCGAATCCGCCTTCGATGATGTGCGGCTCATAGCCGATCTTCTTCGTGTACTCCATCGTCGGATGATCGTACGGCACGAGCACACGGTCGTTCTCCACCTTCAGACTCAGATGGCGGTTGCCCAGCTCAAAGCAGAGGCGCCCCATCTCCTTCATCGAATCCACCGGAATCTCGATGAGCTGCGCCGACTTGATCTTCGTGTAATACCGCTTGTCGCCCGTCTCGGCCAGCACATCGCCGTCCTTGATCGTGCGGCCGACCATCACGCCGAACTCGGTGCCGTCCTCCGCCACCTTGGCCATGCGCTTCTTGTCGGTCTCGAACCATTCGAAGTCGATTGGCACGCTCAGCTTGCCGTCCTTCGGAGGATTCTCGATGATGTTGCCGCTGATGCTGTTCGCGATCATGACGCCGCCTTTCGCGGAAAATCCGCACCGTATCCCGACAGTCATGCCGTGCGTGCGCGGCCGGCTGTCATCACATTTCGCGGCCAAGAATAATGCTCAAAAAAACATGCGTGTAACGGGGAAA
>NZ_JEOG01000021.1:0-57093 GCF_006408715.1 Bifidobacterium sp. UTCIF-39 | reverse complement strand
TGATCGAACATACGCGGATGTCAAAAACAGGTAGTTTCTTATCATGTTTTGATAATCGTTGCCGCCTCTGTGATGTTCATCACTGCTAGATTGTTCCATACCGGCTCACGGAAGAACCGAAATCCAACAACGCACTCACATTATCCGATTGCATGGTGCGCGCGGGAGCGCATGTGCATACAAGGACGTATCGGGAGGAATTATGTTTGCAACGAACAAGGCACAGTCGCTGCCGCCGTTTGGTCTCAAAGACAAGATCGGCTACATGTTCGGCGATGTCGGCAACTGCTTCATTCTTGGTCTGGTCAACGGATTCGTGCTCAAATTCTATACGGATGGTCTGGGCGTGCCCGCCGCCATCGTGGGCATCACTATGATGCTGACCAAGATCTTCGACGCGTTCGTGGATGTGTATGTGGGCAACAAGGCCGACGAAAGCGCGGTCAAACCGGGTGAGGGGCGTTTCCGTCCGTGGATCCGTCGTTTCCGCTACCCGTTCATCATCGTGGCGATCATGCTGTTCCTGCCGGTGGTTGCCGGCTGGGCCCTGCCCGCCAAGGTGGCGTACATCGCCGTGACCTACGTGCTGTTCAACGTGTTCCTGTCGACGGTGAACATCCCCTACGGCGCATTGGCCTCCGCGCTGAGCGCCAAGTCCGATGAACGCGCGTCGCTGTCGACGTTCCGCTCCACAGGATCCGCCATCGCCGGTGCCCTGACCGGCTACATGATCCCGTTGTTCATGTACGAGACCAACGTCGCCGGCGAGCAGGTGATTTCCGGCACCCGCTTCTTCATCATCGCCATCGTGTGCGGCATTCTGGCGTGGATCTCCTATGAGATCACCGTCCGCTGCACCACCGAGCGCACCAACGTGCAGGCCGGTCGCAAGCTCGACGCCAAGAAGATGGTCGCATCCATGTTTAAGGACCGCGCCCTGCTCGCCCTCATCGTCACCGATTTCTTCGTGGTGATCAACCAGCAGCTTGCGTCCATCAACCAGACCTATCTGTTCGACACCTACTTCCACAACAAGACCGGCATGGCCATCGCCGTGATGTTCAACTACATCACCGTGCTCGTGCTCGCCCCGTTCGCCACCGGCATCGCCAAGAGGTTCGGCAAGCGTGAATCCGCCGTCGTCACGCTGGTCTTCGCTGTCGTCATCTACGGCATCATGTACTTCGTGCACCTGACCGATTGGCGTGTGTACCTGGTGCTTATGTTCTTCGGTGCGATCGGCGCGGGCTACTTCAACCTCATGGTGTGGGCGTTCATCACCGATGTGATCGACCATCATCAGGCCATTACGAAGATCCGCGAGGACGGCACCATCTACGGCCTGAACTCGTGGGCCCGTAAGATGGGACAGGCCGCATCCAATGGCATCAGCGGCGTCCTGCTTGGTCTCATCGGGTACCAGTCCAGCACCGCCGGCCACGCCGTCGTCCAGTCGGCCGGTACGGTGCAGGGTGTGTACGCTCTGGCCACGCTGCTGCCGGTGGTGTGCCTGGGCGTCGCCGCGCTGATTCTCGCCTTCTGGTACCCGCTGGGCAAGAAGGAGATCGCCGAGACCGAGCGTATCCTCGCCGAGGACCGCGCCAAGACTGAAGTGTAGCGAACGACGGCTTGAAAATCACAGAACTCGATAGTACCGAAAATAGACCATTGGAATTCCAACGCCCAATTCTCGGTACTATCGAGTTCTGTGATTTTTCGTTTCCGAAGGCGCTCATAGGAGCCGAGTCAATACCTAATTCCTATGTTTTCTTGCGCGAGATCGGTGCTCGAACTGCGGTTTGTTGCCGAGTTCGGCAAATGATGGATATTGTTTACGCAAGCATTACCGCATGGTCCTATATTATGGACTGCCACCGCGGGATGAGGATCCCGGGATGGCAAGGAATCAACCGGCGGCAACGCCGACACTATGGAAAGAGGTAATGACAATGTCCTTCAAGGAAAACATGATGCGTGGTCTTGCTATGGCTGGCTTCTCCGAGCTGACCTACGTGAACGACTCCATGGCTCGTACCATGACCGAACTCGGTCACCAGATGCTCGAGGAGAAGTGATCTCAGCCAAGTGATCTCACAATCACGCTGAACAATCAATGGTCAGGGGATACGGCCAACGGCGTCCGTACTCATCCCGCTTGTCTGATGTTGTGGTCTCGCCCGGTGTGGCGGGATTTTTTTATGCCGTGTTGGCGTGCGCCTTCTGTGGGTGTCGAATGCGAATTGAATGAAACGCGATTCACGAATGGCAAAACCACCCCCGCCATCGTCATTCCCATAACCTGCCATAGATAAGGCCTATAGCCAAGCCGCCATACGGCCATTGCCGCCGACATACAGTTGAACGGATTGTATCCGGATGGTCGGCATTCAGGCCGTATCCGAAAACCGAAAAAAGGGGGGAGGGCGCATGACTTCGGCTTCAGGGCCCGCATCGAATTCCACATCGGCGCAGACGGCCGTATCGTTGAGCCAGGATCAGGGCGTGGATGTGTCGACCGGCGAACATGTCGGTCTGCAACGCAAAATGGAGACGCGTCATCTGATGATGATCGCGCTCGGCGGCGTGATCGGCACCGGACTGTTTCTGAGCTCCGGCTACACCATTCATCAGGCCGGTCCGATCGGCACCATTCTGGCCTATGCCGTCGGCGCGTTGAACGTATATATGGTCATGCTGTGCCTGGGTGAACTCGCCACCGCCATGCCGCAGACCGGTTCGTTCCATGTGTACGCCGGACGGTTCATTGGACCCGGAACCGGTTTCACCATCGCCATCATCTACTTCCTCGCGTGGATGGGTGCGCTCGGTTCCGAATTCACCGCATCCGGTCTGATCATGCAGAAGTGGTTCCCGAACTCGCCGGCATGGGCGTGGAGCGCACTGTTCATCGTACTAATCTTCACGCTCAACGCGCTGTCCGTGCGATCGTTCGCCGAGGCCGAATTCTGGTTCGCCGGAATCAAGGTGGTGTCGATCATCGCGTTCATCGCCATCGGTCTGCTCGCCATCGTCGGTATTCTGCCGATCGCAGGCTACTCGCATGCGCCGGGACTGACCAATCTGGTCAATGACGGCATATTCCCCAACGGGTTCGCTCCCGTGTTCTCCACAATGTCCACGGTGGTGTTCGCGTTCGCTGGCACGGAGCTGCTGGGTGTGACCGCAGGGGAGACCAAGGATCCGGGCGAGAACATTCCGAAGGCCATCCACACCACCTTCTGGCGTCTGGCGATCTTCTTCATCGGTTCGATCGTGGTGATGTCGGCGCTGATTCCGTGGCAGGACGCCGGCGTGGACAAGAGCCCGTTCGTGCTGGTCTTCGATGCGATCGGTCTGCCGTTCGCCGGCGACATCATGAACTTCGTGGTGCTTACGGCCATTCTGTCGGCCGCCAACTCCGGCCTGTACGCGTCCACGCGTATGCTGTGGTCGCTGTCGAACGAGCATATGATCCCGCGCGTGTTCTCACGTACCACCTCGCACGGTGTGCCGCTGATCGCATTGTGCACGGCCATGATCGGCGGTCTGTTGGCGCTGCTGTCGTCGGTCACCGCCGCGTCGGTGATCTATCTGGCGCTGGTGTCCAGCGCTGGTCTGGCCATCGTGATCGTGTGGGTGGTGCTCGCCGTCTGCGAGATCCGCTTCCGTCTGGAGATGAAGAGGGAAGGCCGCGGCGTGGACGAGCTGTCGTTCCACACGCCCGCATGGCCGGTGGTGCCGATCGTCACGTTGATCCTCAGCGTGGGTACGATCATACTGTCGGCGGTCTATGAATCCATGCGCCCGTCGTTGATCTACATGATCGTCATCATCGTGCTGTGCTACGCGGTGTACTGGATCCGAACGCTGGTGCTGCGGGCGAGGTCTGGTTCCAAGCAGAGCTAGCTGGAGCTGGTTGGGACACTGGTTTTCCGGCTGTTTGGTCTGGTCGTCCATTCCGGTTGTCCATTCTGTCCTTTCATCACGAATCGGTGTGACTACTGCCGTGCGGTCGCGCCGATTTTTCGTTGAAAATACAGTCCTTTCTGTAACTCTAGGGGGTAGAGGGTGTTATGAACACGTTAGAGGTAGGGGGTATGGATTTCCGCTGCCGCGTTGCAGGCCCTATGATTTCGATCCAATAGAGTCGACATCATTCTTCGCCGGCGCGCCGATCGATACTCGATATCGATGTCGCTTCGGCGGGAGGGGAAAGCAGACATGCCAGAGTATCGGCCAGAATCCGTCGACGCCGATATCGTCGTTGGCGTCGACGGCACCGACGATTCCTATACGGCTTTGGATTTCGCGATGCGCGAGTCCGCGAAAACGGGGCAGACCGTCAATGCCGTATTCGGCTGGACCCCGTCATGGTCCACGGGCACCGATCACACGCATGACGATGAGGAATGGCGGGACGCCCGTCATGACATCGAGCGCAATCTCATCCAATGGGTGGATGCCCGCTACGAACGCATCGGCTTCGACCGTCGGAATCTCAAATTCACTTCGGTGAAGGCTACGGAATACGCGTCGCTGCTGCGGTTGGGCGGTAGTGCCCAGCAGATCGTGCTGGCCCGTCGGTCCATGGGCGTCGTGCCCCGTTGGATTATGGGATCGCTGCACGCCTCGGTCGCCGGTGCCACGGACACCCCCGTCACCGTGGTCCGCATCGAGGACGAAACCGACGAGCTGTCCGACATGTCGGGAACCGCGACGCTGGCGTCGGCGACCAACGGCGTCATCATGAACGCGAATGTAAACGCGAATACGAGACTGACGCAATCCAACGTCCCGAACGTCCGCCCGAGCTCGGATCCGCATCAGGATCCGCATCTCGATCCGGAACATCGGCCGATCGTCGTGGGCATGGATGGATCTGAATCATCGAAGCACGCATTGGCATTCGGCATACGCGAGGCCATGATCAACCATCGTTCCCTGCACGCCGTCTTCTGCTGGCAGATGGACCAGATGACGCGAATCACCGGCCGTAAGGCCATGTCCGACAAGGGGGCGCAGATTCTCGCCGAACGGTTTGTTGCCGATGCCGTCGCCGAGGTCGACATTCCCGCGGAGCTGACCGTGCAATCCGAGGCGTTCCAACTTCCTGCATGTCGTGGGTTGCTCGAGGCGTCACGTCACGCGTGCTGGCTGGTTGTGGGATCCGGCGAATCCACGGAGCACGATCATGATCCCAGTGCGCTGGTCAAACGGGTACTTGACTTTTCCGAATGCCCGGTCACGATCGTCCACTGATGGCCAGACAATACGAGGGCTATTTGATACGGGGATGATACGGATCGGGGGTGCCTGTATAGAAGGTATCTCTATTAAGTGCCGTTAGGAAACCGTATGCAAACGCGAGTTTTGCATACGTGAGCCGTAAGGATGCGCCCTGCCGTGTGATGAATCCCATAGCATGACAATGAGGCCGTGGCGACTGTCGAGGCCGTCGCGGCAATAAGGTCCGGAATACCGGAATGGTTGGGGATCAAGGAGCGCGGGGGACATGGGCAATGCGGTGCTGGTGGCGGAAATATTGTTCGCAGTGCTGGTGTCGTCGTTCCTCAGTCGTTTCCTTCCCAAGATCTCAACACCGCTGATTCAGATCGCGTTCGGCATACTCTGGTATTTCACTCCGGCGCTGCCCAATTTCAGGTTCGAGCCGGACATGTTCATGCTGTTCTTCATCGTTCCGCTGTTCTATCTGGAATCGCGCAGCATCAATCGCAAGGCGCTGGCCGAGGATCTCAATCTGTCATTGTCGCTTGCCGTGGGACTGGTGCTGGCGCTGATGATACTCAGCGGTGTCACACTCCATGCGCTCTGGCCTGCAATTCCCATGATGGCGGCAGTGGCCATGGGTGCCATCATCAGCCCCACCGATGCGGTCTCCGTGGCGCAATTGGAAGGCGTGGTGAAACTCACGCCGAGGCAACAGTCGGTCTTGCAGAGCGAAAGTCTGCTCAACGATCCCGTCAGCCTCGTCGGATTTCAGACCATGCTCGTGGCGCTTGCGACCGGGCATTTTTCGCCGGCAAGCTTCGGGGCGCAGGTGCTGCTCAGCTTCCTGCTCGGCACGGTTGTGGGTGCGGCGATCGGATGGGTGTTCGACCGCATGATCCTCGCCATACGCCGGCATAATTTCGAAGACGTGACCATGCGCATACTCATGGAGCTCTTCCTGCCGTTCGGCGCATATCTTGCCGCCGAAGGGCTCGGCATCTCCGGCCTGCTGGCCGTCGTGGCCTGCGGTGTGGTGATCACCTTCCCGCACAAGGGCGTGGGCGGCGATGTCGCCCGTGTCAATCTCGTCTCGAACTCTGTTTGGCAGTTCGTCGACTTTCTGCTCAACGGCACCGTGTTCGTGCTGCTCGGCATCCAATTGCCGCTGGCCATGCGCACGATCGTGGAGGACAATCGCGTCAACCTGTGGGTGGTTCTGGGGCTGGTCGTGTTGCTGACCATCATGACGCTGATCCTGCGATTCATCTGGTGCGCATGCACGTTGCGCATCGCCAAGGACACCACCACCGGACTGCGCAGGAAAATGACACGTCAGCGTTGGCACTCCGCGGTGGTGATGACCTTTGGCGGCCCCCGTGGCGCGATATCGCTCGCCATGGCGTACTCGCTGCCATATTCCATCGATTCCGGTGCCAGCGTGCCGGTGCGAGACATCATCATATTCATCGTTTCCGGATACATCATCATCTCGATTCTGATGGCCAACATCATGCTGCCGCTGCTGTCTCCCAAGCCGGCCGACTCGTCCCGTGAGGAATGGGCCAAGCGCGACATCGACATGCTGCGACGTACGATCGCGAAGATCGTCGACGTCGATACCCCGGAGACCCATGCCGCCACCACGCAGGTGCTCAGGGGATACAACGATCGAATTCGTCGTGTGGAGACGAATCTGCCGACCTCGACCCTTGAGGATGCGAACAAACTGCGTATCCAGACGCTGGAATGGGAACGCGACTGGCTGCAGGACATGCTGGCGTCACGTAAAAGCGTGGTGCATCCGGATCAGGAAACCAAGACCCAGATCCAGGGGGCAAAGTATCTGCTTGATCATGTGGAGAGCTCGCTGTCCCGGCTTGAATCGGATAACCCCTATCCTGGTGGTTTGCGTTTCCGCTTGGCGCGTCTGCGTCGGCGTTTCATGCCAAGCGTTCGGCGAACGTGGGCGATGATCGCCCAGTACACGCCTGCGATTGAGGCGGAGCGTACCGCGTCGATTCGCAAGGTGCAGGTGCCGCTGTACAACCATGTCATCGATCGTCTGGATGATGTGCTGCTCGACAAACGCTATACCGCGGTGGAAGTGGTGACTGACCTGCTCGTCGAATACCGCAGGGGACTCAATCAGATCGAGGGCAAGGGTATACCGATCAATGGTTCCACGGCGGAGCCCGCAGGATTGAAGGCCGTGCGCGCCAATGCCCTGCGTATGGAACTGGATACCATCCGCGAGATGCTGGAGCACGGCGAGATTACCCGGTCCGACGCCAGGATCATGCGTATGAACGTCCACCTGATCATGGCCGAGACCGCAATCTGACGTGTTCCGCGCGGGGTGCCTACGTCGCTTGCGGTGGGCGTGGCAGAGAATGGTTTGAGGCCCTATATGGGCATTCTCTGCCACGCGGTTTGGCACGCAATGCGCAATCTGGACTTTTCCGCGTTCTCTGCCACGGATTTCCATGGATTATGCCGCCAGATTTGCCGCATGAGCGGCTTACGGTCGCTGATATTGCGCTGATTGACATGCTGATCGTGGCAGGGAATGCGAAATAGTGATGTGATGGCGTTCTGTGCCGCGGCCGCGTGGCACCGAACGCCGTATTGCGTGGATTTGGGCTTCTCTGCCACGATTTCTTGGCAGGGAAGCCCAAAAACGCTTGTATTTGTATTCCCTACCACACGGTGTGGCAGAGAATACAGAATCATGGTGTTTGCTCGTTCTCTGCCAAGCGACAGAGAATCGAAAATAGTATTTCTCATTTGGTGCCGTGGCATGCCGCACCAAATACGACGAAGGCCTGCTGACATCGGAGTGATGCCAGCAGGCCTTCGTTTTCCTGCACTATCGTTCTGCCGGATTCACTGCAAACTCAGCACTGACAGCACTGACGCCGAATCCGACAAACCCGATCAGATGTGGTAGTAGAGCTCGTACTCGAGCGGGGTCGGGGCCAGACGAGCCTGATCGATTTCACCGCGCTTGAGGTCGATCCAGGTCTCGATGAGATCTTCGGTGAACACGTCGCCGGCGGAGAGGAAGTCGTGATCCTCTTCCAGGGCGTCCATGGCTTCAGCGAGGGAGCTCGGGACCTGCTTGATGCCGGCGTGCTCTTCCGGCGGCAGCTCGTAGAGGTCCTTGTCGACCGGCTCCGGGGGCTCGATGTGGTTCAGGATGCCATCGAGACCGGCCATGAGCTGGGCGGAGAAGGCGAGGAACGGGTTGCAGGACGGATCCGGAGCGCGGAACTCGATGCGCTTCGAAGCCGGGGAGGTACCAGCCAGCGGAATACGGATGGCGGCGGAGCGGTTACGGGCGGAGTACACCAGGTTGACAGGAGCCTCGAAGCCCGGGACCAGACGGTGGTAGGAGTTCAGCGACGGGTTGGTGAAGGCAAGCACGGAGGAGGAGTGCTTGATCAGACCGCCGATGTACCAGCGGGCGAGGTCGGAAAGTCCGCCGTAGCCCTTCTCGTCGTAGAACAGCGGCTTGCCGTCCCTCCACAGGGACTGGTGGCAGTGCATGCCGGTGCCGTTGTCGCCGGCGATCGGCTTCGGCATGAAGGTCACGGACTTGCCGTTGAGGGCGGCAACCTCGTGGACCACGTACTTGTACTTCATCAGGTCATCACCCGCGTGCTGCAGGGTGTTGAAGCGGTAGTTGATCTCCTGCTGGCCAGCGCCGCCGACCTCGTGGTGGGAGCGCTCGAGCTGCAGACCGACCTGCTGCAGGGTGGCGACCATGTCATCGCGCAGATCCTGGTAGTGGTCGATCGGCGGAACCGGGAAGTAACCGCGCTTGACACGGTTCTTGAAACCGATGTTCGGGGTGCCGTCCTCTTCGGTGTCAACGCCGGAGTTCCACGGAGCCTCGATGGAGTCCACTTCGTAGAAGGAGCGCTGCATGGTGTTCTCGAAGCGCACCTTGTCGAAGATGAAGAACTCGGCCTCAGGAGCGAAGGAGGCGGTGTCGGCGACGCCGGTGGACTTCAGGTAGGCTTCGGCCTTGGCCGCGACCTGACGCGGGTCGCGCGAGTACGGCTCGTCGGTCAGCGGGTCGACGATGGAGAACGCGACGTTCAGGGTCTTGTGCTTGCGGAACGGGTCGACGTAAGCCGTGGTCACATCCGGGATCAGCTTCATATCGGATTCGTTGATGGCCTGGAAGCCCTGAACCGAAGAGCCATCGAACGGCATGCCATCGGTGAATGCATTGTCGGTGAACTCGCTGGCCGGCACGGTGAAATGCTGCTGGACGCCGATGAGGTCGGTGAAGCGGACGGAGACATACTCGATGCCTTCCTTGTTGATCAGCGCTTCGACTTCCTCAGGGGTGTGGGCGAAAATCTTATTCTCTGCCACAGTCGCTCCTTTATCAATGAGAACTTACGTAAGTTGAAGATACTCTTCGATATTTCCCCTAGGGGGCCGCTGAGTTACGAGAATGTTTCGTGAAGCGAAACCTGCGGCTCGGAAGACGCATGGTTATGCGGAGTCGACGGTGACCTGATACGAGAAAGGCCGGGTCACCATATGAGATGGTGGCCCGGCCTTCGTCATGCCGTGATGTCCGTTCCTCCCGCTGTCTGACGAGGATGCCGACGAACGGAACGAACGAATGCTGCTGACTGGTCTTTACTTGCCGCGCATGGCCCTGCGGCTGACGTGCATCTTGGTGGGGTCGATGCCCTTCGGCACGCCCATGGTGTTCTTGGACTGCAGGGTGCGCAGACGACCGTTGAGCTCGTCGAGTTCGTACTTGGTGAGCTTCACCTTCTGGCGCATCACGGTCTTCTGCAGCTTGCTCAGCGGCACCTGCTTCTCGCCGTCGCCCACGGACAGCTTGATGATCGGGATGTCGGATCCGCGGGTGATGCGCTTGATCTTGGCCTCCTCGTGGCTCATGGCCTTCATCACACGACCGTAGTCGCCTTCACCCACCAGATATACGCCGGTGCGGCCGGTGCCACGCCAGATGGCGTCCTTGGTGCGCGGGTCGATCCAGATCGGTTCCTGCGGGAAGGAGAAGCCGGCCTTGGTGATGCCATTGAGGATGGCTCCGGTGGCACCCGGCTTGCCTTCCATCTGGCGGTAGCCCACCTTGTCGGCGCGGCGGGTGAGGATCATCGTGCCGAACAGCAGGCCCACCATGACGCCCAGAATCATGGTGAAGATCCACGTGATCCAGTGCACGTGGAGGATGGCGCATGCGGCCGCCGCCACGATGATCGGCAGGATGATGCCTCCTGCGATCAGGAACGGCAGCTGCTTGTCGTCCGCGTAGGTGAACTTGTAGATCTGAATGATCTGGCTGATCGTGCCCTGCTTCTTTGCCTTCTTCTCGGTCTTCTCGTTGTCTGCCATGATGTCCTTTGACTGTTCCTTGACCTGACGACGGCACACGTTTTCGGTCTGTCGTCTTTGGGTTTGCTGGAAAATAGTGTACTTGACTTTCTGCCAAGTGGTCTGCTGCGGGATGAAACGCCGTGTCCAGATAAGGCTCAGACGCGGGTTTCAACCGTGGATTCGGAGTCGTCCTTGGGGCGTCTACCGCATATGCAGCGGCCTGCCGTCGGCCTTGAGCAGTGCCTCGCCCAGCGCTTCGGAGAACGTGGGATGCGGGTGGATCAGTCGTGCGACCGTGCTCAACGGCAGTTTGCCGCCGACGATCTGCTCCGCCTCGGACGCGATTTCGGAGACCTCCGGGCCCACCATGTGGATGCCGGCCACCACGCGATCGCCGCTTGCGGTATCGACCGCGCTGACCACGGTGATCGATCCGTTTTCGCCGATCATCATGGTGCGGGAATTGCCCATCATCGGATAGATCGTCTCCGTTACCTCGGTATAGCCGTCCCGCGCCTGGGCCTCGGCCTTGGTCAGGCCAACGGATGCGGCCTCGGGGGAGGAGAAGACGATGCTCGGAACGGTGGCCTCGTCAACCGGGGCGGGATCGAGTCCGGCGATGGCCTCGGCCACGGTGATGCCCTGTTCGAAGGCGCGGTGGGCGAGCTGGTGACCGGCGGTGATATCGCCCACCGCCCAGATGCCATGTACCGTGGTGCGTCCCATATCATCGGTATGAACGAATCCGGCATCGTCAAGCGTGATACCGGTTCCGGCGAACCAGTCGGCATCGGTGTTGGGCGTGCGGCCAATGGCTGCGAGCACGATTTCCGCCGCCGCTACTCCCTGCTCCGTGGTACGGCCGACGGTGCGGGTGTATCGCACGGTCGCGCCAAGATTCACGCCGGTCTCGATCTCATCGACGTTGGTGTTGGTGATCACGGTGATGCCGTGACGTTTGAGTTCACGGGTCAGGGTGGCGCTTACCCGGCGGTCCCAGTGAGACAGCACGCCTCCCCGACGAACCAGCAGGGTGACCTGCGTTCCGGCGGCGTTCCACAGACTCGCGAATTCAAGCGCAATGGCACCCGCCCCGATGATGACCGCGGAACTGGGGAACGTGTCGAGCGTCAGCGCTTCATCGGAGCTGAGCACGGTCTGCGAGAACGGAGTCGTCGGTAGGGGGCGGGGGCGGGATCCCGTGGCCACGACGACATGACGGGTGGTGATGCTGCGCATCGATCCGTCCTGCTGCGTCACGAACACGGTGTGCATGCCGTCGGCGTCCGTCGGTTCGGGCTGAATGCTGGCCGTGCCCTGAATCGTGGTGATTCCCCGGAAGCGCAGCAGGCCGGCGAGCCCCTCGGTCATGGTCCGTACACTCTGGTCCCGGTAGTCGGCCAACCGACCGAAGTCCACGTCCTCCACTCGTATGGTGATGCCGTACCGTTCGGCGGCGCGTGCCTGTTCCACGGCTCTGGCTGCGGTGATCAGCGCCTTGGTGGGGATGCATCCACGGTTCAGACAGGTGCCTCCGGGACGTTCGTCGCGTTCGATCAACGCCACGGACAGTCCCAGTTCGGCCGCCCGCAGTGCGGTGGAGTATCCTCCAGGTCCGGCTCCTACGACGACGACATCGAATTCGGTTGCCAAGGTCACGTCAGCTCCTTTGTGTCGGTGAACCGCGCATGCACGCATTGATGATTGCTGATTCATTGGTGATTAGTGATGCGGTACAGAAAAACCACGTCGTATCCAGCATAGAATCTGGACGACGACGTGGCTGTTCGTAACGGGCGGGTTTCGCTCGCGGCTCAGATCAGGTTCAGACCAATTGAGTCTCATTCCTGATCGGTTCGGTCGGTTCGGTCAGTTCGGCCACTGGCCGCGCTTCTGCGTGCGCGGGCGGGGAAGACGCCAACGGCGCATCTGCATGGCGCGGGACCATGCGTAGCTGCCCGAGCGGGTGCCCTTGGCGACGGACTTCTCACCGTACTTGGCGATGAGCTTCTTCTTCAGTCCGCGCCACATGACGGCGATGTCGATGATCGCGACGATGAAGTATGCGTACATGATGACCATCAGCCACAGCGTCAGCTGCGGGTACATCGAGGTGACGAAGATCGAGCAGAACAGCATGATGATGACGAAGGGCATCATGAACTCCGCCAGATTCCAACGGGCGTCCACATAGTCGCGGATGTAGATGCGGTAGTCGATACGCTCCGACTTGGGCATGTGGTTGAGATCGCCGGTCTTCATGGCATCGTATTCGGCGTCCTGCTTCGCGCGCATCTTCTGCCGGGCGGCCCTGTTGCTCGCCTTGCGGTCCTTGGGGACCAGCGGGCGGATCTTGGCGGCCTGCGCATCCTTCATCTTCGGAGTGGGACGATTCTTCTTGCCGTTGCTCTGCGGCGTCTCTTCCGGCGTCTGTTCGGCCTTTTCCTTGTCTTCAGAACGTTTGAAAGGGTTCCATGTCATACGAGCAGGTTACGGTGACGCCTAGACTCATAGGGTTTATACAGCCACATGACACCAATCGCCAAGGAGGATGATTATATGGCACAGGTCGGTTTCGACGAGCTGCGCTCCCGCGTGGATCAGGACTGGCAGCGGGTCGTTGACGTGCTATCCCGGAAGATCGCACTGGGATCCGTGTCGGCGCTGGGCATCACCGCCGATCATATGAAGCGTTCCGCCGAATTCGTGGCCGAGGTGCTGCGTGAGGAGGGCGTGGACGCTCGCGTGGTCCAGTCGCGCAACCCGGATGGCACGCCCGGTGCGTGGGAGGTCGTCGGTTCGCGCATCGTGGATCCCCAGGCGCCCACTGTACTGCTGTATGCCCATCATGACGTGCAGCCGGTTCCCGATCCCAAGGAGTGGGACACCGATCCGTTCGTCGCCACCGCCAAGGACGACGGTCGTCTGTACGGCCGTGGCGCGGCCGACGATGGCGGCGGCATCGCCATCCACTCCGGCGCGCTGCACGCCCTTGGAGACGATCTGGGTGTGAACGTGAAGGTGTTCATCGAAGGCGAGGAGGAGATGGGGTCGCCCAGCTTCATCCCGTTCATCGAAGAGCATGCCGCCGAGTTCGAATCCGACGTGATCATCGTGGCCGATTCCGGCAACTGGTCCGCCGAGATCCCCAGTCTGACCACCTCCCTGCGCGGCAACACCTGCGTGGACGTGACCGTGCGCGTGCTCGGCCACCCCGTGCATTCCGGCCAGTTCGGCGGTCCGATCCTCGACGCGAACACGCTCGCATCCATGCTCATCGCGTCCATGTATGACAAGGACGGCAACCTCGTGGTGCCCGGCCTGCTCGCCGAGGAGCCGATCGGCGGACTCCAGCGCGATCTTGACGAGGAGTCCCTGCGCGCCGACGCCGCTGTGGTGCCCGGCTATCGTCTCGCCGGCACTGATTCGATCGCCTCCCGTCTGTGGACCAAGCCCAGCGTGACCGTGATCGGCTTCGATGCGCATCCCGTGGACGGCTCGTTCAACGTGATCGCCGACTCCGCTCGCTTCCGCCTGTCCATGCGCACCTCGCCCAACCAGGAGCCCGAGGAGGCGCAGCGCGCGCTCGCCGAGTTCCTGAAGGCAAACGCCCCGTTTGGCGCCGAAGTGACCGTCGAGTCGCTGGAGAACGGCAAGGGCTGGGCCATGGACCCCAACTGCACCGCCGTCAAGGACGCCGAGGAGGCGCTGGCCGAGGCGTTCGGCGTGGAGCCCGCGAACAAGGGCGAAGGCGGATCCATCCCGTTCATCCCCGAACTGCAGCGTATCTTCCCCCAGGCGCAGGTGCTGGTCACCGGCCCCGAGGACCCGAAGGCCAACGCGCACAGCCCCAACGAGTCCATCGACCTGCCGAGTCTGAAGAAGAACATCCTCGCCGAGGCGCTGATTCTCGGCAAGCTCGCCCGGTAACCCAAAATTACGTGCGGTCGTTCCGCCAATCATGGTGAACTACGTAGATCTACGGAACCGTTCATCGACGATTCCCATGATTTCGCGGAATTGACCATTGCACTTTGTAAGGCCCCCGTGTAGTATCAGCTTCGGACACGGGGGCTTTCGCATATCCCACAGAATGCGAAGGCTGAGAGGAAGCACTGCTTCGACCGTATGAACGTATACCGGGTAATGCCGGCGCACGGATGTCTCTCGTTTTCCCGTGCCTTGTGGCGGAACGCAACCGGCGTTCCCCATGGAGAGGAAAGGCACAACTCACATGTCTGAAACCATCGCCAAGACGAATCTGCGCTGGCGCGTAGTCGATATAGTCGTCGCATCCATCATCGCGGTCGCATCCGGTGTGATCTTCGCCGGCTGGGATCTGATCTACAAGATCCCGACCACCGCCCTTGACGCCGTGCTCCCTGGCTTCAACGGTCTGGTCTGCGCCTTCTGGCTGTTCGCCGGTCCGCTGGCCGCCATCATCGTGCGCAAGCCCGGCGCGGCCATCTACGCCGAACTGATCGCGGCCTGCATCGAATACATCATCGGCGCCGGCGGCGTATTCGGCATCAGCGGCTCGATCATCATCGGTCTGGTCCAAGGCGTGTTCGCCGAGATCATCTTCATCGTGGTGCGCTACCGCGTGTGGAACCCGCTGACCGCCACCCTTTCCGGTCTGCTGTCCGGTTTCGGCAACTACCTGTTCGAGTTCTCCCCGTTCGGCAGCCGCGTGGGCATCGGCTTCTTTAGCACCTACGGTCTGTCCTATCTGGTGACCACGCTGATCTCCGGTGCCGTGATCGCCGGCCTGCTCATGTGGTTCGTGCAGCGTGCCATCGCCGCCACCGGCGTGCTCGACCGTTTCGAGTCCGGCAGGGCCAAGGCGCTGGTCTGATCGGTGAACGATTCCGTATTCCAGAAGGCGGCCCCGGTCGGCGTTGAGGCGCGCGACTGGGGCTGGCGTCATTCCACCCGCAAGGACTTCGCGCTGCGTCATGTGAATCTGACGATCCGTCCCGGCGAGCGCGTGCTGCTGCTGGGCGCGTCGGGTGCCGGCAAGAGCACGTTCATGGCCGCCATGGCCGGCGTGCTGGGCAGTGACGACGAGGGTGTGCGCGAGGGTACGCTCAGCGTCGGGGGAGTGGACGCCAACGACGCGCGCGGTATGGCCGGATTGGTGTTGCAGGATCCGGATGCGCAGATCATCCTTGAACGTGCGGGCGACGATGTGGCCTTCGCCTGTGAGAATCTTGGCGTCCCCAAGGACGAGACGTGGAAGCGGGTCCGGGCGTCGCTCGACATCGTGGGACTTGAATCGCTTGAGCTCACGCATTCCACGCGGCACCTGTCCGGTGGTCAGCGTCAGCGTCTGGCATTGGCCGGCGTACTGGCCATGCGTCCCGGTTTGCTGTTGCTCGATGAGCCCACCGCGAATCTCGATCCACCGGGCGTGCGTGAGGTTCATGATGCGGTGAGGCATGTCGTGGAGTCCACTGGTCAGACCATGGTCGTGGTCGAACATCATATCGACGTCTGGCTTGATCTGGTCGACCGCGTGATCGTGCTCGGTGCCGCGGGCGACAGCCATGAAGGCGGTGTGCTGGCCGACGGTACGCCCGATGAGGTGTTCTCCACCATGGGTGATGTTCTCGCCGATGGCGGCTCATGGGTGCCGGGGCGTGCGATTCCGAGTTTCCCGCCCACGGATGACGATGATGACACCGCCGACACCGCCACCACTGACGATGTTGAGAACGAGCGCATCGTGCTGTCCACCCGGGATCTGTCGTTCGGACGTAACGGCGTGCCGCTGGGCGAACATGTGAATCTTGACTTTGAACGCGGTCGCATCTACGCGCTGATGGGCCCCAACGGCGCCGGCAAGTCCACGCTCGCACTCACGCTGGCGGGACTGCTCGAACCTGTGGCCGGTCAGGTGCTTATCGCATCCGATCTGGCTCCTAAACCGAACTCGCGCGAACCATTCCATTGGAAGAGCCGTGAATTGCTCGGCCGCATCGGCATGGTGTTCCAGGAGCCGGAGCATCAGTTCGCCGCCAACACCGTGCGCGACGAGGTGGCGATCGGTCCGAAATCCATGGGCAAAAGCGACGAGGCGTATGCGATCGCCGATGAGCTTTTGGAGCGTCTGCGGTTGTCGCGTTTCGCTGCAGGCAACCCGTACACGCTGTCCGGAGGGGAGAAGCGCCGACTGTCCGTCGCATCCATGCTTGCCGCGGCACCGCGCGTGCTCGTCATGGACGAACCCACCTTCGGCCAGGATTTTCGTACATGGAGCCAGATGGTGGAACTGATCGCCGGAATCCGCGATCAGGGTTGCACGGTGATCATGGTGACCCACGACGAGCCATTGGTACGATCGTTGGATGCCATTCCCATACACTTCGGCGTGTCGTCAACGGCCGCAAACGAGGGGAGTGCACGATGAGTGAATCACAAGCCGCCGGCATGACCGTCACCGTCACGCCACCGGAACAGCGGCACGAGCGTGTCAAACCGGCCTCGCAGTCATGGTTCATCGCACGACTCAACCCGGTCAGCCGATTCATCTGCCCGCTCATCATGAGTCTGCCGTTGTTCACCACACTCGACGTGGTATCCGCTTCCATCCAGCTTGCCCTGTCCGTGGTCCTGCTGTGGATCGGCGGTATCAACCCGTTCGTCGTCCTGCGCCGCACCTGGCCGGTGTGGATCGCCGCGGTCGGCAGTTTCGTCACCATCGCCCTGTACGGACGGACGAGCGGAACCGTGCACTTCGCATGGGCGGCCATCGTGATCAGTGATGGATCGCTGTATCTGGCAGTGGCAACCTTCCTGCGTGTGGCGGCGATCGCCGTGCCGAGTGTGATCTTCGTGCTCGGACTCGACCCCACCGATCTGGCCGACGGACTCGTGCAGATCCTGCACCTGCCGTCGCGGTTCGTCTACGGCGCGCTCGCCGGCATCCGCATGTTCACGCTGCTGCAGGAGGATTGGCGGGCCCTTGGCCTGTCTCGTCGTTCGCGCGGTCTTGGCGACGGCAATCCGATCCGTCGTGTCTGTTCGCAGGCGTTCGCGCTGCTGGTGCTGTCGATCCGTCGCGCCACCAAGCTCGCCACCGCCATGGAGGCCAGAGGATTCGGCGCGTCGGATACACGGACCATGGCCCGCGTATCGCAGTTGCACGCCATCGATTGGGTCTCCTATGCGATCGCGCTGATCGTCCCCGCCATCGCCGTGGGCACCGCCATCGCCACCGGCTACTGGAACCTGCCCCTTACCTCCAACTGATCCGAATCCGAAAGGAGCTCATCATGAGCGAAACCACCAAGCATGTGCCCGAAGCGGCCGCATCCGTCAGCGGCGAATGGGCGTTCCTCGGCGCCGAGGCCGGAAGCGTGGCCGACCAGCTGTACATGTCGGCTGCTGAGGACTGGAACAAGGCGATCAACTCCCGATTCGTCAACGAACTGCTCGACGACACGCTTCCCGATCACGTGCTCGTGTCCTACCTCATCCAGGACTTCAAGTTTTTCAACCAGGGCATCATGGACCATGCCATCGCATTGGCCCCGCGCGAGGAGACCAAGGAGATGCTGCGCAAGCAGTCGCAGTTCTTCGCCGACGAGGAGGCCCCCTACTTCACCAACTTCCTCAAGGTGTACCACGTGACCGACGAGCAGTACGAGAACGCGCCGCAGACCCCCGCCAACCGCGAATACTGCGACTACCTGTCCGAGATCGTGAACGGCACATGGGAGGAACTCATCACCGCGCTGTGCTGCATGGAATGGCTGTATCTGGCCTGGGCCAAGCGCACGGTCGACGCCGGCGTGATCCAGCAGGTGCCTGCGCACAAGGGCTGGGTCGACCTGCACGAGGGCGAGCTGTTCCGTGCCTGGACCGGACGCCTGATCGCGCTCGTCAACGAGTACGCGCATGTGGACGGTCCCGAGGCCGACGTGTTCCGCAGGATCGTGCATCTGGAGAGGCGTTTCTTCGAGGACGCCTACGATCTGGCCTGATCCGATCCCGTTCCGAACCGCGAAGGCATAACCGGCAGCTCGTCCGACGTCATTTCTACATACTGGAACAACGTCGGATGGGCTGCCGTTTTGCATTCTCAGGCCTTGTGGGAGTTGGGTTGTGATGTTGATGTTCAGTCCGAAGATACGCGTATCCGCATACGGTTGTGCAAAAAACTACGTAAAACGCATGTAAGTTTGATTGTTGTTCACCGTTCTTTCTATGAACCTTCAGCGCTGTAACCCCATCGTCGCCGACGCCGATGGAAGAATCATAACTGTGATCGGTTCAGACCGGTCCACTCAAGAGAAGAACAAGCAGTAGCAGTAAAGACATAGAACACACAACGGTGCGTCGGCCGCCAATCCGACGCGAAAGGCGACAACATCATGTTGGAACTGAAAGACATCACCAAGTCCTTCGGGGACACCCACGTCCTCAACGGCATCTCCCTGACCATCGGAGACGGCCAGATCATGTCTATTCTCGGTCCTTCTGGCGGTGGTAAGACCACGCTGCTCAACATCATCCTCGGCATCAGCCAGCCCACCAGCGGCCAGATCCTCTACAACGGCGAGGACCTGACGAACGTGCCGATGGAGAAGCGCGGTTTCAACATCGTGTTCCAGGACTACGCACTCTTCCCGAACCTCAACGCCTACGAAAACATCACCTACGGTCTGAAGAACAACCCCGGCATCTCCACCGAAAAGGAGATCAAGGAGATGATCAGCCTGCTCGGTCTCGAGGAGCACCTCAACAAGAAGATCGACGAGCTCTCCGGTGGCCAGAAGCAGCGTGTGGCGCTCGCCCGCACCCTGGTGATGAAGCCGAAGCTGCTGCTGCTCGACGAGCCGCTGTCCGCACTGGACGGCGTGATCAAGGAATCGATCAAGCAGAAGATCAAGCAGATCGTGGAACAGTACAACCTCACCACCATCATGGTGACCCACGATCCCGAAGAGGCCTGCACGATGAGCGACAAGGTGCTGATCCTCAACCAGGGCAAGATCGCCCAGTACGCATCCCCCGACGACATCATCCACCACCCCGCCAGCGAGTTCGTGCGCAAGTTCATCCTCCACCAGCTGGAAGTCAAGCGCAACAACATCTACTCCCTGTTCGAGGACGACGCCGACGGCGCGAACGCCAAGCAGCCCGTGCTGGCCGGCGCCGGTCAGGAGGCCTGAGTCATGTCGGTCGAATCCGTTCAGGCGGGCGCGCAGAAAAAGACCATCACGCCCGAACCGCTGCCCTATCACGAGCAACTGGCCCGACGCAACCGTCAGCCGGAGCTCACCGCACTGCTCGTCGTGGTGACGGTGGCCTTCATCGGCTTCCTCATCATCCCCATGGTCCTCGTGATCATGAAGTCCTTCCAGACCGGAAGCGGCGCGGCCACCATGGCCAACTACTCCGCCATTCTGGCCCGGCCCGAATTCCTCACCTCCGTGTTCAATAGCCTCAAGGTGGCGTCCGCGTCCGCGCTCGTGGCCGTGCTGCTCGCCTTCCTGCTGGCCTACACGGTGAACTGCACCAACCTGCCGCCGAAGTTCAAGAAGGCGCTCGCCCTGCTCACCCAGGTGCCGATGCTGCTGCCGACCATCACCTACGGCTTCGCGATCATCTACTCCTTCGGTAAGGAAGGTCTGATCACCAAGCTGTTCGGCCACCAGCTGTTCGACATCTACGGCTTCAACGGCCTGCTCATCGGCTACGTGATCTACACCATGCCCACCTGCTTCCTGCTGATCAACAATAGCTTCCAGTTCGTGGACAAGAAGTTCATCATCGTTTCGCACATCATGGGCGACAAGCCGATCAAGACCTTCTTCATGACCGTGGTACGACCACTGATCGGCACCATGTGCGTGGCGTTCATCCAGAGCTTCTTCCTGAGCTTCACCGATTACGGTATTCCGACCTCCGTCGGCGGCACCTACGATGTGCTCGCCATGACGCTGTTCAACCAGATGCTCGGCAGCATCCCGAACTTCAACCGTGGTGCCGTGATCGCCGTGTTCATGCTCATCCCGTCGATCATCTCCATCATCCTGATGGCCGTGCTCGAGCGCTTCTCGATCCGCTACTCCAAGGTCTCGCAGATCGACCTGCCCGAGGGCAAGAAGCGTGATGCGTTCTGCGGCATCGCCTCGGTGATCGCCCTGGTGTGCGTGCTGTCCGTGTTCGCCGTGATCCTGCTCATCCCGTTCGTCGAGATGTGGCCGTTCAAGCTCAACTTCACGATGTCGCACATCGCAGCGCTGTTCACCACCAGCGAGCTCATGCAGGTGTTCACCAATTCGGTGTACGTGGCCGTGATGACGGCCATCATCGGCTGCCTGTTCGCCTACGCCGCCGGTCTGATCACCTCCCGCAGCAAGCTGCCCGCCGCGGCCAAGCGCTTCGTGGACTCGATCAGCTCGATCATCAACACCGTGCCTGGCATGGTGCTTGGTATCGCGTTCCTGTTCGCCTTCTCCGGCACGCCCATGCAGAACACGTTCTGGATTCTGATCGTGGCCAACGTGGTGCACTACTTCGCTACCCCGTACCAGATGATGAAGGACTCGCTGTCGAAGATGAACGCCTCGTGGGAGACCACGGCCAAGCTCATGGGTGACAGCTGGTTCAAGACCATCGTCCGCGTGGTCACGCCGAACGCGCTGCCCACCGTGCTGCAGGTGTTCGGATACTACTTCGTCAACGCGATGGTCACCATTTCCGCCGTGGTGTTCCTCACCGGCGCCAAGACCCAGGTGATCACCACCAAGATCTCCGCGCTGCAGCACCTCGCCAAGTTCGACGACATCTTCGCGCTGTCGCTGCTCATCCTGGTGACCAACCTCGTGGTCAAGGGCCTCATCGCCTTGGCCACCCGCAAGAGGCCTGCCAAGGTCAAGGTCGCCGAAGCCGCCTCCGCCGCCGTGCGTCAGGGCGTCAAGGCCACCGCCGAGCAGGCCGCCAGCTTCCAGCTGCCGCCCATCAACAACCCGCGTGCCCGCAGCCGTAACGTGGTCAAGGGCGTCGCCTCCGGTGTGGCCGCCGCCATCCTCGTGGCCTTCGGATTCGGTGCCTTCTCCGGCACCGCCGCAGCCAGCCAGCAGGTCGTGATCTACACGAACGCCGATGACGAGGCCGTGGCCGCCTTCGAGCACGCGCTCGACGCCAACGGATTCAAGGACAAGTACATCATGCAGAGCTTCGGCACCTCCGAACTCGGCGGCAAGATGCTCGCCGAGGGCAAGAGCCTCGAGGCCGACATGATCACCATGAGCTCCTACTACGTGGACTCCGCGCAGGAACGCAACCAGATGTTCCAGCCGCTCACCGACGTCAAGTCGAAGCTGCTCGGCGACTCGGAGAACACCAAGGCCCCCGACTACCGCAGCCCCACCACCGCCCAGGAAGGTGCGATCTTCTACAACACCGAGGCGATCAAGGAGGCCGGCGTGCCGGTTCCCCAGAGCTTCAAGGATCTCGCCGATCCGAAGTACGCCGGTCTGATCTCCGTACCGGACATGGAGGGATCCTCCACGGGCTGGCTGATGGTGCAGGCCGTCGTGGGTGCCTACGGCACCGGTGACGAGGGCAGGCAGATCCTCACCGACATCTACAAGAACGCCGGCCCGCACCTCGAACAGTCCGGTTCCGGTCCGCTCAAGTCCGTCCGTTCGGGCGAGGTGGCCGTGGGCTTTGGTCTGCGTCATCAGGCCGCCGCGGACAAGGCCAAGGGCCTGCCGATCGACTACGTGGACCCGGAGGAGGGCAACTACTCCCTCACCGAGTCGGTGGCCGTGATCGACAAGGGGGACAAGACGAACCCCATGGCCCAGCAGATGGCCGGTGTGATCATCGACAAGGGCCGTGCCGAGCTGCTCAAGACCTACCCGACGCCGCTCTATCAGGGCGAGAAGGCTCCGGCCAACGGATCCAAGTATCCGAAGACCTTCGACAAGCCGCTGACGGTGGATCTGCTGCAGGAGCATCAGGACTTCTCCGAAGCCTGCAAGCGCGCTGCAAAGTAAGACCCTGAACCAAACCCAACCCATCCACACAACACGCTGAATCCGTGACGTGACATTCACGCTCACCGTCAGCTGAGCGACGAGCCGATGCATGACAGTGCGTCAGGCACCATGCATCGGCTCGTCGTATGCAATCCAACTGTCAACAACAATCCACCAATCCAAGAGAAGGACGACACATCATGAACGATTACAAGCTGCTTACCCCCGGACCGCTGACCACGACCCGTTCCGTCAAGGAGGAGATGCTGGTCGATCACTGCACGTGGGATGAGGACTATCAGCAGATCACGCAGAAGATCCGCCGTCAGCTGCTGACGCTTGCCCACTGCGATCCGGAAGAGTACACGGCGGTGCTCATGCAGGGTTCCGGCACGTTCGGTGTGGAAAGCGTGCTCACCTCGGTGATCGGCAAGGATGAGAAGGTCCTGCTGTGCACCAACGGTGCGTACGGCGATCGTCAGGTGAAGATCTGCGAGCACGCCGGCATCGCGTACACCCAGTACGCCGAGCCCTACGATCGCATCCCGGACGCCGCCAAGGTGGCCGAGTACCTCGATGCCGATCCCGCGATCACGCATGTGTCGATGATCCACTCCGAGACCACGTCCGGTCTGCTCAACGACATCCAGGCCGTGGCCAAGGTGGCCAAGGAGCATGGCAAGACGTTCATGGTGGACGCGATGAGCTCCTTCGGCGGCGTGGACGTTCCGGTGGCCGAGTGGGGCATTGACTTCCTGGTCTCCTCGGCGAACAAGTGCATCCAGGGCGTGCCCGGATTCAGCTTCATCATCTGCAACAAGGCCAAGCTGGAAGCCTCCAAGGGCAAGGCCCGCAGCCTGTCCCTGGACCTGTGGGACCAGTGGAACACGCTGGAGAAGGCGAACGGCAAGTGGCGCTACACCTCGCCGACCCACGTGGTGCTGGCCTTCTCCAAGGCGCTTGACGAGATGTTCGAGGAGGGCGGCATCCCCGTGCGCTCCGCCCGCTACCAGCTGAACAACGATCTGCTGATCGCCCGCATGAAGGCGCTGGGCTTCTCCACGTTCCTCACCGACCATCAGGGCCCGATCATCACCACGTTCCTCTACCCGAAGGGCACGAGCTTCGACTTCCACGACATGTACGAGTTCATCAAGGAGCGCGGCTACGCGATCTACCCGGGCAAGCTGACCGATGAGGAGACGTTCCGTCTGGGCAACATCGGCGAGATCTACGCCGACGACATCGAAAAGGTGACCGAGCTGCTCGCCCTGTACATGGGGGAGCGCGGTCTGCTCGAGGCCGCCACCGGCTCCGATTCCGTCCCCGCCGCGATCGCCGCGATGGACAAGGCCGGCGAGCCGATCAAGGCCGCCGCCCCCATGGGCGTCAAGCTCGCCGCCTGATCCCCATCCCTCCCACGGCGCTTCTCACAACGCGCTGACAGGTGTCATGGGTGTTCAGGGCCTTCTCTTGAAGCCGAGAGCTCCGATACCACCGGGGTAACGGCATAAAGGTCAACCGTGGTGGTGGGCGACATGTGGTGCTTGATCGTAATCAGCGAAGGGATTTGCTACGCTCTGCGAGCAAATCCCGGAGCGAGGCCGAGCGGCCCTGAGTGTATCAAGCACCACATGTCGCCCACCACCCCCACCGCGCAGCGTCACTTTCACCGTCCGAATCCCGCCCGATATCAACCCCCACGGAATCCAAACACCCCACCGGTACCCGAACCGCACCCGGATACCCTCCAACAGATCTCCCCAAACCTCTTCCCTGATTTTCCCAACAAGTTCTTCCCAATATCAACCCAACAAACCAAAGGAACCATCATGACCAAGCGTTTTGAGGCCGTCATCTTCGATTGGGCCGGCACCACCGTCGACTACGGTTGCTTCGCCCCCGTCCGCGCCTTCCAGGAGGCATTCCGCGAGTTCGGCATCGATCCGACGATGGACGAGACCCGCAAGCCGATGGGCATGCTCAAGCACGATCACATCAACACGATGCTGCACATGGAGCGCATCGCCCGCGCCTGGGAGGAGGAGCACGGCGCCGCCCCGACCGACAAGGACGTGGACGACGTGTACGCGCACTTCGAGCCGAAGCTGCTGTCGATTCTGGACAACTACGCCGATCCCAAGCCGGGTGTGCTTGACGCCGTGGCCGCGCTGCGCGACCGTGGCCTGAAGATCGGTTCGACCACCGGCTACACCGACAAGATGATGGAGATCGTGGTGCCGAAGGCCAAGGAGAACGGCTACGATCCCGACTTCTGGATCAGCCCCGACGGTACGAACGGCTTCGGTCGTCCCTATCCGTACATGATCTTCCGCAACCTGGAGAAGCTGGGCGTCTCGTCCGTGCACGCCGCCGTGAAGGTGGGCGACACCCTGTCCGACATTCGCGAAGGCAAGAACGCCGGCGTGTTCACGATCGGTGTGATCGAGGGCAGCTCGCAGCTGGCGATGAGCCAGACCGAGTTCGAGGCGCTGTCCGACGCCGATAAGGACGCCGCCCGCACCAAGGCCCGTGAGGCGTTCGTCGCCGCCGGTGCCGACGCGGTGATCTCCACGATGTCCGAACTGCCGACGCTGCTGGATCAGATCGCCTGATTCCTGATAGTGATCGCGTCCGTCTGTCGGTCATGTGCCGATGGCGTACTGGAGTCCAAACGAAACCACGTTTCAACGTGAGGTTTCGCGTGGACTCCAGTTTTGGCGTTTGCTTCGCTGATATTCTCAGGCGGCTCTTACTGCTCTCGTGCTCTCGCCGATCCGTCGCCTGTGGGACTCTCTCGCGGACTTACCCGTGGAAGACCTTGTCCCTGATGTAGCGTCCGGAATCGTCCAACGCCGCGGAGTAGTGGGTGTAGTCGCTGAGGATCACACCCATGTAGAGCATGTCTACGATCGCGATATGGGAGATGCGCGAGAAGATGGCGTTGCCGTAGATGGTGCGCTCGCCGTGTCCGGCGTGCAGGCACACGTCGGCCCAGTTGACGATCGGCGTGCCTGTGGAGTTCGTGATGGCGACCGTTCCGGCACCCTGATTGCGGGCCAGACGCAGCGCCTTGACCGTGTCCTCGGAACTGCCGGAGTAGGAGAACGCCACGGCCACGTCGGCGTCGGTGAGGTGACCGGCTGAGATCTGCTGCAGATAGACGTCGGTGTGCATGCGGCACTGCAGACCGAGATACGTGAGTTTGGTGAGCAGATCCTCGGCCGGGGTGACGGAGTCCTCCACGCTGTAGATGTCCACGATGCGTGCGCGAGCGATCATGGATACGGCCTTGTGAAACTCCTTGACGGACAGCGACTGCATCATCTCGTCCAGCATCGCCTTCGCTCCCGTCACGGCCTTGGCGGGAACGTCGTCGATGCCGTCCCACGGATGCAGGTCGTATCCTTCCAGCGGCTCGAACGCCTGCGGGTCCTCCATGGGGTGGTTGAGCACGTATCGCATTTCGCGGTAGCCGTTGAACCCGAGTTTGCGGGCGAACCGGATCACGGTGGGTTGGCTCACTTCGGCGGCTTCGGCCAGTTGCGCCACCGTCAGGTTGCCTATATCGTCGTAATGTTCGTGAATGAATGATGCCACGGACTTCTCCGCTGGTCGCAACGTGGTGTAGATATTGCTGATCCGTTGTTTCACGTCCATCAAAGCGCCCACTTCCGCTCCCTTGTCAACCCTGTCGTCGCTTGTTTCCTACTGCTGTTTCCTACTTCCATCACTGCGTCTGCGGAAAGCATAGCCGGATAATCTATCGGAGCGACTCAGACAATCTGGACGTTGGGTGAACTGTTCATGAACGTGCTTGGCCCCGCGACCGAATAGTGGTCGCGGGGCCAAGACGGTGGGGTTCGGTGACGTCACCGCTGTCGGCGCAGTGCGGCGAGCTGGAACACCTCATCCGACTGGCTTGCCACATCGGGGCTGTGCGTCACGATGATCACGCATTTGCCCTCCGTGTGGGCCAGCTCCCGGAAGATGGCCATGATGTCGTCCTGCGTTCCCAGATCGAGGTTGCCGGTGGGTTCGTCGGCGATGATCACGTCGGGGTCGTAGCTCAGCGCACTGGCGATGGCCACTCGCTGCTGTTCTCCGCCGGACAGATGCAGGATGCGTTCCTTTGCATACTCTTCGGCCAGTCGCACCTTGGCGAGCAGCCCGATCGCGATGTCGTGCTTGGGCTGGGTGAACTGCTTGCCGCTGGCGTCCATGGACAGGATGATGTTCTCCTCCACACTGAGCGACGGCAGCAGGTTGAAGCTCTGGAAGATCACGCCGATGTCATGGCTGCGATAGTGGTATCGGTCGGCCTTCGCCAGATCCTTGCCGCGGTACAGAATGCGTCCCTCGGTGGGGGAGGTGAGTCCGGACAGCAGTGAGAGCACGGTGGTCTTGCCGGCTCCGGACGGTCCGGTGATCGCAATCACCTTGCCCGCTTCGAACGATCGGCTCAGGTTGCGAATGACCTTCTTGCCGCCTTTGGTGTAGGAGTAGGACACGTTGTCGAGCATGAGGACGGGGGAGTCGCTGCGATCCGTTGTGTGATCGGTTGTACGATCCGTCACGGTCATGTCCTGTTCCGTCTGTTCCACAGTGGCCGTTGCCTCGGTGATTGCAGGTTCCGTCATGATGATTCCTTTGTTCGTGTTCATATTCATGGCTTCATGAATGATTGTGGTTGTGCGATGCCGTCAGGATCGATCGGCGAGGATCTGCAGTGGCTCGTACCGGATCACGGAGATGATGCCGACCAGAGCGGAGAACAGTGTGAGCGCCAGTCCGATGAGGATCATCTGCGCCACCACCGCGAAGTTCACCGTGGCGTTCACTGTGGTGATGTAGTTCGTGGCGCGCGTCAGGCCACCGGGGCGTCCGGGCGCGTTGGCGGCGGTTCCGTTGGCGGAGTCATTGTCTGACGAATCGGTGCCGGATGCGCCGGAATCATTCGATCCGGCGGACTGTCCTCCCGGTCCTCCCATGTCGGCGTTGCGGCCGAACTGCTCCTGCTGGCTCTGCGCTTCGGACTGCTGCGAGGACACCTGCTGGGCAAGCAGCTCGTTCGACACGGGCACCGATGCCGCGGCTCCGCCGGCCACACCCAGTGCGATGCCGATCATGGTGACGATGAGCAGCTCGATCGCGAACTGTGCCGCCACCTTGGCTTTCTTCACGCCGATGGCGGTGAGCACGCCCACCTCGTACTTGCGCTCGCGGATGTTGAACAGGTTGATCACGATGAGCACCACCGCGCCCACAACGAGCACGATGACGAGCAGTGTGAGCGCGAACTTCGCGAGGTTGTCCAGCGGAACGAGGCTGGACTCGTACTGTTCCACGTCCGCGGAGGAGACGGTGTACGTGTCGTCGAGGCCGGCGTTCTTCACGTCGTTGCTGAAGGTTTCGTAATCGTCCTTGCTGCCGAGCACGTAGGTGAAATTGAGCTGGGTGGCGTTGGATGAGTCGGACGAGGACGTGGTGTCGGAGTCAAGTCCGAGCGACTTGAGCGTGGAGACGGAGGTGTAGATGGCGTTGGCCGCGTCCTGGCTGGTGCCGCCCATCGGCCCGGCGGCCGTGGTGTTCTCGCTTGACGAGTTCTTGTAGATGCCCACGATGGTCAGCGTGTACGTCTTCGACGAGTCCGACGGATCGGCCACGGTGATGGTATCGCCCACGTTCAGATTATTGAATTCCGCAAGGGACTGGGAGATGATTGCCTGACCGTCGCTGGAGGAGTCGTATCCGAACACCTTGCCGTCCACCATGGTGAACGAGCCGTTGCGGGCGTTGGCGATGGCCTTGTCTGACGAGAATCCGGTGAGGGTGAAATCGCCCTGCGTCATGGAACCGCCCGGTCCGCCCTGCTGTCCGTCGGGTCCTCCGGGCTGGTTGCCATCGGTGTTCGTTGAGGTATCGGACGACGTGCCGGATGACGAATTCGAGGCGTTCGAGGATGTGGACGTCTCCACCGGCTGGAAGTCGTCGGTGGCGCTTACACCGGTCTCCTCCGAATAGTAGGTGGTGACGTTCACGCTGGACGCCTTGGCGTACTTCTGATAGTCGGCGAGGGTGAGCGAGCTCTGGTCGAGCGCCGAACGCATGGCGTCGAAGTCCGGTTGCCCGCCGCTGGAATCAGACGAATCGTCGGAGTCTGATGAGGCGTTCTGTCGTGCCTCGCTGATGAGCTTGTCACGGTCGAGGCTGATCGTGGCCGTCACCTCGGTGTTCGCAAGTCCCTCGTCACGTGCGGTCTGGGCCGCGTCGCGGATGGACAGGCCGATCGTCGCGGCGGCCGCGATGATCGCCACGATTGCCACGATAAGGATGTTGCGCCCTTTGTTGCGCACTACTGATCGCCAGGCGTTCTTGACAATGAACATATCGATTTTCCTCGGGTCATGGATAGGGTCGCGGAAACCGTTCGTCCGCGATTACGGTTCCTAGCGTGCCTGCGCAGTCGGAATGGGCACTGGCGGATGCCTCGAAGCGATCCGGCAATGTCAGTCGTGTTCACCGGGAGAAAACTGAATATCCGCTGAATGGTCGGGGGTATGGATGGGCTACAGTGAGGGCTATGCCATTGACCAAGGGAATTCTGGATAATCCAAACGCCGAACGTATTCGACGCGTGGCCGATCTTGCCAAAACCAAGGCGCGGCGCAAGTCCGGCCGCTTTCTGATCGAAGCGCCTCAGGCCGTGCGGGAGGCCGTCGAACTGCGTCCGGAGATCGTGCAGGACCTCTATATCGAAATCGACGAGGACGGCAACACCGCCAGCGCGCGCGCCGCGGAGATCGCCTCGACCGTGTTCTCCGACAAATCCGGCGATCGCAGTCGCATCTATGTGCACTATGTGACCGAACGCGTGATGGCCGCGATCAGCGGCGACGCACAGGGCATTGCCGCCGTGGCGTCATCCGAGGGCATGATCGGCCGACTGGTTGACATGGATCCCGGCAGATTGCAGCATGACGCGGACGCGCCGCTGACCATCGCGGCCTTCTGGCAGGTGCGCGACCCCGGCAACGCCGGAACGGTGATCCGCACCGCCGACGCCGCCGGCGCATCGGCCGTGGTGTTCGTCGACGACTGCGTGGACCCGTTGAGTCCCAAGGTGATCCGTTCCACCGCAGGGTCGTTGTTCCATATCCCCGTGCTTCGTGCCTCGGTCGCGGACCTGCTGACGTGGAACCGGAAGCATGATGGCGAAGTGCTGGCCGCTGATGTACGTGGCACCGAATCGCTGACCCCCGTGCCGTTGCCGCGGCTGTTGGCAAAGGGCCAGACGGAATCGCACAGTGTACGTTCGATTTTGTTCGGAAACGAAGCGCGAGGACTCGACGAGGCCATCCTCGAGGACTGCGACGGCATCGTCTCCATCCCTATATATGGCAAGGCGGAATCATTGAATCTGGCGACCAGCGCCGCGGTGCTGCTGTACTCGCTGGCTATGTCTAGTCATATGAGAACAATGTGAATTTGGCGTCCCATGCGGGCAAAATCGTATGGGACAGTTGTTGTGTAAGCGTAATTTTGCCAACGGAAAGGTGTCCCTGTGGCAGATGTTGCAACCTTTGATGCCCAAGCGGTGACGGAAGCCGTCGCCGAAGGCATCGAGAAGATCAAGAACGCCTCCACCCTGGAGGAACTCAAGGCGATCAAGACCCAGTACGCCGGAGCCGATTCGGCGATGACCAAGGCCAGCAAGGCAATCGGAGCCCTGCCGAAGGACCAGAAGAAGGACGCAGGCAAGCTGATGGGCAAGCTGCGCGCCGACTTCGGTCGTGCCTTCGGAACCAAGGAGCAGGAGGTCAAGGCCGCCGAGGAGAAGGCCAAGCTCGCCGCCGAATCCGTGGACATGACCCAGCCTGTGCGCCGTCATCCGCTCGGCGCGCGTCACCCGCTGCCCAAGCTCATGGAGGACGTGCAGGACTTCTTCATCTCCATGGGATGGCAGGTCGCCGACGGTCCCGAGGTGGAGACCGAATGGTACGACTTCGACGCTCTGAACTTCGGTCCCGACCACCCTGCCCGTCAGATGCAGGACACCTTCTACATCAAGGGCAACCAGGCCAAGGACGCCGCCGGATTCGTGGGCTCCAACATGGTGATGCGCACGCAGACATCCTCCGATCAGGTCCGTGCCCTCATCACTCGCGGTGTGCCGCTGTACATCGCCTGCACCGGTCGTGTGTTCCGCACCGACGAGCTGGATGCCACCCACACCCCGGTCTTCCACCAGTGCGAGGCGCTCGCCGTGGACAAGCACCTGACCATGGCGGATCTCAAGGGCGTGCTCGACAAGCTGGCCGTGGCCATGTTCGGCCCGGAGGCCAAGAGCCGCCTGCGCCCGAGCTACTTCCCGTTCACCGAGCCGAGTGCCGAGCTGGATCTGTGGTTCCCCGACAAGAAGGGCGGCCCCGGCTGGATCGAATGGGGTGGCTGCGGCATGGTGAACCCGAACGTGCTCAAGTCCGCCGGTCTTGACCCGACCGTGTACTCGGGCTTCGCGTTCGGCGTGGGCATCGAGCGCACGCTGCTGCTGCGTCATGACATCAACGATATGCACGACCTCGTGGAAGGCGACGTGCGTTTCTCCGAACAGTTCGCGATGGGGGAGTGATTTCACATGCCGATGATCGATATCGACTGGCTCAAGGACCATGTCGAGATTCCCGAAGACCTCACCTACGAGCAGCTCGCCAAGGATCTGGTGCGCGTCGGCCTCGAGGAAGAGGAGATCCACCAGTCCCAGGTGACCGGCCCGATCGTGGTCGGCTACGTGGTGGACGCCACCCCCGAACCGCAGAAGAACGGCAAGACCATCAACTGGTGCCATGTGGACGTCGGTGACGAATTCAACGAGACTGACGAGAACGGCAACAAGGTGCCCCGTGGCATCATCTGCGGCGCACCGAACATGGCCGCCGGCGAAAAGGTGGTCGTCACGCTGCCCGGTGCCGTGCTGCCCGGCGATTTCAAGATCGAACCGCGCAAGACCTACGGTCACATCTCCAACGGCATGTGCGCGTCCGAACGCGAGCTTGGACTTGGTGACAGCCATGACGGCATCATCCTGCTGCGCGAATACGGCTTCTCCAAGCAGGAGTATGACGCGCTGCAGCCCGGTGACGACGCCATGGAGCTGCTGCACCTGAACAATCCCGTGCTGGAGATCAACATCACTCCGGACCGTGGCTACGCGTTCTCCTACCGTGGTGTGGCCCGCGAATACCACCACTCCACCAAGGCCGTGTTCACCGATCCGGTGATCGAGCTGAACGAGAAGGCCCCGCACGAGGCCAAGCCCGTCGACGGTGCCGCCCCGGTGAAGGATATGGAGGTGCTGGTCGAGGACAACAATACGATTCACGGCGTGCCCGGCTGCGACCGCTACTATGGCCGCATCGTGCGTGACTTCAACCCGAACGCCCCCACCCCCAATTGGATGCGCCGTCGTCTGATTCGCGCAGGCATGCGTTCGATCTCCCTGGCCGTGGACGTGACCAACTACGTGATGCTCGATCTTGGCCAGCCGCTGCACGCCTACGATCTGAACAAGATCGAAGGCCCGATCGTGGTGCGTCGCGCCAGTGAGGGAGAGAAGCTCACCACGCTCGACAAGAAGGAGCATGACCTGAGCCCCGAAGACCTGCTGATCACCGATTCCCCGAATGGTGAGCACGCCTCCCGCATTCTGGGCCTGGCCGGTGTGATGGGCGGTCTGTACGGTGAGATCACCAGCGAGACCACCGACATCTTCGTCGAGGCCGCGCACTTCGATCAGGTGTCGATCGCCCGTTCCGCGCGTCGTCACAAGACCCCGTCCGAGGCGTCCCGTCGTTTCGAACGCGGCGTGGACACCCAGCTGCAGCCTGCGGCAGTGGAGATGGCCGTCGAACTGCTCACCCGCTACGGTTCCGGCGAAGGCTCCAGGACCCCGGTGGACTACAACGCCACCACGCGTCCGCACGACATCCGCTTCAAGGTGAGCGAGGTGGCGCGAGTCTCCGGTCTGGAACTCGACACCAACACGATCTCCGATATCCTCACTGACATCGGCTGCCACGTGGGCGGTGGCGGCAACGGCGAGTTCTCCGTGCAGCCTCCGACCTGGCGTCCGGATCTGACCGAGCCGTGCGATCTGGTCGAGGAAGTGGCTCGACTCGTCGGCTATGACGAGATTCCGGTGCGTGTGCCTCCGGTCCCGGCCTCCGGTCGCACGGGACTGACCTTGGAGCAGCAGCGTCAGCGCTGGGTCTCCAACACGCTCGCCCAGTACGGTCTGGTGGAGACGCTGAGCTATCCGTTCGTCGGCGATGCCGACTACAAGGCCTTCGCCCTTGACGACAAGGCCATCAAGCCGATCAGCGTGGAGATCACCAATCCGCTCGCCGGCGACCGTCCGTTCCTGCGCCGTTCGCTGTTGCTGACGCTCGCCATGACCGTGCAGCGCAACATCCGTCGTGGTCTGCAGAACGTCAGCCTGTTCGAGACCGGTCATGTGTTCCTGTGGAATCCGGACGCTCCGGCCATTCCGGCGCTTCCGGGCGGCGTGAAGCCGACCGACGAGCAGCTTGCGGCGCTTGACGCCGGTCTGCCCGATCAGCCGCTGCACACGGCCGCCATCCTCACCGGCAAGGCGGTTGACGCCGGCTGGCTGGGTGAGTCCCGCGATGTGGACTGGTCCGACGCGGTCGAGGTCGTCACCCGCATCTCCGAACGTCTGGGTGCCGATCTGCGTCTCCGCCAGCCCGCTGCCGATCAGGTGCCGGCATCGTGGCATCCCGGCCGCTACGCCGAAGTGACCCTGCCCGACGGCACCAAGGTGGGCGAGGTGGGCGAGTTCCATCCGCACGTCAACGAGGCACTGGGCTTCCCGGAGCACTCCGCCGCCATGGAGCTCAACCTCACGGCGCTGTTGCCCGCGCTCGACGACAAGCCGGTGCAGGCCAAGCCGATCGCCACGTTCCCGCCGGTCCATCAGGATCTGGCGTTCACCGTGCCTACCTCGGTAACCGCCCGTGAGCTTGAGGACGTGATCCGCGAGGCGGCTGGCGAGAACCTCGAGTCCATCGAACTGTTCGACGTCTTCACCGGCGAACAGGTGGGCAAGGATTCCAAGTCGCTGGCGTTCGCCGTCACCTTCCGTTCCCCGTCCAAGACGCTGGATTCCTCCGATAGCGAGGCGATCCGACAGGCGATCGTGGACAAGGCCGAGGCTCTGGGCGCCCAGCTGCGCGCCTGATCGCTCGCTAAGGCCCCCGGCTGAATTTGCTGGGGGCCTTTTTGTATGGTCGTACAGTGGATGTTCAGGAAACAATGCAAATCCGCTGCTAGGTAAGGAAGACATGAATTCAAACCCGCAGAATACCGATCACAATACGAGTCAGTCCGATGGCTCCGGGCGTGTCGATCAGCCCGAGTACGGCCAGTATGCCCAGCCCGAGTACGGTCAGATGGCCAGTCGATATCCGGGTTGGAATCCTTACGTGTATGGTGCGCCGGAGCCTGACAAATCCGACGGTTCGGAGGACCAGTCCGGCAAGTCGCCTGATGACATGATGAACGGAGCCGACGGGAATCCCGGGGCTGGCAATGGATATTCCAGTTGGCCGGGTTCCCCGCAGTCGCCGGATTCCGATTGGCGTGGCGCAGGCCAGCCACAGTCCCCATATCGCCAGTATCCGCAGTATCCGAACGGTGGTCGGGGAAACGGGTATGTGCCGGACTACTGGAACGGCATCGATATGAATGATCCGAATCAGAATCCTCTGTATGGCAGATGGGATTCGGCTGCCATCGTCGCCTTCGTCAGCGCGTTGATCAGCATCCCAGTGATGCCGGTGATTCTCGGCGCGTTCTCCATCTGGCGTACCGGACGATTCCACATGAAGGGTCGTGGATTGGCTGTCGCCGCCGTGATCATGGGACTTCTTGTGACAGCGTTGGACCTGTATCTGATGGTGACGGGCATGGACCCCACGCAGCTTGTTTTGCAGATGTACGGTCTGGATTCGACCGGCGGCACTGGCGGCACGGACGGCGGAACCTCGGTGTAACAATCCCGGTGGTACATATAAGTGCACGGTGCATATGGAGTGTGAATATGCTTGCTATGTGAAATGCATAATTATGCATTGGTCTGCATAGTGTGTATAATCGGCGCTATTGCAAAACAACGCAAGTCAAAGAGGGTATGACATGGCTCAATACACGGTCGCGGTGGCGGGAGCCACTGGATATGCAGGAGGGGAGGCGTTGCGCATTCTCGCGGCGCATCCGAACATGCGGGTCACCTGCGTGGCCGGCCATTCCTCGGTGGGGGACAAGCTCGGCAAGCATATGCCGCATATTCCGCAACTGGCCGATCTGACCGTAGAGGACACCACTCCCGAAGTGCTCAATGGTCACGATGTGATCATTCTGGCGTTGCCGCACGGCGCGTCCGGCGCGCTGGCCGCCCAGCTTGACCCCAACAGCGTGGTGGTCGATCTTGGTGCCGATCATCGTCTCGAAGAGCAGTCCGCCTGGGATGACTACTATGGCGGGGATTTCTACGAACACTGGGCGTACGGCATGCCCGAGCTGATCCGCGGTAAGGCTGCCGACGGCTCCTATCTGCGTCAGCGCGACAACCTTAAGGGCGTCACGCGCATCGCCGGCCCCGGATGCAACGTGACCGGCACCACGCTGGCCATGCAGCCCGGCATCGCGGAGGGCCTGGTCGAGCCCGATGGTCTGGTGGCCGATCTGGTGGTCGGATACTCCGGTGCCGGCAAGAACCTCAAGCGCACCAACCTGCTGGCCGCCGAGGCTCTGGGATCCGCGGTCCCGTACGGTGTGGGCGGCACGCATCGCCACATTCCCGAGATCCTGCAGAACTTCGCCCATGCCGCGGGTCTGTCCGCTGATCAGGCCGGACGCTTCGAGCTCGGATTCACGCCGATTCTGGCACCCATGGCGCGTGGAATCCTGTCCACCGTCTCCGCCCCGCTGACCGCGAAGGCGGCTGCCATGAGCGATGCCGAAATCCGTTCCGTATGGGAGAAGGCCTACGCGGACGAGCATTTCATGATCCTGCTGCCCGAAGACGTCCTGCCGGCGACCGGCAACATCATCGGATCGAACGCCGCGCACATTCAGGTGGCGGTGGACCGCAAGGCGGGACGACTGCTGGCGTTCAGCGCCATCGACAACCTCAACAGGGGAACCGCCGGTCAGGCGGTGCAGTCGCTGAACATCGCGCTTGGACTTGACGAAAGCACTGGACTGACGACGATTGGAGTAGCACCGTGAGTGTGACGTTCGCAAAGGGATTCTCCGCAAGTGGAGTGGCGGCCGGCATCTCGGCCGTGGAAGACAAGAAGGATATGGCCGTCGTAGTCAACGACGGCCCGCTTGACGTGGCGGCCGGCGTGTTCACCGCCAACCGTTTCTGCGCGGCACCCGTGCAGTGGTCGCGCAAGGTCGTGGCCGATGGCCATATCAAGGCCGTGGTACTCAACTCCGGTTGCGCCAACGCCTGTACGAGTGAGGCCGGATACCGCCAGTCGGCGGACACCGCCGCCAAGCTCGCCTCGCTGCTGGGAGTGGCCGACACCGACATCGCGGTGTGCTCCACCGGCATGATCGGCGATCTCCTTCCTCTTGACAACGTGTTGTCCGGCGTTGAACTGGCGCACAACGCGCTGTCCGAGTCCGCCGAAGCCGGCGAACTGGCCGCCGAGGCCATTCTGACCACCGACACCAAGAAGAAGACGGTCGCTCTGGAAGGTGCCGGCTACCGCATCGGCGGCATGGTCAAGGGATCGGGCATGATCGCCCCGCAGCTGGCCACCATGCTGTGCGTGATCACCACCGACGCCAAGGTGACCGCCGAGCAGGCGCGCAAGGCGCTGTCGGCCGGTGTGGAGACGTCGTTCAACCGCATCGACGTGGATGGCTGCATGTCGACCAACGACACCGTGCTGCTGCTGGCATCCGGCGCTTCGGGCGTGGAGCCGGACGAGGATGAATTCGACGCCATGGTCGCCAAGGCCTGCGCATCGCTGTCCCGTCAGATCATCGGCGACGGTGAAGGCGCATCCCATGACATCCGCGTGACCGTGACCGGTGCCACCAGCGAGGACGCCGCGCTGGCCTGCGCCCGTGCCGTGGCCGCATCCAACCTGCTCAAGTGCGCGGTGTGCGGCAACGACCCGAACTGGGGACGCGTGGTCTCCTCTCTCGGCACCGTGCCCGTCGACGTGGCTCCGTACGACCCGAACAATGTGACCGTCGACGTCAACGGCGTGCGCGTGTGCGACGGTGGCAAGCCCGGACGTCCGCGCTCCGAGGTCGACATGACCCCGCGCGAGGTGCATTTCGACATCGACTTGGGCGAGGGTGACAGCCAGGCCACCGTGTGGACCGACGACCTGACGCACGAATACGTGCACATCAACGCCGATTACGAGTCGTGACGATCAGCGGATCGGCATACCCCGCAACGGCATTGGACACGACACGATAACGAACTGAACGAACAAGGACTGAACTAGGACTGAACTGTGGTTAAGGCAGAGACGAAAACGGTGGTTGGACCCGGATTCCATTTCGATGTGCACACCGATCTGCGCGCCGACCAGAAGGCCGAGGTGCTGATCGAGGCGTTGCCGTGGCTTGAGGAGTTCTACGGCCAGCGCATCGTCATCAAGTACGGCGGCAACGCCATGGTGGACGAGAAGCTCAAGCAGAACTTCGCCGAGGACATGGTGTTCCTCCGTCAGGTGGGACTTCACCCGGTGGTGGTGCACGGCGGCGGCCCGCAGATCTCGAACATGCTCAAGGCATTGGGTATCAAGTCCGAGTTCAAAGGCGGTCTGCGCGTCACCACGCCCGAGGCGATGGACGTGGTGCGCATGGTGCTCACCGGCAAGGTGTCCAGGGAACTGGTGGGTCTGATCAACTCGCACGGACCGATGGCGGTCGGCCTGTCGGGTGAGGACGGTGGACTGTTCTCCGCCATGCAGCGCAAGCCGATCATCGACGGCAAGCCCACCGACATCGGCCTTGTGGGCGATGTGGTGAGCGTGGACTCCTCCGCGGTGGAGGACCTGATCGCCGCAGGACGCATCCCCGTGGTGTCATCCGTCGCTCCGAACGAGGACGATCCCACCGAAGTGCTCAACGTGAACGCCGACTCCGCCGCGGCCGCACTGGCCGGCGCGCTGGGTGCCCGTAAGCTGGTCATTCTCACCGACGTCGACGGTCTATACGCCGACTGGCCCGACAAGGACTCCCTGATCGGTCGCATCGGCGTGGAGAATCTGCGCGACATGCTGCCCGAACTCGAGTCCGGCATGCGGCCGAAAATGGAAGCATGCGTGCGAGCGCTCGACAGTGGTGTGGAAGAGGCCCACATCATCGACGGTCGTAAGCCGCACTCCATTCTGAACGAGATTTTCACCACGCAGGGTATCGGCACAATGGTGATCCCCGCGGATGGCATCGAAATGAGGAGCTCTTACAACTATGTCTGACAAGGAAACGCTGGGTGCCAACGACGCCAAGTGGCTGGACTCCTACAAGAACGTGCACATGAACGTATTCGGCACGCCTCTGCGCGTGATGGATCATGGTCAGGGCACCCGAATCTGGGACGTCGACGGCAACGAATATCTGGACTTCCTCGGTGGCATCGCCGTGAACGCCCTCGGATATGCGCACCCCGCATGGGTGAAGGCCATTGCCGAGCAGGCCGCCAAGGTGGGACACACCAGCAACTACTTCGCCACCGAACCGCAGATCGAACTGGCATCTAAGCTGATCGAGCTCGCCGGGGCGCCGGAAGGATCGCACGTGTACTTCGGCAACTCCGGAGCCGAGGGGAACGAGGCCGCGATCAAGCTCGCCAAGCTCTACGGCCGCACCCTGCACGGCGCGCTGCCCGACATCGGCGGCAAGCCGGCCCGTATTCTCGCCATGACCCACGGATTCCACGGTCGTACGCTCGGCGCGCTGAGCGCCACGTGGAAGCCCGTGATCCGCAAGCCGTTCGAACCGCTGGTTCCTGCCGTCGAATTCGTGGAGGCCGGCAATGTGGAGTCGTTGCAGCGAGCCTTCAACGAAACCGGCCTGGGCCGCTACGGCAAGGGACCGGTCGCCGCCGTGATCATGGAGCTCATCCAGGGCGAGGCCGGTGTCGTGCCGTTGGGTGCCGACTACGTGAAGGCCGCGCGCGAACTGTGCGACAGGAACAACGCCCTGCTGATCATCGACGAGGTGCAGACCGGTATCGGCCGCACCGGCGAATGGTTCGCCTTCCAGCGCGAGGACCTGAGCGGCGGCGTCATCCCGGACGCGATCACCTTCGCCAAGGGCGTCGCCGGCGGTTTCCCGATGGGCGGCCTGATCGCCTTCGGTGAGAAACTCTCCTCCCTGTTCACCCCGGGCTCGCACGGCTCCACCTTCGCCGGCAATCCGCTTGGTGCAGCCGCCGCGCTCGCCACACTCAAGACCATTGAGGACGACGACCTGCTCGCCAACGCCGAGGCGCGCGGCAAGCAGCTGCGCGACGGTCTCGCGGCGCTTGACAACCCGCTGTACGGCGAGGTGCGTGGCCGTGGCCTGCTGGACGCCGTGCAGCTGAGCCACCCGTGCGCCCACGCAGTGGCCGGATGGGCGCTGGAACACGGTCTGATCGTCAATGCCGTCGCACCGAACGCCCTGCGGTTTGCGCCGCCGCTGATCGTCAGCGAGCAGGACGTGGACGAGTGCCTGAGCGTTCTGGCCAAGGTCCCGACCGATCTGCCCAACGACTGATCGAACGAACCCCATTTCCATCACCGTCATGTCTGCCGGAACCACGGACGGATCCGGCAGACATCGTTATTTCTGTTATCACCGTCCACTGTCCAGAACAATCAAACTAAGGAGAACGCAATGGCCCACGAACTGCGGCACATGCTGCGCGACGACGATGTGAACCATGAGGAGCAGAAGCAGATCCTCAAGCTGGCGGAGAAGTTCCGTCTCAACCGTTTCTACGCTCGCCCGTTCGAAGGTCCGCAGGCCGTTGCCGTGATCTTCGACAAGCCCAGCACCCGAACCCGCTCCAGCTTCTCGATCGGCGTGGCCGAACTCGGCGGCTATCCGCTCGTGATCGACAAGTCCTCCTCGCAGCTCGGCCGAGGCGAGCCGGTGGCCGACACCGCACGTGTGCTCACCCGTATGGCATACGGCATCGTCTGGCGTACCTTCGGACAGGATCGTGTGGAGGAGATGGCCAAGTACGCCACCTGCCCGGTCGTCAACGCGCTGACCGACCAGTTCCACCCCTGCCAGGTGCTCGCCGACCTGCAGACCATCGCCATGCATCGCGGCGGTGTTGACGCGCTCGCCGGACAGACCATCGCCTACGTGGGTGACGCGGCCAACAACATGGCCAATTCCTACCTGCTTGGTGGTGCCACCGCCGGCATGAACGTGCGTGTCTCCGGGCCGCAGGGATACCTGCCGGATCCGCAGATCGTGGCCGACGCCAAGCGCATCGCCGAAGCCAACGGCGGTTCGGTGCTCGTCACCACCGATCCGAAGGAGGCCGTGGCCGACGCCGACTGCGTGTTCACCGACACGTGGGTCTCCATGGGCGAGGAGGCCGAATACGCCATCCGTTCCAAGCCGTTCTGGAATTACCAGGTCAACGACGAGCTCATGTCGTACGCCAAGCCCGATGCGCTCTTCCAGCACTGCCTGCCCGCCTACCGCGGCAAGGAGGTCACCTCCTCGGTGATCGACGGCCCGCAGTCGGTGGTATGGGACGAGGCCGAGAACCGTCTGCACGCGCAGAAGGCGCTGCTCACCTGGCTGATCGCGTGGCAGCGTGAGGATCCCTCCCTGCTTGGCGAGCTCGCCTGATATGGGTCGCATGACCGACGACGACACGCCGTCGCTGCAGCGTCCGACCACGCGGGCCGCACGCCTGAGCGCCATCGAACAGGCGTTGCGCTCACACACCGTCACTTCGCAGTCGCAGCTGTCCGGCATTCTCGCCGCCCAGGGCATTGCGGTCACCCAGGCCACGCTGAGCCGTGACCTTGACGAGATGAACGCCGTCAAGGTTCGCGTGGCCGGGGGAGCCATGGCCTACGCCATCGGTGGTCCGAGTTCACATCATGCCGAGGATCATTCCTCCCATGCCGAGCTTGGGGCGAAGATCGAGCAGCAGCTGTCCCGGGTACTGTCCGGACTGGTCACGTCGGTGGCCGTGGCGCGCAATCTCGTGGTGGTGCACACCCCGTCGGGTGCCGCACAGTATGTGGCGAGCGTGATCGACAAGCACCCCATTGACGGTATTCTCGGCACCATTGCCGGGGATGATACGGTATTAATAATCTGCACCGATGATGACATGGCCGTAGGGCGTTCCGAATGGTTGCTGTCATTGGCCTCCCAGACTCGCGACAAAGGCGATCGGGATCCGAATGACGGCGGTCGCTGACCGTGCGACTCACCGGAGTGCATAAATATACAGACCATTGCATATAATTGATGCATAAGGATGTAATCATAAGAAAGGCAACCAATGGCAGACAACAAGCGTCTTGTCCTGGCGTATTCCGGAGGTCTTGACACCTCCGTGGCTATCTCGTACCTCAAGGAGCGCACCGGCAAGGATGTCGTGGCCGTCTCCCTCGACGTCGGTCAGGGCGGCGAAAGCCTCGAGACCATCAAGCAGCGCGCCCTCGCCTGCGGCGCCGTCGAAGCCTACGTGGTGGACGCGCGCAACGAGTTCGCCGAGGAATACTGCATGAAGGCCCTCAAGGCCAACGCCATGTACGAAGGCGTGTACCCGCTGGTCTCCGCCATCTCCCGCCCGCTGATCTCCAAGCATCTGGTGCGCGCCGCCCACCAGTTCGGTGCCGACACCATCTCCCACGGCTGCACCGGCAAGGGCAACGATCAGGTGCGTTTCGAGGTGTCCATCGCCTCCATCGACCCGACGCTCAAGGCCATCAGCCCGATCCGTGATCTGGCTCTCACCCGCGACGTGGAGATCGCGTTCGCCAAGGAGCACAAGCTGCCGATCACCCAGACCGAGAAGAGCCCGTACTCCATCGACCAGAACGTGTGGGGCCGTGCCATCGAGACCGGCTTCCTCGAGGATCCGTGGAACGGTCCGACCAAGGACTGCTACTCCTACACCGATGATCCGGCCTTCCCGCCGGTCGAGGATGAGGTCGTCATCGAGTTCAAGCAGGGCATCCCGGTCAAGATCGACGGTCGTGACGTCACCCCGCTGCAGGCCATCGAGGAGATGAACCGCCGCGCCGGTGCCCAGGGCATCGGTCGTATCGACCTCATCGAGGACCGTCTTGTCGGCATCAAGTCCCGTGAGCTGTACGAGGCCCCGGGTGCCGTGGCCCTCATCACCGCCCATCAGGAGCTGGAGAACTGCTGCCTCGAGCGTGAGCAGCACCGCATCAAGCGCGACATCGACAAGCGCTGGGGCGAGCTGGTCTACGACGCACAGTGGTTCAGCCCCGCCACCCAGTCCCTCAACGCGTTCATCGAGGACACGCAGAAGTACGTGTCCGGCGAGATCCGCATGGTGCTGCATGGCGGTCGTGCCGTGGTGACCGGTCGTCGTTCCGATAGCTCGCTGTACGACTACAACCTCGCCACCTACGACTCCGGCGACAGCTTCGACTCGAAGTCCTCCAACGGCTTCATCGACATCTACGGTCTGCCGAGCCGTGTGGCCGCCGCCCGCGACGTCAAGTTCGGCAACGGCATCGAAGTCCCGGACAACGCCGTGGAGTGATCCAGTTTCGGCTTCGGCTGAGTAGCGATTGCGTGATGTGGTGACATCCCTCGCTGATCGCCATTGACGGCATTTCTCAGGCCTTTCTTCGGATTCGTTTCCGAAGAAAGGCCTTTTTCGTACTGATCCAAGCCTTAAGGCGTAGTTCCTGTTGCGGGAGTGGCGATTCACATCCATCAGGAAGCGTTTCTATTTTCGTGACGAGGGCTATTCCCGTCTATTTGAAGCGTCTGCTTGGGAACAGCGTAAGTTGGGGGATTCCGGAGCCACCTACTCAGGATTGTCGGGCAAGACCAAGAGTGATTTTGGCCATGGTGATGCTTGCTTTGTTCCATATACGAATGTTTTTGATAATCCAATAACTGATACGAAACGACTTGAATCGGTCGAAATCGATCTAGGCCAGAACGAAGTTCAATATGGTGATGCTTTGTTTACGGTGTCTTCGGAAACGCCGGAGGAAGTTGGAATGTCTTCCGTTTGGTTTGGGAATCAGCCAAACGTTTATCTCAATAGTTTCTGTTTCGGATTCAGACAGAATGGCACGTTTGATGCTAATTACTTGGCGTATGTGCTTAGGTCTATGAGTGTCAGAACGCGTCTGACAATACTCGCACAAGGTATCTCCCGCTTCAATATTTCTAAGAACAAGGTAATGGAGATTCCTGTCCCTACTCCAAATATGAAAGAGCAGCAGGCCATCGGCTCGTTCTTCTCTCGCCTCGACAACCTCATCACCCTTCATCAGCGTAAGCGCATGGCTGATGATTGGTTAAATGAGGGTGGAAAGCGCGCGCATCACGATATCGACGTCCTTGTTCTCCAACTCACGTATGACGTGCAGATACGTGTCCTGCGTGGTGTTCATACTCGCGTGGCCAAGTCTTTTGGATACGCTCGCGATGGAGACTCCAGCGAAAAGCAGCAAGGATGCGTGCGTATGCCTTAACCCATGAATCGAGATCACCGGAACCTCAGCATGCTCGCAATGTCTGGCTAATACGCTGTTTGCGGTCGAGTTGTAGACCTTGCCATCCACGAAGATGGGCTCGCTCCCCGGCAGATTTTTCAGCAGCGTTGACAGCTGCATGATGAGTTGCCAATCGAGCTGTACTTTACGAATAGAGGACGCGTTCTTAGTAGGTACGAAGCCGCCGCCATTCTTATAATCCCAGGTCTTATTGACCGAAAGTGTTTGATGCACGAAATCAAAATCGTCGGGCGTAAGCCCCAGAGCCTCGGAGAAACGCAAGCCAGTTTTCGCTACAAGCAGTATCAGCCAATCCCAGCTCGGTGACGATCCAAGTTCCAGATCTGCAAGCATCGCATGTAGTTCGAACTGGTTAAGGTATTTCGTCTTCTTTTCTCGAGGTTGACGACCCTTGATTATTGCCTTGCGCGTTGGGTCGCGTTGGATAAGGCCATCATCGACGGCGTCGAGAATAGCTCCTTTCAGCTGATGATGGAAGTCCATCGTCGTTTGACGTTCATGGTATTCGGCATACCCATTGATCAGTTTCTGATAGTTCACTCGGTTCATGTCGGAAAGCTTGAGATCCGGGACCAGCTTGCTGAGCCATGCCTGTGTGAGTCGGTACTTCTTCATCGTCACTTCGCGGATCGCGCCTTCTTTGTAGACGGTGATCCATTGCGAGTAATAGTCGCAGAACAACACTTCTGCGCTTGTGGTGTTTCCGGTCATATAGAGTTCTTCTTCCTTATTGACATGCGCTTACGTTAATGTCGGGCAACATGATTCAGACAATCAAGCAGAGAAGACTCAAGCCGGTTACTTACGCTGATGAAGGGTGATGAGGTCGTCAAGACGGGAGAAGAAGTCAGTCAAACGCTGTTGTTCTTTGCCCGAAGGTATACGGATACTTCTCTTTTTCCAATCATCAACGTTGAATACTAGCTTCTCAATGTCGACGCCATACGAACTCAGCATGAACATCCGATACATGCCGCGACATTTGGAAATGAGCGACCAATATTTAGTCGAGATGTCTTTGTTTCCTACAATAACTAGGTATTCATTAGAAACAACTGCATTATTAAGGCTTTTCGGGACATAGCCGTTCGCTCCATGAACAACCTGCCGCTTGGAAACAAGGTAATCTCCCGTATGTACCTCGAAATAGCTTTTCACAAGAATATCTGATCCTCTTAGGCATCCTCGTGAGACAACGCCCTCATTTCTTCTCCTTACAGTAACGAGTTGGTAGTACTTATCATCCGACAACACGACTGGTCGAGAAATCTCAGATACTATTTCCGCAACCTTACGCTGTTCCCAAGCGGATGGATATAATGTCATGTACCTTACGTCGAGGGTGCGTTGTTAGTCAGATTCTCGCACGGCGGTCGTCGTAGCCGTTGCGATAAGGAGCAGAGGGATGAATAAGCAGCAGCTGGCCGCAAAGATTTGGGAATCGGCCAACCGAATGCGTTCGAAGATCGAGGCCAACGAGTACAAGGACTACATCCTCGGTTTCATCTTCTACAAGTTCCTGTCTGAAACGCAGGTCTCCCGATTGCGGGGGGAGGACTGGACGGATGACGATCTGCCTGCGCTGGTGGAGGATGACTCCGAAACCGTGGAGTATGTACGCGATACGTGTGGTTATTTCATCTCCTATGACGATCTGTTCTCCACATGGGTCGCTAAAGGGGGCGATTTTCATATTTCCGACGTGCGTGATGCCCTTTCCGCATTTGATCGCAACATCGATCCGGCACGCAAACGGGTCTTCGCGGGCATCTTCGATACGCTGCAGACCGGGTTGTCCAAACTTGGTACGGATGAGAAGAGCCGTAGCAAGGCCGCCCGAGACCTGATTTACCTCATCAAGGATATTCCGATGGATGCGCGCCAGGGCTACGACGTGCTTGGCTATATCTACGAGTATCTTATCGATAAGTTCGCCTCGAACGCAGGTAAGAAAGCCGGCGAATTCTACACACCGAGCGAAGTTTCCCAGCTCATGAGTGAGATCATCGCAGGGCATTTGAAGGACCGCAAGGAGATCACCATCTACGATCCCACGTCCGGTTCCGGCTCTTTGCTTATCCACATCGGTCAGGCCGTTGCGCGTCGCAATGGGAATCCGAACGATATCAAGTACTATGCGCAAGAGCTCAAGGAGAATACGTATAACCTCACGCGTATGAATCTTGTCATGCGTGGTATCCTGCCGGACAACATCGTGGCCCGCAACGGTGACACGCTCAAGGACGATTGGCCGTGGTTTGATACCGATGAAACCAAGGACGAAACCTACGAACCATTGTTCGTGGATGCGGTGGTCTCGAATCCTCCCTATTCGCAGAATTGGGAGCCGCCGGAAGCAGGTGAAGACATCCGTTTCGAATACGGTATCGCTCCCAAGTCCAAGGCAGATTACGCGTTCCTACTGCATGACCTCTATCATTTGCGTGATGATGGCATGATGGCCATCGTTCTGCCGCACGGTGTGCTGTTCCGAGGCGGTGAGGAAGGTGAGATCCGTCGCAATCTCGTAGAACACCACCATATTCAGGCCATCATCGGTCTGCCGGCAAACATCTTCTTCGGTACAGGCATCCCCACCATCGTGATGGTGCTGCGCAAGCATCGTGACGATGACCATGTGCTTATCGTTGACGCTTCCAAACATTTCATCAAGGACGGCAAGAACAACAAGTTGCGTGCTTGCGATATTCGACGCATCGTCGACGTGGTGGCGGGTTCGAAGGACGTGGACAAGTTCAGTCGTTTGGTTGGCATCGATGAGATCCGGGCGAATGACTATAACCTCAATATTCCTCGATATGTAGATTCTTCCGAACCAGCCGAAAGCTGGGACCTGTATGCCACTATGTTCGGCGGCGTTCCTGCCCATGAGATCAATACGTTGCAGCGGTTCTGGACTGTGTTCCCGAGCCTGAAAGCGCAGTTGTTCGAGATGCAGGACGGCCATATTGCCAAGGTCTCCAATGGTTCGGTGCGAGAAACCGTATATGGTAATGCTGAAGTCAAGGACTACATCGATCAGTACAGGCGTGTATTCTCCGACTGGCCGGGGCTTCTACGTCGAGAACTGGTGGATGACTGCGCATCTGTGAACATTGCGGCCAAGGAGGACGAGCTGGCGGGTGAGTTGTTCCGTCGCCTGTCCAATGTTCCTCTTGTGGACCCCTACGCCGCCTATCAGGTGCTGGCTGATGGTTGGCAGCAGATATCGATAGATCTTGAAACCATTCAGAATGATGGCTTCGATGCTGTGCGTACGGTAGATCCCAACATGGTCGTCAAGAAGAAGAGTGGCAAGGATGTCGAGGTCCAGGAAGGCTGGGCAGGTCGTATTCTTCCATTTGACCTTGTACAGAAGAATCTTCTTGATGCTGATCTTGCTGAGATTGGTGTACAGGAGCACCGTCTGACCGAGATCAGTCAGGAACTGAGCGATCTTCTGGAGAATCTGGATGAGGAAGACAAGGATTCCGATGCGATCAACGAGGAGGGGGATTCGTTCGTCTCTGCTGAGTTGAAAAAGGAAGTGAAGCGGATCGGGAAGACTCCTCAGACGGCGCTGGATCGCGTACTTGTAAGTGCTAACAGATTGTTTGATGAGGAGCGCAAGGTCAAGAAATCCGTTAAAGAGTTGCGCGCGGATCTTGAAACCAAGACTGTAAAGACGATTGAAGGACTGGATGACGTACAGGCCGCTGACCTGTTGGCTGCCAAATGGATCGAACCGTTGCAACACAAGCTGGAGACGTTGCCGATCGATGTACTCGACGAACTGGTGTCCAAGGTCTCGGCTCTAGACAAGAAGTATGCGACCACCTATGCCGACGTGTGTGGGCAGATTAGGACTGCGGAATCTGAGCTAGGAACCATGCTTGACCAGCTGACCGGAAACGAGTTTGATATGGCCGGCATCGCTGAGCTCAAGAGCCTGCTGGGAGGCGAATAATGATCGAATCTTCGAACAATCCTTCGATTCGTTTTGCTGGTTTTACTGACCCTTGGGAACAGCGTAAGTTGGGGGAGGTCGTTAACTCGTTTTCGGGAGGAACTCCAGATGTTGGTAATGGTGCCTACTACGGTGGAACGATTCCCTTTATTCGATCGGCTGAAATCAATTCAGAAGTAACGGAGCTATTCATTACGCAGGAAGGGTTAAACAATTCTTCGGCAAGAATAGTGAAAAAGGGGACTATCTTATATGCGCTGTATGGCGCCACCAGTGGGGAAGTTGGAATAGCAACACTTGATGGCGCAATCAATCAAGCCATTCTTGCCATTGTTCCTCAGTACGGGAACGATGCATTTTTCTTAGTTGGATGGCTGCGCAGAGAAAAGCAGCAGATAATAAGCACCTATCTTCAAGGAGGCCAAGGAAATCTATCAGGGGGTATAGTGAATGGGCTGCTCCTTCATGTACCTTCTCTCGACGAGCAGCAGGCCATCGGCTCATTCTTCTCCCATCTCGACGACCTCATCACCCTTCATCAGCGTAAGTATGACAAGCTCGTCGTGTTTAAAAAGGCAATGCTCGAACAGATGTTTCCGCAGGAGGGTGAGTCTGTTCCGAGGATTCGTTTTGCTGGTTTTACTGACCCTTGGGAACAGCGTAAGTTGGGGGAACTGGCTCAGCGTGTAACTCGGAAGAATTCCGATAACGAATCTGACCTTCCGTTGACTATCTCCGCACAGTACGGATTGATTGATCAGAGGCTGTTCTTCAACAACCAAGTGGCAAGCAAAGACATGAGTGGTTACTATCTGCTTCGGAAAGGCGAATTTGCATACAACAAAAGCACTTCCGTGGATAGTCCATGGGGCGCGATCAAGCGTTTGACCCAGTACGAGAAAGGCTGTGTCTCAACGCTATACATATGTTTTGAGCTGATCGGCGCTGATCCGAATTATCTTGTGACATATTACGAAACCAACCGATGGTATAAGGCCGTACAAATGATCGCGGCCGAGGGCGCGAGGAATCATGGGTTGCTCAATATTGCGCCTGATGATTTCTTTGGAACGACGTTATCGGTGCCGCCGTCAGCTGCCGAGCAGCAGGCCATCGGCTCGTTCTTCTCCCATCTCGACGACCTCATCACCCTTCATCAGCGTAAGTTGGAATTGCTGCAGAACATCAAGAAATCACTGCTCGACAAGATGTTTGTGTGAGGAATCGGAGGAATCATGGATCGCAAGCGTGCAATGCAGGAGGCCATTCACTCCGGCGAAATGGAGGGTGCGTATGTCTCGGCTGAGTTCCGAAAGGATGCCGAGGAGTACGTGGATGGTAACTTCACTATCGAGGAGCTGATGACGCGTACCAAACGACGTTGGCAATCCCGAAATCCGAGCGTAAAGAACGTGGGACCATCCCATGTGTGATGAACAGTTCGTAGATCCCTACATCAATCGTCAAACAGGTATTCTTGCCAATCTAGTGGGCGCGACGACCTACGACGAACTGCGTAACGCCGAAGGAGAGTTCGTTGCTTTGCGCATGAACGAGTTCTTCTCCAAGCCAATCGTGCGTGTGACCGGCTCTCTTGACGACTTTCGTATGCTGCATCGCATGCTGTTTCAGGATATCTATGCGTGGGCCGGTGAGATTCGTACCGTCGAGATACGTAAGAACATCGAGGGAGCTGAGTTCTTTCTCCCCTCGACGAACATCGCAATGGGCGTCACATGGGCTCAGGGAGAGCTCATGAAAGACAACATGCTGGTGGGGCTTGCGCCCCAGTCTTTTGCGCGGCGTCTTGCTTACCATTATGACAACTACAACTTCATCCATCCGTTCCGTGAAGGCAATGGTCGTGTACAACGACTGTTTTGGACCCTGTTGTGTCACGATGCTGGATACGATCTCGATTGGCGTCTTGTCAGCGGCGAGGAGAACGACGAAGCCAGTCGTATTGCTGCGGAACAACAGAACTACACGGGACTGGAGCGTATCTTCATCCGCATCGCATCGCCTTGCGATCCGAATACGCCGATCAACAGTGAGATTCTGACTGTGGGGCACCTGCACGGGGAATCGGAAAACGACGCAATGAAGCGAAAGGAGAAGTCATGATATTCGACAAGGAATCAGATTTCGAGGAGAGCGTCATCGCCGTTCTTCAACAGCATGGCTGGAAAGATGGCATCCTGCGTTATCCGACTGAGCAGCAACTGCTCGATAACTGGAAATCCATCCTGTACCGCAATAACAACGACATTGACAGACTTGGACAATATCCGCTGACCGATGGTGAGATGGCACAGATCATTGAGCAGATCGAAACTCTACGCACTCCGCTTGCGCTCAATTCGTTCGTCAATGGACGTACCGTGTCCATCACCCGCGACAACAAGGATGATATAGCGCATTACGGCAAGGAAGTCAGTCTTTATATCTACGATCGCAAAGAAATCGCGGGAGGCAAAAGCACCTACCAGATTGCGCAGCAGCCTGTCTATCCTGCCAAAAACAAGATGGTCCATGCTCGGCGTGGTGACCTCGTTCTCCTCATCAACGGCATGCCGCTCATTCATATCGAGCTCAAGAAAAGCGGCGTGCCCGTCAGTCAGGCAACCGGACAGATCGAGAAGTACGCACATGAAGGAGTATTTACCGGGCTGTTTCGCCTCGTGCAGATCTTCGTCGGTATGACCCCAGACGATGCTGTGTATTTCGCCAATCCCGGCGCTGACAAGTTCAACCCAAGCTACTACTTCCATTGGGCAGACTTCAACAACGAACCCATCTGTGGCGGTGGTAACCCCGGCAAAGACGAATGGAAACTATTCATCGGAGGAACCTCCGGTACCGCCGGCCTGCTCTCCATTCCTATGGCACATCAGCTCATCGGCTTCTATACCATCGCCGACTCGGCAGATGGGTGTCTCAAAGTACTGCGCAGCTATCAGTACATTGCGGCGAACGCCATTTCCGACGTCGTGCGTAAATGCGACTGGGATCAACGGCCTGACATTCCCGGTCGTCCTGGCGGCTACGTATGGCACACCACTGGTTCCGGCAAGACCATGACCAGCTTCAAATCAGCTCAGCTCATCGCCGACTCGCATGATGCTGACAAGGTCGTATTTCTCATGGACCGAATCGAACTGGGTACTCAATCACTCAAGGAATATCGCAGTTTCGCCGACAGCGAGGACGATGTGCAAGGCACTGAGAACACTGGCGTATTACGGGATAAACTTGCCAGTGATGATCCGAAGGATACACTCATCGTTACCTCCATCCAGAAGATGAGCAATATGAAGATCGGCGAGCATGGTGTGACCCAAGTGGAACTTGACAGGGTGGCTGCCAAACGCGTCGTATTCATCATCGACGAATGCCATCGTTCCACGTTTGGTGACATGCTGCAGGATATTCGTAGATCCTTCCCGAACGCGTTATTCTTTGGTTTCACTGGCACGCCCATATTGGACGAAAATCAGAAGAAGAACTCTACAACGTCCATGATTTTCGGTAAATGCCTGCATCGCTACAGCATTGCTGACGGTATACGCGATCATAACGTGCTCGGATTTGATCCGTGTATGGTCACCACGTACAAGGACGACGAAGTACGTCTTCAGGTGGCACTTCACAAGGCGAAAGCCGGCAGCGTCGAAGAGGCGCTTGCCGATCCGCTGAAAACCGAGGCCTACCTGCATTACATGGATAAGGCAGCGGTGCCCATGGGTCCTGTTATCGATGATTCGGGAACCATGGTTCACGGCATCGAGGATCAGCTTGGACGGGAACAGTATGGCAGCGATACGCCGCATCCCGGTATGGTCATCACTGATATCATCCGGCAATTCCCCGTCCTCAGTCACGGCGGTAAATTTCACGCTATGTTGGCGACGAGTTCCATCCCTGAAGCCATCGACTATTATCGTCGTTTCAAAGAACTTGCCCCTGAATTGCGTGTGACTGCTTTATTTGATCCGAACGTGGATAACACTGCAGGTGCCACGGTCAAGGGCGATGCACTAGCCGAGATCATGACCGACTACAACGCGATGTACGACAAGGATTTCCGCATCGAAGAGTGGCCGGCCATGAAGAAGGACATCTCATCACGTCTTTCCCATAAGACTCCTTATGGGAATGTCGATGCAAATCGTGGACAGCGACTCGATCTCCTTATTGTCGTTGACCAAATGCTTACCGGTTTCGACTCAAAATGGGTGAATACGCTCTACCTCGACAAGATCATCGAGTATGAAAGCATCATCCAGGCATTCAGCCGCACGAATCGCTTGTTCGGACCGGACAAACCGTTCGGTGTCATTCGCTACTATCGCAAACCACATACCATGCACGGTAACATCGAACGGGCCGTAAAACTGTATTCGGGAGACCGGCCGCTCGACTTGTTCGTGCAGAAACTTCCTGAGAACATACGATCCATGGACTCGCGATATCAGGAGATATTGAACCTATTCGCCGATGGTGGAGAACAAGACCTCACCAGTCTGCCCGAATCGGTGGAAGCGAAACGCAAATTCGCGAAAGAATTCGTCGCATTGAACCGCTTCCTTGAAGCGGCGAAAGTGCAAGGATTCGATTGGAACACGCCGGAATATCCGATTGACACTACCGGAGACGTTGTGAACAGCAACGACGGCGATGAGGAAACCGAGACCGTGCGTCCACAGATCGACGAACGTATGTATCTTATCCTCGCGCAACGCTATAAGGAACTGTTCGATGAAGATGCCGGAAACGATGAACCGGATGGTGGGGCGGATGAGCCGGAAGCGCCATATGAGCTGGAGGGTTACCTTACTGCGATCGACACCGGACTCATCGATACCGACTACATGAATGCGAATTTTGACAAATGGCTCAAAGCACTCAAAGAAGACAGTCCGGAATTAGCAGCAATGTCTGCGCAACTACACCGATCCTTTGCTGCGCTTTCCAAAGATGAGCAGCGCCTTGCCGAGCTGTTCCTGCATGACGTGGAGCGTGGTGATGTAACCGTTGAAGACGGATGCACATTGCGTGACTACATCACACGGTACGCGAAGCGCGAAAAAAACGAGCAAATCGACAAGATCGTTGACCAGCTTGGCGTGGACCGTTCTCTCATCGAAGAATTCATGCTGCGTCTTATCAACGAGACGAACATCAACGAATTCGGCAGATTCGACAGACTGATGGCGAGCGTTGATCGCAACAAGGCAAAGGCGTTTTTTGAGAGACATGAACATCGGAAACTGCCGCCGTATAAGATTCCCATGCGCGCGCAGCAGCTACTCAAACGATTTGTCCTTGAAGGTGGCTTCGACATTGACACAGACAATGAGCCGTCGTCGCATGATGTAGCCGCGCGCTGATAGGCTGGCAGACGGTCAAAAACGTATGAAACCCTTGATGATCCCATCACGGATCATACGGTTCACGAGGCTCACAAAGAATCAACGTAAGGAGAACATGCATGGCTGAGCAGTCCGAACACCTCGCCCTGTGGGGCGGCCGATTCACCTCCGGTCCCTCGCCCGAACTGGCCCGTCTGAGCAAGTCCACCCAGTTCGACTGGCGTCTGGCCGACGATGACATCGCCGGATCCCGCGCCCACGCCCGCGCACTGGGTCGCGCCGGACTGCTGACCGACGACGAGCTCAAGCGCATGGAGGATGCGCTCGACGAACTGCAGCGTCGCGTCGACTCCGGTGAATTCACGCCGATCGAGGACGACGAGGACGAGGCTACCGCCCTCGAACGCGGACTGATCGACATCGCCGGTGACGAACTCGGCGGCAAGCTGCGCGCCGGTCGCTCCCGCAACGACCAGATCGCCTGTCTGATCCGTATGTGGCTGCGCCGCCACTCCCGCGTGATCGCCGGTGAGCTCATCAAGCTCGTCAACGCGCTGATCAAGCAGTCCGAGGCCGCCGGCCACACCGTGATGCCTGGTCGCACCCACATGCAGCACGCCCAGCCCGTGCTGCTCGCCCACCAGCTCATGGCCCACGCATGGCCGCTGATCCGCGACATCCAGCGCCTTATCGACTGGGACAAGCGCATCAACGCCAGCCCATACGGCTCCGGAGCGCTCGCCGGCAACACGCTCGGTCTCGACCCGGAGGCCGTGGCCCGTGAGCTCGGCTTCTCCCGCGTGACCGACAACTCCATCGACGGCACCGCGTCGCGCGACCTCGTGGCCGAATTCGCGTTCATCGCCGCCATGACCGGTGTGGACATCTCCCGTCTGAGTGAGGAGATCATCATCTGGAACACGCAGGAGTTCGCCTTTGTCAAGCTCGACGACGCCTACTCCACCGGCTCCTCGATCATGCCGCAGAAGAAGAACCCGGATATCGCCGAGCTTGCCCGTGGCAAGTCCGGCCGTCTGATCGGCGACCTGACCGGTCTGCTCGCCACGCTCAAGGGCCTGTCCACCGCATACGCCCGCGACCTGCAGGAGGACAAGGAAGCCGTGTTCGATCAGGTCGACACGCTCGAGGTGCTGCTGCCCGCCTTCACCGGCATGGTCGCCACCATGCGTTTCGACGCCGACCGTCTCGAGGCCGAGGCCCCCACCGGTTTCGCGCTCGCCACCGACATCGCCGAATGGCTGGTGAAGAACGGTGTGCCGTTCCGTCACGCCCACGAGCTTTCCGGTGCCTGCGTCAAGATCGCCGAAGGCCGTGGCCAGGAGCTGTGGGATCTCACGGACGATGACTTCATCGGCGTGTTCGCCGACTTCCTGCCCGCCGACAAGGCGCCGCAGGTGCGTGAGGTGCTCTCCAGCCGTGGTTCCGTCGATTCGCGTAACGGCAAGGGCGGCACCGCCTACGGTCGCGTGCGTGAGCAGATCGTGGACGCCAAGGCCACCGTGGAACCGCTCAAGCTGTTCGCCGACTCCAAGTCGGATGGCTCCGCCTACAAGTCCCCGAGCGAAGTGCTGCGCTAGGCTTCATCGGTCCCAAATGTGATGTTGCTCATGATCATTCCGCCCGCCGCGTTTCTCCGACGAACGTGAATCATGGTCGGATAGACTGGGCGGGAAAGCACAATGGTCGTACCGATCGCGACCTTTTCGGAAAGGAATGTGCATGAGCAACTTCATCAACGTCGAGCTCGAGGACTTCACCGTCAACGCCTACCACGACGGCGAAATCGAAACCGTGTCCAAGCAGAACCTGCTGGGCCACTGGTCCGTCATCTTCTTCTACCCGGCCGATTTCACGTTCGTGTGCCCCACCGAACTTGGTGATCTGGCTGACCACTACACCGACTTCAAGGCAGCCGACGCCGAGGTCTACTCCGTTTCCGAGGACACCGAGTTCGTACACAAGGCCTGGGCCGAGGCCACCGACACCATCGCCAAGGTGAAGTACCCGATGCTCGCCGACCCGGCCGGCAAGCTCGCCCGCTTCTTCGGCGTGCTCGACGAGGAGACCGGTCTGGCCTTCCGCGGCGTGTTCATCATCGACCCCGAAGGCAAGATCAAGTCCTACACCATCAACGACAACGGCATCGGCCGCAACGCCGAGGAGATCCTGCGCACGCTCGAGGCCGCCAAGTTCGTCCGTGAGCACGGCGACAAGGTGTGCCCGGCCAACTGGCACCCGGGTGAGGACACCATCGCTCCGAGCCTCGACCTCGTCGGCAAGATCTGATCGTCGATAATCATCGAACATCAATCGTCGATCATCGTCGATAGCACAAACGTCAGCAATTACCACCATCAGTGGTTGTGACAATACGTTTTTAAGGCGCCCGAATCATATTCGAGCGCCTTTTTCAGCAGTAAGGCAGCAATCAAATCATGAGCAACGAACACATTTACGACGTCATCATCGTCGGCAGTGGTCCCGCCGGACTCACCGCGGGCATCTACGCGGGACGAGCGACCATGGACACGCTGATCATTGAAAAGGATCAGGTCGGCGGTCAGGTCACCACCACTTCCGTGGTCGTCAACTATCCGGCGATCAAGGAGATCGAGGGCACCGCCTTGATGAACCTGATGAAGCAGCAGGCCGAGGGCTTCGGCGTGGAAATCGCCCATGACGATGTGACCGCGTACGAGCTCGACGGCGAGGTGAAGGTGCTGCACGGCAAGAACCGCGACTATCATGCCCGCGCCGTGATCATCGCATCCGGCGCCCAGCCCCGTCAGCTCGGCATCCCCGGAGAACAGAAGCTGCGCGGCAGGGGAGTGGCCTATTGCTCCACCTGTGACGGCGAGCTGTTCAGCGGACTGCAGGTGTTCGTGGTCGGCGGCGGCTATGCGGCCGCCGAGGAAGCCGACTACCTCACCCGCTACGCACGCAAGGTGACCGTGCTCGTGCGTGGATCGCAGTTCTCCTGCCCGCCGCTCACCGCGGCCCGCGCGCTCGACAACCCCAAGGTCGAGGTGCTGTACAACACCGAGGTCGAGTCCCTCGACGGCGACGACTATCTGACCGACGCCACGTTTGTGAACAACAAGACCGGTGAGAAGACCCATTACCATGTCGAGGACGGCGACAACGTGTTCGGCATGTTCATCTACGTGGGCACCAAGCCCGAAACCGCCGGCCTTGACGTGCTCGTCAAGGACGACCGCGGCTACATCTCCGTCGATTCGTGGCAGGGCACCAACATCCCCGGCGTGTACGCGGCCGGCGACGTGGTTTCCAAGCCGTTGCGCCAGATCGTGACCGCCGCATCCGACGGCGCGATCGCGGCCACCGGTGCCGAAGAGTACGTGACCGCCGAGAAGAAACGTCTCGGCATCCCCGTGGTGCCCAAGGCGGTTGCCAAGAAGGCCGACGAGACCAAGACCGCATCCGAATCCAAGCCCCAGTCCGCGAAGTCCGCAACCGTGGGCCAGACCAGCACGATCTCCGACTCCCCGTCCGTGCCGCAACACAAGGGCGTATGGTTCAGCGCCGAAATGAAGCAGCAGCTGGCCGGCATCTTCAACCGTCTGACCGAGGACGTGACCCTGTTGCAGGTGGACGACGGCGGTCAGCCGAGCATCGAACTCGCCAGCTTTGCCAAGGAATTCGCATCCATGCACGACCACCTGCACTACCGCAGCGTGGCGGTCGACTCCGAGGAAGGCAAGGCGCTGATCGACAAGGCCGCCATCGTGCGTTACCCGGTCTTCGTGCTGCTCGACCACAATGGCGAATACACGGGCGTGAAGTTCAGCGGCATCCCCACCGGTCATGAGGTCAATTCGCTCGTTCTCGCCGTCTATAACATCGCCGGCCCGGGCCAGAGCGTGGACCCCGAACTCGCCGAACGTATCAAGGCGCTACCGGAGACGCACATCGAGATCGGCGTCTCCCTCACCTGCCACTTCTGCCCGGACGTGGTGGCCGCATGTCAGCACATCGCCGCCATGAACCCGAACGTGACCGCCGAGATGATTGATCTGGGGCTCTTCCCTGAACTGCGCAAGGAACGCAGGATCATGAGCGTGCCTGCCACCACCATCAACGGCGGCGACATCCTGTTCGGCAGCCAGACGCTCGAGCAGCTCGTGTCCGCCTGCGAAGCGGCATGATGCCGTAGCGCTCCCAAATGAACACTGTGGCGTAGTGATTCCGCCCCGTTCTCCTGGCTATTTCCAGAGCAGGAGACCGGGGTGGAATCATATCCGAATCGTATGAATCATCCGCCTCGTCTTCAGAATCATCCGCACGAACGAATACCCCGGTGATATTGGTCATTT